>NZ_JBIWPN010000054.1:0-7483 GCF_044768305.1 Kitasatospora sp. NPDC101155 | reverse complement strand
GGGCGGGTTCAGGCGGGCGGCTGCTCGCGGTACCCGTCGAGGGCCGGCGCGGTGAAGCCGGCGGCGAACTGCGTCACCCGGTACTCGGCCAGGCCCTCGCGCGCGAACGGGTCGGTGGCCGCCAGCGCCTCGACCGCCGCCCGGTCCTGCCCCGCCGCCAGGATCACCCCGCCCTCGCGCGGCACCTTACGCCCCGCAGCCAGGAACACCCCCGCCTCGAACTGCCCGCGCAGCCACTCCACATGCCGCGGCAACGCCTCGTCGATCCGCTCCGGACCAGCGGTGTACGTCAACTCCAGTACGAACATGCGGCCAGGCTAGACCCTCCCGCGCACCGGCGCCCCAGCGCACGCGCGACGTCCGCAACCGGGCCGCCACCACGGCCCGGGGACGGCTCGTACCGGCAGGTCCTTGCCGGGACGCGCGGCAGCGGGGCAGGGCAAGGCCTGTGCAGGGGTGGGCGAGGGCGGATTCGAACCGCCACAGCCGAAGCGGGGGCTTTACAGGCCCCTGGGCTCTCCAGTGCCCAGCTCGCCCTCAAGAGGGCGTCAACACCCTTGCTCTCCACGGAGAATGCGCGCGGAATCCACGGGAATGCGCGGGAATACGCGGGAATGCGCGGGAATGCGCGGTGCTCAGCGCGCCCGGGCAGGGACGGCGGCGACGCGGGGCGCGGACGGGAAGCGGCGATAGCCACGGCCACGGGCGGCTCGGGCTGCTACGGCGTTCACGGCGTACTCCCCTCCTTCGCTGCGCGGCGTGCGGCGTGTGTCCGCGACCACTGTCGCGCAGCGCCGTCCGGGGGTGCAACGGGTTTTCCCACCCGGGCCCCGGGAGGGTGCCGACCCCAATCCTGCCAGGTCAGGCCAGGGTTTCGGTAGGACCTAGCGCACCCCGGTTTCACCTTGCCCAGGCCCCTCGGCGGGGCGCACACTCGTGCAACATCCCACTCCCCTTCGCGGCCCACGCGCCGCCGCCCGCATTCCCGGGCGGCCGGCGCGCGAGCCGTCGCGCCCCGGCGCCGCGCGGGGGGTGGGTGGACGGACGGTCAACGACGAAGGGGGACACGGGACATGAACGTGCACGCGGACCTGGTGCTGAAGGCGCGGGTGCGGCTGATGAGCCACAACGACCGGATCCTGGACGGGGAGGAGGGCCTGTGGGTCTACCGGATCCTGTTCACCGTCAGCCCGCACGCCTACGCCTTCAAACTGGCCTTCGTCCTGCGGGACCTGAGCGAGGCCAGCCCGCGGGTGGCTTGCCTGCCCGAGGCCCGGCGGGCGCTGCTGGAGGAGGCCCGGGCGGCCGGCGCCCGCATCCCCGCCGACGCCCCCGCCTACCAGCGCCACATGTGGGACCACACGATGGCGGACCTGCGGCAGATCGAGCGGCGCCTGGGACAGGCGGGCCAGTGACGCGCGCCCACGAGGCCCCGGCGCCGCGGGCCGGGTGCGGCCGCCGGGCCCGCAACAAACGGACCCCGCCCGGGCCGCAGACCCGGCGGGGGCACCGGGCGCCGTTCACGGCCGGCCCGCGGGCGCCGGTGGAGGAAGTGCTCCGCTCGCCCGCCGAACCGCGGCGACGGCCAGGGGCGTGCGGGGCAGTAGGTGGTCGCGGGATGGTTGCGGTACAACAATCCCGATATGACGACTGATCGGAGAAATTCTGATATGAGCAGGTCAGGACTGTCCCGCCGTGCCTTGATCGCCGGCGCCGGCGCCGCCGTCGTCGGCTGGAACACCGCCGCCCGCTCCTGGGCCGCCGAGCCCGGCACGCAGATCGCCGAACTTCCCTTGCTGGACGGGACGGTGACGCTTCAGGGCGAGGGACTGGAACGGTTCCGCGGCGACTTCGGGCACCTGGTCACCGCCGCGCCGCGCGCGGTGCTGCGGCCCGGCTCGGTGCTGGACGTGCAGAAGACGATCGCCTTCGCCCACCGCCACCGCATCCCGGTGGCCGTCAACGGGCAGAGCGGCGACGCGGCAGTGGTCGGGCAGGGCGGGCTGGAGTCGCACTCCAACTACGGCCAGGCCAACCCCCGCGGCGGCATCGCGATCGACGCCCGCGGCCTGGACAAGATCGTCTCGATCCGGCCCGGGCAGGCCGTGGTCGAGGCCGGCGCCACCTGGGCGCAGCTGACGGACGCGGGCCTGGCGCAGGGCTGGGTGCCGCCGTGCCTGACGGACTATCTGCACCTGTCCGTCGGCGGGACGCTGAGCGTGGGCGGCATCGGCGGGGCGGTGCAGCACCACGGCATGCAGGTCGACACCGTGCGGGAACTGGAGGTGGTGACCGGGACGGGTGAGCTGGTGACGGCCTCCCGGGAGCGCAACCGGGAGCTGTTCGAGGCGGTGCTGGCCGGCGGCGGGCAGGCGGGCATCATCGTGCGGGCCACGCTGGCGCTGGTGGCGGTACGCGAGCGCTCCACCGTGTTCACCCTCGCCTACGACGACCTCGACGCCTACCTCGCCGACCAGGAACGGGTGCTGGCCGACGGACGCTTCGACCTGCAGGTCGGCAACGTGGTGCGCAGCGCGGACGGGCGGCGGTGGCGGTACACGGCGGAGCTGGTGGCGTACGGGCAGGCGGGGCGGGCGGTGGACCGGGAGGCGCTGCTGGCGGGGCTCAATCCGGTGGCGGGTGAGACGTCGGTGGTGGAGCAGAGCTGGCGCGAGTACGCGTTCCGGGTGGACGCGTTCGCCGGGTATCTGCGGGCGGCGGGGCTGTGGGGGCTGGCGAAGCCGTGGCTGAGCCTGTTCCTGCCCGCCTCCGGCGCGCGGGCGTTCATGGAGGAGGCGGCACGGGTGCTGACCGCCGCGGACCTGGGAGCGGGGCTGCTGCTGTTCTACCCGTACGCGCGCCAGCGGGTGAAGGCGCCGCTGGCGGTGCTGCCCCAGGAAGCGGTGGGCTGGCACTTCGACCTCCTGGCGTTCCCGGGGCCGGGGGCGGACACGGCGGGGATGCTGGAACGCAACCGGCGCCTGTACGAGCGGGCGGTCGAGCTGGGCGGGAAGCGGTACCTGATCGGGGCGGTACCGGGAATGACAGGGGCGGACTGGCAGCGGCACTACGGGGAGCTGTGGGAACGGGTGGAACGGGCGAAGCGGCGTTTCGACCCGGCCGGGATCCTGACACCCGGACAGGGCATCCACAACACCTAACGCCAGGGCAGGGCATCCACAACGCCCGACCCCCGGGGGGCCGTCCGGATGTCCGGGCGGCCGAGGGGCGGCCGGGGGTGGCCGGGGGTGGCTGGTCCGTGCCTGGGCCGTCGTGCCCGTCGGCGACGGTGAGCTTTGCCCCACTGGAACGGTTTCGTCTGGCCCCACTTTTAGGCTGTCCGGGCGAGGACCCTGGTCGGTGTGGAGAAGGAACGGATTGAAGTGGCCCCAGGGACTCTGTCGCTGATCTTGTGATGGGCTCCCACCCGGAGAGCTTCGGCCTGCTTCGCCCTGTGGTCAGTAGGTGTAGCCGGGCCAGTGTGGATCGTGCCAGCGGGCGGGCCCCGTGAGGCTGATCAGCCTCAGGCGTTGGAGCAGGTCGTCCGGGGCGTTGTGCGCTCTCAGCCGGGCGGAGGCATGGCGGGTGAGCCAAGCGGTGAGGACCGCCAGCTGCTCGTCCTTGTCGTGCCATGTGCTCCAGGGGAGTTCATCGGCGAGCAGGTCGTAGTCCCACGTGTCGACTGCCTCCGCGAGGTTCCGGTCGGCCATCGGGTGCTCCAGCGCCTCCCAGACGTCGAGCCACGGACTCAGTTCGCCGGACGCCTCGACACACAGGACGAGGGTCCGATGCACGCTCGCGGCAGGGTCGGGGGTGACGAGGGTGCGGGCCCAGAACGCGTGCAGGAACTCCCGTACGGCCGCTGCCTGCTCCCGCGGCCACTCCTGCCAGTGCCCGCGGGCGAGCGAGACGCCGATCTCGTCCCGGTACCGGAACGACTGGGACCGGCTGTCGACGAGGGCGCCCGCGAGCTGAGGCAGGATACGGCGCAGCACCGCGCCGTGGTCAGTCCAGTCAGGGGCCCACCAAGCCCGCCGCAGGAGGTCGGGATCGAGCCTCACACCCGGCACCTTGAGGAGGGCGAGCTCCTCCGCGCTGCCCCAATGGCACTCGCAGTTGTACTCCTCGGGGTGAGCGGTCGCCCCGCGGAAGACGCGAGCGAGGCCCTCCAGGGCCGCGTCGAGGCGAACTTGCGCACGTTGAGCGTGCATGTCGGTCATCGGCGTCTGCCCTCATGGACTCCGCGGGAGCGCGCCCAGCGAAGATCCCCACGTTACCGGACGCCGGACGGTGTGACCCAGCGGGGCTGCCCTCTTCGCGCCGGCCGCCAGGTGGGGCCAACTCAAACCGTTCCTCGCTGGGGCCACTTGCAAACACCGTCCTAGACACCCGCCCCAGCCCGAAGCAACGGTGGGGCCATGGTGGGGTCGGCGTCGGCGGCCCGGGGCGCGCGCCCCGGGCCGGGCGCCGGGCACACCGCATCCCTTCGGCGCGTGCGCGCTGCGCCGGGCCGGGGGGCGGGGTGCGGGGTATCCCTTCGGCGCGTTCGTGCTGCGCCGGGGCGGGGTGCGGGCGTCAGCGGGCCAGGCGTCCCAGCAGGGCGGAGGCCGCGGCGATGCCCGCCGCCGTGGCGGCCGCGAGGACGGCGAAGTCCAGCGGCAGGTGGGAGGGCGTGCCGATCAGCAGGCCGCGCAGGGCGTCGACCTGGTAGCTGAGCGGGTTGGCCTTGCTGACGGCCTGGAGCCAGCCCGGCATCAGGCCGAGGGGGTAGAGGGCATTGGAGCCGAAGAACAGCGGCATGGTGATCGCCTGGCCGATGCCCATCAGGCGGTCGCGGGTGAGCACGATCCCGGCGATGGCCATCGACAGGCAGGAGAAGAACGCCGAGCCGAGCAGCACCACCGCCACCACGCCCAGCAGGCGCAACGGGTTCCAGGTCATGGCGACCCCGAGGGAGGTGGCGATCAGCACCACGACCACCGCCTGCAGGAGTGCCTTCACGCCGGCGGCGAAGGCCTTGCCGGTGACCAGCGCGGCGCGGGGGGTGGGGGTGACCAGGAGTTCGGTCAGGACCCCGGAGTCCCGCTCCCAGATGATCATGATGCCGTAGAAGATCGCGATGAACATCGCGGACTGGGCGATGATGCCCGGTGCCAGGTAGTCCAGGTACGGGATGCCGCCGGTGGGGATGGCTTTGAGGCGGGTGAAGGTCTCGCCGAAGATCAGCAGCCACAGGGCGGGCTGGACGGCGCGGGTGTACAACTCGGTGCGGTCGTGGCGCAGTTTCTGCAGATCCACGGCGCACATCGCGCCGACACGGGCAGGGATCACGCGCCAGCCGGTACGGGCACGCGCAGGCACCAGCAGCAGGCCCATCCGCACCGTGGGGGCGGGTCCGCCTCCGGGAGGTTCAGCCGACGCGGCCTGCGGTGCGGCAGGTACGGCGGACATCACCGAAATCTCCTTCCGTGGCATCGGCCAGGTCACGGCCGGCGAAATAGCGGAACACGTCATCCAGCGTGGGACCGTCCCCGCGCGGGCCAGCCCCGCACGGGCAGTCCCCACGGGAGTCAGCCCCGCGGGAGTCAGCCCCGCAGGAGTCGGCCAGGGTGAGGACGTCCCCACGGGAGTCACCCTGACGCGAGTCGCCCCGGGTGGGTTCGTCCCGGCGCGAGTCGCCCCGGCGCGAGTCGTCCCGGGTGGGTTCGTCCCGGAGCGAGTCGCCCCGGCGCGGGTCGTCCCGGGTGGGTTCGTCCCGGAGCGAGTCGCCCCGGCGCGGGTCGTCCCGGGTGGGTTCGTCCCGGCGCGAGTCGTCCCGGCGCAGGCGGTCCTTGAGTTCGGCGGGGGTGCCGAGCGCGCGGATGCGGCCACGGTCCATGAGGGCGATACGGTCGCAGTGGCGGTCGGCCTCGTCCATGTAATGGGTGGTGACCAGGACGGTCATACCGGTGGCCTCGCGTACGGCGTCGATGCGTTCCCACACCCCGGTGCGGGCGATCGGGTCCAGACCAATGGTGGGTTCGTCCAGGACCAGCAGGCGCGGGGCGCTGACCAGGGCCTGGGCGAGTTCGAGGCGGCGCACCATGCCGCCGGAGTAGGTGGCGGCCATACGGTCGGCGGCGTCGGTGAGGCCGACGGCCGCCAGGGCCTGGGCGACGCGTTCGGCGCGTTCGGCACGCGGGACGTCGAAAACGCGGGCGAACAGCGCGACGTTCTCGCGTCCGGTCAGCCCGGCGTCGGCGGACAGCTGCTGGGGCACGTAGCCGAGCAGGCGGCGCACCCGCATGAGGCGGCGGGCGGCGTCGTGGCCGAAGACGCGCACCATGCCGGCGCCGACGGGCAGCAGGGTGGTGATCGCGCGGATGGTGGTGGTCTTACCGGCGCCGTTGGGACCGAGCAGACCGAACACCTCACCGGTGCGGACGGTCAGGTCGATACCGTCGACGGCACGGGTCCGGCGGCCTTTGCCACGGCCGCGGCGGAAGGTGTACTCCAGGCCCCGACACACCACCGCGTCCTGGCCGGTCGCGTCCATCACCCCTCCTCGGGCAGGTCGCGCAGGCCCTGGGCGAGGGAGCGCAGCGCGGGCAGGGCGGCGGCCAGCGCCGCCCGCTCCCGCTCGGGCAGGCCCGCCACCGCCTCCCCCACCAGCACCCGGCGGCGCGAGCGCCAGGCCTCGATACGCTCCTTCGCCTGCCCACTCGCGTACAGCAGCGCCGCACGCTGGTCACCGGGATCCGCCTCACGCCGCAACAGGCCCTGCGCGACCAACTGATTGACCAGCGTCGACACCGAATTCCCGGCCAGACACAACTCCTGGGCCGCGTCCGAAACCCGCAACCCGGGACTGTCCGCCACCAACCGCAACAGCTCCACCTGCGCCCCACGCAGGCGCGGCCGGTCCAGGCCCTGACGCAACCGGCGTCCGAGCAGACGCTGGACACCGACCAACAGTACGGAGAACTCCTCCGCGAGGGCGGTATCGGGGGTGTCCGGAGCCACCGTCGCCATACCCCCGATTTTAGGCTCTTCTGCTGGATCCGTGGGTGTGGTCACGCGAGTTGGCGGCGGGGCAGGGTCGGGCGGTTGCCGCCGAGGCAGAGCATGACGAGCGCGATGACCGCATCGGCGGAGCGGAAGCCGAAGCCTCTGCGGATGATCAGGCGGGTCTTGGTGTTCGTGGACTCGATCAGCCCGTTGCTCAACTGTTCGGCGATAGCGGCCACGATGGCGTCGTAATGCCGCTTGATCTTGCTGCGCACTTCGAGGAAGGCGGGGATGCGGCAGCGCTGGGCCCAGGCGAGCCACCGGTCCAGGGCTGCGACGGCGGCCACCAGCCCTTCGGTCTTCGCGATGCGGTAGACGGTGCGCAGGCCCTCCTTGAGCAGGTATGCGCGGTGCAGGCGTGGGTCGTTGACCGCGATCCAGGTCAGTTTCACGTTCTGCCGGTCGGTCAGGTCCTCCGGGTTCTTCCACAGGGCGT
>NZ_JBIWPN010000053.1:0-44622 GCF_044768305.1 Kitasatospora sp. NPDC101155 | reverse complement strand
AACGGACGCTTCCTTCGGACCGCCTTCCAGCGGGCCCTCCGGGCGCTTCGTTCTTTCGTGTTTCCAGCTTATCAGATGTTTTCCGCTCCGTTTCCAGGGCTTCCTTCATCCAACTCGCCGGTGTCTTCCGGGGCTTGACGCCCCGTCCGACGTTTCAAACTCTAGCCGATCCCCGCTCCGAAAAGCGAATCGACCGCAATCCAATAAAACGCGCACGCCGAATGAGCACCGAGCCGCACCACGAGAACGCGAAAACGACCGGCACGAACCGGAAAGGTGTTTCAGAGGATTGGCCGCCCCGGGACCGTCCGCGCCGATGCGTGTCCGGTGCTCCCTGCCGAGCGACTAGAGAACACTACCCCTCCCTGGCGCCTCAGGCAAACCGGTCCCGGGGACGGTCCGGGTGCAGAGCACACGGCCCGGCTTCACGTACTCGCCATTGGGATGGTCGTTGCCCGCGACCCACTGGCGGGCGGTGGCCTCGTCCCGGCCGCCGTCGCGGTGGCGGCGCAGCAGTCGCTCCTCGCGGACGGCATCGTCGGTGTGGACGTACCAGAGCTCCCGCAGCAGTCGGCGGGCGTCCGGCCAGGGGGTGTCGGCGGACGCGAGGTAGTTGCCCTCGGTGATGACCAGGCGGGTGTGCGGACGCACGAGGTGGCGGGCGGCGACCGGCTCGTCCAGGGTGCGGTCGAAGTCGGGGACGTAGATGTCCTGGAAGCGGTCGGCGGCGATGCGGTGCAACAGGGCGAGGTAACCGTGGGCGTCGAAGGTGGCCGGGGCGCCCTTGCGGTGGGTCAGGCCGAGGCGGTCGAGCTGGGCGGCGGAGAGGTGGAAGCCGTCGAGCGGGACGTACGCCGCGGTGCCGGGGCCTTCTACGCGTTCGACCTCGGCGACCAGGTGGCGCGCCAAGGTGGACTTGCCGGCGCCGGGCGGGCCGGCAAGTCCGAGGATCGTGCGGGCGTTGCTGCCCGGGCCGCGGAGGAATCCGAGGGCAAGGGCGGTGAGGCGGTCCTCGTTCATGGCCGCACCCTACTCACCCGTCCGGGCCCGATGGACGGCTGAGGAGAGGGCGGCTTGTGGGAAGGACAGTTCAGGACAGGGCCGGCAGATCCAGCGTGAGGGTGCCGGCGTCGGCATCCAGCAGTGCGGGGACGCCGAGCGGGACGGTGAGGGTGGACGGGCAGTGGCCGAAGCCCAGTTCCCAGACCACCGGCACACCGAGGCCGCCAAGGCGGTCGAGCATCACGTCCCGGACGCGTTCGGGGCGTCCGCAGCCCTCCCAGGAGCCGAGGGCTATGCCGGCCACGCCGTCGAGGGCGCCGGAGCGGAGGAACTGGGTGAGCAGGCGGTCGAGCTGGTACTGGTGCTCGTTCACGTCTTCGAGGATCAGGATGCTGCCCGCATAGGAGGGGCGGGCGGCGGGCGTGCCGCGCTCGGCGGCGAGGACGTGGACGCATCCTCCGGCGGTGACGCCGCGGGCTCGGCCGGGAACGAGCGCGGTGGCGGTGGACGAGGTGAGGACGGTGGTGGAGGCGGGGTCGAAGAGGGTCCGGCGCAGGTGTTCGGCGGTGGGGCCGTCGTCCACGAAGGAGGCGCCGGCGGCCAACGGCCCGTACAGGGTGACGAGGCCGAGGCGCTGGGCGAAGGCCTCGTGCAGGGAGCTGACGTCGCTGAAGCCGATGAAGGGCTTGGGTCGCGCCGCGCGCATCGCGGTCCAGTCGATCAGGTCGACGATGCGGTGAACACCGTAGCCGCCACGGGCGCAGATGACGGCGTCGACGGTGGGGTCGAGCCAGGCGTCCTGGAGGTCGGCGGCGCGGTCGGCGTCCGTACCGGCGAGGTAGCCGAGGGTCGGGTGGGTGTCGAGGACGTGCGGGGCGACAGTGACGCGCAGGCCCCAGGAGCGGAGGATCTCGCAGCCGGCGGTGAGTCGCGCGGGGTCGATCGGGCCGCTGGGGGCGACGACGGCGATGTGGTCGCCGGGGCGCAGGTGCGGCGGGCGGGTCAGTCCCTGACCGGGGGGGGTCGGGTTCTGGTCCATGGGCCGGGCCTTTCGGGGAAGGAGTGGGGCTGCGGGCGGCCTCGGGTGAGGTCGAGGCCGCCCGGTGACGATATGCCCCCGCCTCGACCGGCCGATGTCCACCGGTCGACGGCCCGAGGACTCCGCAGGTCGGGGACCACCCGGGTCGGGGACCCTCGGGTCGGGCAGCCCCGGGTCGGGCAGCCCCGGACCGGTCGGCTGAGGACCCTTCAGATCGCCCCCATCACCTCCCGCACCTCGGCGAGGGTGGCGTCGGCGATGGCGTTGGCCCGCGCCGCGCCGTCGCGCAGGACCTGCCGCAGGCGGCCGCGGTCGGTGGCGAGTTCGGCGCGGCGGGCACGCAGCGGGCGGAAGTACTCGTTGACCGACTCGGTGACGGTGCGCTTGAGCGCGGCGGCTCCGCCGTCGCCGATCTCCTCGGCGATCGCCTCGGGGGTTCGTTCCTGGCAGAGTGCGGCGAGCAGGACCAGGCTGGACACCTCGGGGCGGTTCGCCGGGTCGTAGCTGATGCGGCGTTCGGCGTCGGTCTTGGCGCCGCGGATGATCCGGGCGGTCTCGTCCTCGGTGGCGCCGAGGGACACAGCGTTGCCGCGGCTCTTGCTCATCTTTCCGCCGTCGGTGCCGAGCAGCATCGGGGCGTCGGAGAGCAGCGCCTTGGGCCGGGGGAAGACGGCGCTGCCGTCGGCGTGCGGGTAGCGCTCGTTGAAGCGGCGGGCGATGGTGCGGGCGACTTCGAGGTGGGGCAGCTGGTCCTGGCCGACCGGGACGAGGTCGGCTTTGCAGAACAGGATGTCGGCGGCCTGGTGGACGGGGTAGGTGAACATCAGTCCGTTGACGGCTGCCTGGCTTGAGTGGGCGATCTCGTCCTTGACGGTGGGGTTGCGGCTCAGTTCGGCGACGCTGACCAGGCTGAGGAAGGGCAGCAGCAGCTGGTTGAGGGCGGGGACGGCGCTGTGCGCGAAGATCGTGGCGCGGTCGGGGTCGAGGCCGGCCGCGAGGTAGTCGAGGACGAGGTTCTCGGTGTGCTCGGCGAGCCGGTCGGCGAGGTCTCGGTCGGTGATGACCTGGTAGTCGGCGACCAGCACGAACATCTCGACGCCCCGGTCCTGGAGGCGGACGCGGTTCTGCAGGGTGCCGAAGTAGTGGCCGAGGTGGAGCGGGCCGGTGGGGCGGTCACCGGTGAGGACGCGGTGGGCGGCCGGGTCGGCGATCGGGTCCGAGGCGGTCAGGTCGGACACGGCGGTGGCGGTGGTCATCGGGGTTCTCCCTCGGTACGGCGATGGTGTCGGCCGTCCGGGGCGAGGGGCCCGTCCCGCAGGGGAAACGCAGCAGGGCCGTCCATCCCGGACGGCCCTGGTCAGGCGAATGAGGTGGCCGTCCTAGGACGGCCACCAGCACAGGCCTGTGAAGCGCTTCATGCGTCCAACGATAGCGGCACTTCCTCGGCGGCACCGGCTTTTGCCGGTATCAGCCCCCGCCCCGACGGCACCGGCCTCTGCCGGCACGATGACTTTTGACCCCCCGACAAGCTCCGCCTACCAGGGTCACGACGAGCGGCAGGATAGGTTTGCCTCACCTAACTATGACCGACCTGTCCCGACCCGTGAAGGAGCGTCGCGTGGCCCCCGACTCCGACGGCCCGACCCTCGTCCCCCGCACCCCCACCCGCCGCCGCTTCCTCACCGCCGGGGTCACCGGCGCCGTCGCGCTCGGCCTCGGCGGGCTGCTCACCGCCTGCGGCAGCTCCGGCGAATCCGGCGGGACCGGCGGCCGCGGCACGCGCCCGGGCGGCGGCTCGTCGCCGGACCAGAAGTCGGTCAAGCAGGGCGGCGACGACTACGCCACCGTGATCGAGAAGATGACGGGCTTCGGCACCGACACCGCCCCCGGCGTCTACCCGCGAACCGTCAAGCACGCGATGGGCGAGACCGTCATCCCGGCCAAGCCCACCCGGGTCGTGGTGCTGGACACCGGCGAGCTGGACAACGTCGTCTCGCTCGGCATCCAACCGGTCGGCGTCGTCCACACCGACGCCTCCAAGTCCCTGCCGCCCTACCTCAAGGACAAGGCCGGCAACCCCGCCGCCGTCGGCACCATCAACAGCCTCAACCTGGAGGCGATCGCCGCGCTCAAGCCCGACCTGATCCTCGGCAGCCAGCTACGTGCCCAGGACCAGTACGCGCAGCTGTCCAAGATCGCGCCGACCGTCTTCTCGCTGCGCCCCGGCTACCCCTGGAAGCAGAACTTCCTGCTCAACGCCAGCCCGTTCGGCCTGGAGGCCGAGGCCAAGGCGCAGCTCGACGCGTACCGGGCGGCCGCCGCCGCGATCGGCACCGAGCTCGGCGACAAGCGGCCCACCATCACTCCGCTGCGCTTCATGCCGGGCCGCACCAGGCTCTACGCCGAGCTGTCCTTCATCGGCACCATCCTGACCGACGTTCCGCTGCCGCAGCCGAAGATCGAGCAGGTCAAGGAACTCGCGGTGGAGGTCAGCCCGGAGCAGATCGACAAGGCCGACGCCGACTGGATCGTCTACGGCGTGTACGGCAGCCCCGGCTCGACCAGCCAGGACGCGGTGCTCGGCGGCGCGCTCTGGAAGACCCTCGGCGCGGTCAAGTCCGGTCAGGCCCGGCCGGTTTCGGACGAGACCTGGTTCCTCGGGCTCGGCGTCACGGCGGCGAACGCGGTACTCGCCGACCTCAAGGGCTTCGTCGCGCCCGGCAGTTGAGCCGATACGCCCGGTAGGGGGCGGCGATGATCTCTCGGTGGTCGCGCGCACACGCCCGGGATTGACGCTTGGAGCTGGTCGCGCGGTGCGGGAGGATCGTCGAGACCGTCCCCCGAAGGGCCCGCCGATGACCTCGCACCATCCCGCCGCCACCGACCCCGCCCTGCCCGGCCCGCCCGCGGACGGCGCCGGCTCCTCACCGCCGGCCGCCGTACCGACCGGCACGGCCGTCACGACGGCCCCGGCCGCCCCGGCCGCAGCGTCCGTGCCGGACGCGTATTCCACCCTGATCTGCTCGATCGCCACGGCGGCCGAGGGCGGCGCGGCCCCGGCCGGCGCGACCCGGCAGGGCTGCACCGCCCGCCACGACTCGGTTCCGCGGCCGCGCACCGCGGAGGACACCGAGGCGTACCTCGCCGCGACCGCCGCCCCAGCCGCGGCGGAAGGCGATCCGACGACGGCGCGGCTGCGGGCCGCCTTCGCCGACCGGCTGCGGGCCGCGCGCGCCGAGGGGCGCTCGCTGGCCGAGCTGGCGGCCGCCTGCCGGCGGCCCGTCGATGAGGTGCGGGCACTGCTCGGCGAGGAGGCCGGGGACGACCCCACCGGGCAGGACGCCCCCGCGGGCGACACCGGGCCGGGGTTCGTACGGCTCCAGCAGCCGGCGACGCCTGCGGAGGCCAACCGGCCCGCGCCCGCCCCGCGTTCGGCCCGCGAGGAGGTACGGAGCTTCGGCTCCCGCCGGCCGTCGCCCTCGCGCCGACTGCGCCGGATGCACCCGCAGGCCGACCGGACCGGGCAGGAGGCGGCCGCACGGGAGACGGCCGTGACCGACCCGGCGGGCACTGAGCCGCGCGGTTCGGGGTGGGTAGGTGAACCCACCGGTGCAACGGGGGCGGTTGCCGATCACGCGCCCCCGGCGGCTGCGGTGGAGGGCGCGTTCAGAGCTCCGTCCGGGGCTTCGTCCGACGCTTCCTTCGGGACTTCCTTCGGGGATTCGTCCGGAGCCCGGACCGGTACCGGAGCGGGGGCCGGGGCCTCCCGGACCGAACCCCCGCTCGGCATCCTGATCGGCGGCAGCCCGGGCCAGCCCGACGCCGTCGGCCGCTCGGAGGAACGGACGCCGGTCCGGGCGGCGGCGGAGCCGATCCGGGTCGGACGCGGCACCAGCCTGATCGTGCTGCCCTCCTGGCGCCCCGCCATCGCCGTCTCGGTGTCGACCGAGCAGCTGCTCTCCGAGACCGGGCTCACCGTCGAACAACTGGCCGATGCCCAGCTGACGGTGATGATGAACCCCTGGGCCCTGCACGACCGGGAGCTGGACCTGCACGGCTGGGAGTCCGGCCCGGCCGCCGGGAGGGGTCGGCGCGCCGGGCGCGGGTAGCGGCGCCGGTCAGCCCGGTCGGGCCAACGGGCGACCGGGGCGTTCGGGACGTAGCCGAGGTCGACGGGTACCGGAGGGAGTCCGTCGACCGCCCAGCCCGCGCGGACCGTCTCCAGCAGCTCCGGGAGCCGGGGCGGCCAGAGCGCGTCGGCGTTCTCGTCGGCGAGGTCGGCCGGGGTCCACCAGCGCCAGCCGAGGATCCGGTCCTCGGCGTGCACCGCGCTGACGTCGCCGACCGGGCCGCGGTGCGGTCCGCTGGTGAGGTAGATGTGCTCGTGCTGGCGGACCGGGGTGCCGTGCCAGGTGAAGTCGTGCTCCCAGGTGCAGAGCAACGGGCCGGGTTCGAGGTCGGTCCAGCCGGTCTCCTCCCACAGCTCGCGCCGGGCACCGGCCAACGGGCTCTCGCCCCGCTCCAGTCCACCGCCCGGCATGGTCCAGTGGACGCCGACCTCGTCGTTGTCCGAACGGAGCAGGAACACCGAGCCGGTCTCGTCCAGCACCACCGTCCGGGCGGCCTGCCGGGGAACGCGTTTACGGGGTCGCAGCAGATTTCGCATCGGGACACTCTGACAGCGCTCGACCAGGGCGTCGAGCGGATTCATCGGCCTGGCCCCGCACTTGAACCGCTGGACCACGCCCTGCGCCGATTGGGAGCCGATCGGCGCCGAGGCGTGCTCCTGGGCGGGCCCGTCGGCCGTACTCTGGCCGCCATGTCCGTACCCGCGATCCTCTTCCCCGCCGATCCGCTCAACCCGCGCCGGCCCGACCCGCACTTCACCTGGGAGGCCAGGATGCTGCGGGAGTTGGGCGGCGAGCACCACCTGGTCGACCACGACGCGCTGCTCGCCGGGCACGCCGAGGAGGCGGTCCGGCGGGTGCCCCACGACAGCGGCCCGCTCTGGTACCGGGGTTGGATGCTCCCCTCCGCCCGGTACGCCGAGTTCGCCAGCGCACTCACCGACCGCGGCGGCAACCCGCTGACCAGCGCGCCCGGTTACGCGGCGGCACACGAACTGCCCGGCTGGTACGGCGCGTTCGAGGGGGCGACCCCGCCCAGCGTCTGGATCCCGACCGCCGGGGCGGCGGCGCCCGGACCGGCGGAACTGGCCGCGGCCGCGGCCCGGCTCGGCGGGAGCGGGCCGGCGATCGTCAAGGACTATGTGAAGTCGCGCAAGCACGAATGGCACGAGGCCTGCTACGTGCCGGAGCTGGCCGACCTGGCGGCCGTCGGCCGGGTGGTCGGGCGGTTCGTCGAACTCCAGGGCGAGTTCCTGACCGGCGGGGTGGTGCTGCGGCGGTACGAGGAGTTCGAGCGCGCGGGCGGCGGGGCGGGCCAGGCGGACGGCGGGTCGGACCGCGCGAACGGTGGACCTGACCACGCGGACGGTGCGGACCGGCGGGCCGTGGAGGCCCGGGTGTGGTGGTTGGACGGCCGGCCGATCCTGGTCGGGCCGCACCCGGACGCCCCGCACCAGGAGATCGAGCCCGACCTGACCGACGTTCCCGCGCTGGTGCGCAGACTCGGCTGCCGCTTCGTCACCACCGACCTCGCCAGCCGGGCCGACGGCTCCGGCTGGCGAGTCGTCGAGGTCGGGGACGGGCAGGTCAGCGACCTGCCGCGCGGGATCGACGCCTCGGGGCTGCTGGCCTCGCTGATCGCCGCCTGACGGCTTCGCCGTCAGGCGGCTTTCGCTTCGAACCACTTTCGCTTCGAACCACTTTCGGTTCGAACTGCTTTCGGTTCGAACCGCTTCGGGGCCGGGCGGCTTTCGGCCGGGGCCCGACGGCCTACCCGGCGGCGACCGCCTCGGCCGCCGGGTGGCCGTCCGCGATGAACGCCTGCCAGAGCCGGGCGTACGCGCCGCCCCGGGCGAGCAGTTCGGTGTGGGTGCCGTCCTCGACCACCCGGCCGTGGTCCAGCACGACCACCCGGTCGGCACGCTCGGCGGTGGTCAGGCGGTGCGCGATGACCAGGGTGGTGCGACCGCCGCTGAGCCGGTCGGCGGCCTGGTTGACCACCGCCTCGGTGGCCAGGTCGAGCGCCGCGGTGGCCTCGTCCAGCAGCAGGATGTCCGGGTCGACCAGTTCGGCCCGGGCCAGGGCGATCAGCTGGCGCTGGCCCGCCGAAAGGTTCCGCCCACGGCCCGCGACCTCATGGTCGTAACCGCCCGACAGCCGGACGATCATGTCGTGCGCGCCGACCGCCCGAGCCGCCGCCTCCACCTCGGCTGCCGAGGCGTCCGGCCGACCGTACGCGATCGCCTCGCGGACCGTGCCCGCGAACAGGTACGCCTCCTGCGGCACCACGCCCAGCCGATGGCGGTACTGCGCCAGGTCGTAGCGGGTGAGGTCGACACCGTCCACCCGGACCGTGCCGGCCGTCGCGTCGTAGAACCGGGCGACCAGCTTGACCAGCGTCGACTTGCCGGCACCGGTCTCACCGACCAGCGCCACCGTCTGACCGGCGGGCACGTGCAGGTCCACCCCGCTCAGCACCTCCGGGGCACCGTCCGCACCGCCGTTGTAGGCGAATCCGACGCCCTCGAAGGTGATCTCGCCGCGCAGCCCCTTGGGTACCGGGACCGGGTCGGCGGCCTCGGCGGTGGTGGTCGGGGTGCGCAGCAGCTCGCGGATCCGACCGAGGCCCACCGAGGCCTGCTGGTAGCCGTCGAACACCTGGGACAACTGGTTGACCGGGGCGAAGAACAGGTCGATGTAGAGCAGGTACGCGACCAGCGCGCCGACCGTCAGCGTCCCGGCGTCGACCCGGGCGGCGCCGACGATCAGCACCAGGGCGGCGGCCACGCTGGAGAGGAACTGGACGAACGGGAAGTACAGCGAGATGTAGAACTGCGCGCGGACCCTGGCCTCGCGGTAGGCGATGCCCCGGGCCACGAAACGGTCGGTGTTGGTGTCCAGCCGACGGAAGGCCTGGACGATCCGCATGCCGGCCACGTTCTCCTGCAGGTCGGCGTTGACCGTACTGATCAGGTCGCGGGAGCGCTCGTACTGGTCCTTGGACTTCTTGCGGAACACCAGGGTGGCGATCACCAGCAGCGGCAGCACGGCGAAGACCACCAGGGCGAGGCCGGCGTCGATGATCAGCAGGGCGACGAAGATCCCGGCGAAGGTCAGCAGGCTGACCACGGCGGTGACCATGCCGGTCTGCAGGAAGGACATCAGCGAGTCCAGGTCGGTGGTCATCCGGGTCATGATCCGGCCGGTCAGCTCACGCTCGTAGTAGTCCAGGCCGAGCCGGTTGAGGTGGGCGAAGATCTTGAGCCGAAGGGTGTAGAGCACGCGCTCGCCGGTGCGGCCGCTGACCCGGTTCTCGGCGCTCTGCACCACCCAGTCCAGCAGGACCACGACCAGCGCGGTGATCGAGGCCACCGCGACGCCGGCCATCAGGCCCTTGCGGACGCCCTCGTCGATACCGTGCCGGATCAGCACCGGCAGCACCAGACCGGCGGCCGCGTCCAGGGCGACCAGCAGGAAGGCCAGGGCCAGCGGGGTGCGGAAGGGGCGCAGCATGCGGCCGAGGGTGAAGTCGGGGTCGCCGGCCTCTGCCTCGGCGCGGGGGACGGCGGGGGTGTCGGCGGCCGGCGGGAGGGCGGCGACCTTGGCCATCAGGTCGGGGTCGGCAGTGCGGGCCGCCTTGGCCAGGGCGGGGGTGGCGGCCACAGGAGCGGGGCTCTGCTCGGCCGGGCCGCTCTGGCCGTCCTGCGCGTTCCGGCCGTCCTGTTCGGCATGGTCGGCATGGTCGGCGTGGTCAGGCTGGTCGGGCCGGGGCGCGGGCTGGGGGGTGCGGCCGGCCTCGGGGTCGGTGATCAGGGCCCGGTACCGGGGACATCGGGCTTCGAGTTCCTCGTGGGTGCCGATGTCCAGCAGCCGGCCGCGGTCCAGAACGGCGATCCGGTCGGCGAGCTGGAGGGTCGAGCGGCGGTGGGCGATCAGCAGGGTGGTGCGGCCGGTCATCACCGAGCGCAGCGCATCGTGGATCTCGGCCTCGACCTGCGGGTCCACCGCCGAGGTGGCGTCGTCCAGCAGCAGGATCCGGGGGTCGGTGAGGATCGCCCGGGCCAGGGCGATGCGCTGGCGCTGGCCGCCGGAGAGGGTCAGGCCCTGCTCGCCGACCTTGGTCTCGTAGCCGTCCGGCAGCGCGCGCACGAACTCGTCGGCCTGGGCGGCGCGGGCGGCGGCGACGATCTGCTCGTCGGTGGCGTCCGGGCGGCCGTACGCGATGTTGGTGCGGACCGACTCCGAGAAGAGGAAGCTCTCCTCGGGGACGATGCCGACCGCCGCGCGGACCGAGTCCAGGGTGAGGTCGCGCAGGTCGTGGCCGTAGAGGCGGACGGCGCCCGCGGCCGGGTCGTAGAAGCGGGGCACCAGCTGGGCCACCGTCGACTTGCCGGAGCCGGAGGCGCCGACCAGGGCGAGGGTCTCGCCGGGGGCCAGCTGCAGGCTGAGGCCGTGCAGCACGGGGGCGGGGTGTTCGGGGTCGTAACGGAATTCGACCTGGTCGAACTCCAGGGCGACCTCGGGGGTGCGCGGGCCGACGGTGGTGCCGGTCGGGGTTCCGGCCTCCCGGCCTCCGGTCTCCTGATTGCCGGCCTTCCGCGTCCCGGCCTTTCGCATCCCGGCCTTCCGAGCCCCGTCCTTCCAGGTCCGGTCGGGGCTGCTGTCCGGAGTGCTGTCGCGGGTGAGGTCCAGGGTGAGAGCGTCCGGGCGCTCCTGGACCAGCGGGCGCTCGTCGATCAGCTGCAGGACGCGCTCGACGCCCGCCCGGGCCTGCTGGCCGACCGTGATGACCATGGTCAGCATCCGCACCGGGCCGGTCATCTGCGCGACGTAGGTGGAGAAGGCGACGAAGGTTCCGAGCGAGACCTGTCCGTCGACGGCCAGCCAACCGCCGAAGGCCAGCACCGCGACCTGGGCGAGGGCCGGGATCGCCTGCATCGCCGGGTTGTAGCGGGCGTTGAGGCGTATCGACCGGAGCCGGGCGGCGAACAGGTTGTGGGAGGCCTGCTCCAGCTTGTCCCGCTCCTGCGCCTCCTGACCGAAGCCCTTGACCACCCGGACGCCGCCTATCGCGCCGTCCACCACGCCCGCTACGGCGGCCGCCTCCTGCTGGGCGGCCCAGGTGGCGGGGAACAGGCGCTTGCGGCCGAGCACACTGACCCACCACAGCGCGGGAGCCATGACCAGGGCGATCAGGGTGAGCGGCGCTGACAGCCAGAGCATCACGGCCAGCGACATGACGAACATCACCAGGTAGCCGGTCATCATCGGCAGCATCGAGAGCAGGCCGTTGATCAGCTGGAGGTCGGAGGTCGCGCGCCCGACCACCTGGCCGGTGTCCAGGCGGTCCTGGCGGTGGCCGTCGAGCCGACCGAGTGAGCGGAACAGGTCGCTGCGCATGTCGTGCTGGACATCGAGGGCGAGCTGACCGCCGTAGTAGCGACGGACCTGGGTGCAGCCGAAGACCACGACGGCGGCGAGCAGCAGCACCACCGCCCACGGGGTCAGTGATCGGGTGTGGGCGACGATCACGTCATCGATGATCAGCTTGGTGACCAGCGGCACCAGCGCGGTGACGGCCATGCCGACGAGCGAGGCGCCGAAGGCGAGCAGCAGGCTGCGCCGGGACCGCCAGCTGTAGCCGATCAGTCGGCGCAGCCAGCCGCTCGTCTCGGCGGGCGCGTCGGGGTGCGGCTCGGGCTGCTGCTCGACGAGCGTGTCCGCGGGCGGCTCGGGGGCCGCCGGGCCGCTCGGGGATTGCTCCACCGTGGATCCGTGAGTCTCGGGCATATTTAGGGATGCTAACCATTTCGTCGGGTGGCCGCCATGGCATTTCCGGCCGCGCGGGGCGGCCGGAGTGGGCGCCGGGGCGGCCCGGATCGTCCGGTCCGGCGGACTGGGCAACAGCCTGCAGCCTGCGCTGATTCCCGATCGAACACAGTTGCTGTTCGTAAGTCCGTCGCCCCTCCAGGGTCGCCGACGGCCCGACGGGCGCCCAGCGACCAGGGGGCGGGCGGGCGCCGTCCTTTGGACCTAGGGCTGGGGGCGGGCGGTGCGCTTCGGCCTCTGGGCCCCGGAGTCCGGAGCGCTTGGACGCCGAAGCACTCGGGCGTCAGGCCCGCCCGGACGCGCCGGCAGTCGCCGAGTCGGCGGCGGCCGCGAAGGCTCCATGGGCGAGGGTGTGCAGCAGCGCGGCCATGCCGTCGCGCTGCAGGCCGGCGCGCTCACCCTGGGCCGGGTTCGGGCCGAGGCTGTGCGGGGTCGAGTTGATCAGGCCGAAGACCGCGTGCACGGCGGCCCGCGCCACCGGCTCGGCGCTGGGGCCGGCGAGCGGCGGGTAGGCCTGTCGGACCACGTCCACCCACAGCTCGACGTAGCCGCGCTGCAGCCGCCGAACGGTGCGGCGGTCCTCCTCCTTGAGGTTCAGCAGCTCGCGGTCGTGCAGGGTGATCAGGTCGCGGTCGTTCAGGGCGAAGTCGACGTGGCCGCTGATCAGCGCGTCCAGCGCGGCGGACGGGCCGTCGCCGCCGCCCGCCCGTCGCCGCCCCTCCTCCAGCAGGCGCTCACTGATGCCGATCAGCAGATCGGCGAGCATCGCGTCCTTGCCGGCGAAGTGGCGGTAGAGCCCGGGGCCGCTGATGCCGACGGCCTTGCCGATCTCGTCCACGCCCACGCCGAGGAAGCCACGGGCGGCGAACAGTCGCGCGGCCTCCCGGCGGATCTGATCGCGGCGTGGGAGCGCGGAGGTTGCGGGGACGTTCGGCATGCTGCCCATCGTAGACAGTCGGGTTATCGACCGTTAACCTGGGCGCGTAAGTTAACGTTAATTAACGTGGGAACCACGGGCGCACCGGCATCCGGCCCGCCCACCTGCTGCCGAGGGCAAGGGAGCTCTTGGGAATGGTCATCTCAACCACCGGCGCCCCCTCCGGCGTCCGGCTCAGCGCGGCGAACGGCACGTCGGCGGCACCGGGTGCCGTATCGCCGGGAGCCGCCGCTCCGGCTCCCCGGCTCGGCACCTCCGTCGACCCGGGCTCCGCGGCCTACCGAGCCAACACCGAGGCGCACCAGGCACTGGTCGCCGAACTGCGCGCCAAGCTCGACGCGGCGGCCCTGGGCGGCGGCGCCAAGGCCCGCGCCCGGCACACGGCACGCGGCAAGCTCCTCCCGCGCGACCGGGTGGACACCCTGCTCGACCCGGCCTCGCCCTTCCTGGAGCTGGCCCCGCTGGCCGCCGACGGGATGTACGACGGGGCCGCGCCCGCGGCCGGGGTCATCGCCGGCATCGGCCGGGTCGCCGGACGCGAGGTGGTGGTGGTCGCCAACGACGCCACCGTCAAGGGCGGCACCTACTACCCGATGACGGTGAAGAAGCACCTGCGCGCCCAGGAGGTCGCGCTGGAGAACCGGCTCCCCTGCGTCTACCTGGTGGACTCCGGCGGCGCCTTCCTCCCGATGCAGGACGAGGTCTTCCCGGACCGCGACCACTTCGGCCGGATCTTCTACAACCAGGCCCGGCTCTCCGCCGCGGGAATCCCGCAGATCGCCGCCGTGCTCGGCTCCTGCACGGCCGGCGGCGCGTACGTCCCGGCGATGAGCGACCAGGCCGTGATCGTCCGCAACCAGGGCACGATCTTCCTGGGCGGGCCGCCGCTGGTGAAGGCCGCCACCGGCGAGGTGGTCACCGCCGAGGAACTGGGCGGCGGCGACCTCCACTCCCGCACCTCGGGTGTGACGGACCACCTGGCCGAGGACGACGCCCACGCCCTCTCCATCGTCCGCACCATCGTGTCCGGGCTCGGCCCGCGCGCGGCCAAGCCGTGGCCGCTCACTCCGGTCGAGCCGCCGGCCGTCGACCCGGCGGGCCTGTACGGGGCCGTCCCGGTCGACCCGCGCACGCCCTACGACGTGCGCGAGGTGATCGCCCGGCTGGTCGACGGCAGCCGCTTCGCCGAGTTCAAGGCCGAGTACGGCGCGACCCTGGTCACCGGCTTCGCCCGGATCCACGGCCACCCCGTCGGCATCGTCGCCAACAACGGCGTGCTGTTCTCCGAGTCGGCACTCAAGGGCGCCCACTTCATCGAGTTGTGCGACCAGCGCGGCATCCCCCTCCTCTTCCTGCAGAACATCACCGGCTTCATGGTCGGCCGGCAGTACGAGGCAGGCGGCATCGCCAAGCACGGCGCCAAGATGGTCAACGCCGTCGCCTGCACCCGCGTCCCGAAGCTGACCGTGGTGATCGGCGGCTCGTACGGAGCCGGCAACTACTCGATGTGCGGCCGGGCGTACTCACCTCGCTTCCTGTGGATGTGGCCGGGCGCCAAGATCTCCGTGATGGGCGGCGAGCAGGCGGCCTCCGTCCTCGCCACCGTCCGCCGCGACCAGTTGGAGGCGCACGGCGAGGAGTGGCCGGCCGAGGCGGAGGAGGAGTTCAAGCGCCCCGTCCGCGAGCAGTACGAGCGCCAGGGCAACGCCTACTACGCCACTGCCCGGCTCTGGGACGACGGTGTGATCGACCCGATGGACACCCGCACCGCCGTCGGCCTCGCCCTCACCGCCTGCGCCAACGCCCCGCTGGCACCGCCCGCGCCGTACGGCGTCTTCCGCATGTGACACCTCGCACCACGCGCCTTCGTGGTGTGACCCTCGTGATGCGCCTCCCGATGTGACCCCGCTCTTCCGGGTGTGACTCCCACGGCGCCGGCCCACCCTCCGGGCCGGCGCCCCGACCGCCCACCGCCACCTCCTTCGTACGGCTCCCCTCGACCCGGAGGATCGCCTCCCATGTTCGACACAGTTCTGGTCGCCAACCGCGGCGAGATCGCCCTGCGGGTGATCCGCACCCTGCGGCGGCTCGGTGTCCGTTCGGTCGCCGTGTTCAGCGACGCGGACGCCGATGCCCCGCACGTCCGCGAGGCCGACGTCGCGGTCCGCCTCGGCCCGGTCGACCGCAGCGACAGCTCGGCCGCCGAGACCTACCTGCGGACCGACCAGATCCTCGCCGCCGCCCGCCGCACCGGCGCCCAGGCCGTCCACCCCGGCTACGGCTTCCTCGCCGAGAACCCCGCCTTCGCCCGCGCCTGCGCCGACGCGGGCCTCGTCTTCATCGGACCGCCTCCCGGTGCGGTCGAGCTGATGGGTGACAAGATCAACGCCAAGGAGGCCGTGCGGGCCGCCGGTGTCCCGGTGGTCCCCGGCAGCCAGGCCAGCGCGCCCACCGACGAGGAGCTCGTCGCCGCTGCCGACGAGATCGGCTACCCCGTGCTGCTCAAGCCCTCCGCCGGCGGCGGCGGCAAGGGCATGCGCCTGGTGCGGGACCGCGCCGACCTGCCCACCGAGATCGCCGCTGCCCGCCGCGTCGCCCGCACCGCCTTCGGTGACGACACCCTGCTGCTGGAGCGCTGGATCGACCGGCCGCGCCACATCGAGGTGCAGGTGCTGGCCGATGCCCGCGGCACCGCCGTCCACCTCGGTGAGCGCGAGTGCAGCCTGCAGCGCCGCCACCAGAAGCTGATCGAAGAGGCTCCCTCCGTTCTCCTCAATGCCGAGACCCGCGCCGCGATGGGCGCCGCGGCCGTCCGCGCCGCGGAGTCCTGCGGCTACACCGGGGCCGGCACCGTGGAGTTCATCGTCCCCGGCATCGACCCTGACGCCCCCGCCTCCGCCGCCGAGGGGGTGCGGGACTTCTTCTTCATGGAGATGAACACCCGCCTCCAGGTGGAACACCCCGTCACCGAACTCGCCGTCGCCGTCGGCCCGGACTCAGCCCGACTCGACCTGGTCGAGTGGCAGCTGCGCGTCGCAGCCGGCGAACCGCTCGCTTTCACCCAGTCCGACATCTCCTTCCTGGGCCACGCCATCGAGGCCCGGATCTGCGCCGAGGACCCGGAGCGCGACTTCCTGCCCACCGGCGGCCGCATCCTCACCCTGGACGAGCCCCGGGGCGAGGGCATCCGCGTCGACTCCGGGGTCGCCCCCGGAACCGTCGTCACCAGCGCCTACGACCCCATGCTCGCCAAGGTCATCGCGTACGGGCCCGACCGCCCGACCGCGCTGCGCCGGCTCCGCGCCGCGCTGGCCGACACCCGCATCCTGGGTGTCACCACCAACACCGGCTTCCTGCGCCGACTGCTCGCCCATCCCGACGTCGTCGCCGGCCGACTGGACACCGGCCTGGTGGAACAGACGGCCCAGCAGCAGCCGGCCCTGCTGGCCGCGCCGCACTCCCCGTCGAACGCGGTCCCGTCGAACGCGACCGCCACGGCCGGGGCCACGGACGCCGCCCGCCCCGTAGACGGAACCGACGCCCCAACGACCGAACCGCCGACACCGGCCCACCTCCTCTACTACGCGGCCGCGCTGGCACGGCACCTGGAACTCACCCCGGCCGCCGACCCCGTCGGCTGGACCGACCCGTTCTCCCTTCCCTCCGGCTGGCGCCTGGGCGGCGCCCCCGCCTGGACCACCCACCGACTCCGCGCCCCCGGCCAGGACCCGGTGTCGGTGCGCATCCGTTCGATCACTGCGGGCAACGTATCCGACGCCACTGACAATTCCGCCGGGCTCACCCGCGAGGTGGAGCTCCGGCTCGACGCCGGGCCGGTCCACCGCGCCCGCGCCGCCCTGGCCGGCGAGCGGCTGCACCTGACCGTCGACGGCCTGCGGACCGCCTTCGCACTGGCCACCGACACCACCCCCGGCCTGGCGGCCGGACCGGTGACCTGGCTCGGCATCGAGGGCGACGCCTGGCCGCTGCACGCCTACGACCCGGCCGTCGAGAGCGCCGCCGGGGCCGGCGCGCACCACGGCGCCCTGACCGCCCCGATGCCCGGCACCGTCACCGTCATGAAGACCACGGCGGGCGAGACCGTCCGCAAGGGCCAGCCCCTGCTCGTGCTGGAGGCCATGAAGATGGAACACGTGATCGCCGCCCCGCACGACGGCGTGGTGGCCGAGCTGCGGGTCGCCGCCGGCGCCACCGTCGCGATGGAGGACCTGCTGGTCGTGGTCACCCCGGCCGAGGAGGCCGCCGAGCCCGCGGAGGTGCTGTCGTGACCACCCAGCCCGTCGCCCACGACCCCGACGCCCTCGACCTGGGCCTGCCCGACCCGGTCCGAGCCCCCGGCCTGCCCGAGGAGGTCCGGATCCACGAGGTCGGCCCGCGCGACGGCCTGCAGAACGAGAGCTCGCTGGTGCCCGTCGAGGTCAAGGCGGAGTTCATCGCCCGGCTCGCGGCCGCGGGGCTGCGGACCGTCGAGGCCACCAGCTTCGTTCACCCGAAATGGGTACCCCAGCTCGCCGACGCCGAGGAGCTGATGCCCCGGCTCGCCGACCTGCCGGAGCGTCACCCCGGCCTGCGGCTACCGGTGCTGGTGCCCAACGAGCGCGGTCTCGACCGGGCGCTCGCCCACCGCGCCGCCGACATCGCGGTCTTCGCCAGCGCCACCGAGACCTTCGCCCGGCGCAACCTCAACCGCTCGGCGGACGAGGCCATGGCGATGTTCCGCCCGGTCGTGACCGGGGCCGCCGAGGCCGGGGTCGCGGTCCGCGGCTACCTCTCGATGTGCTTCGGCGACCCCTGGGAGGGGCCCGTCCCGGTCGAGCAGGTGGTCCGGTACGGCGTGCAGCTGCTGGAGATGGGCTGCGCGGAGCTGAGCCTCGGCGACACCATCGGCGTGGCCACCCCCGGGCAGGTCAGCGCCCTGCTGACCGGCTTCGCGAAGGCCGGCGTGACGGCCGACCGGCTCGCCGTGCACTTCCACGACACCTACGGCCAGGCGCTCAGCAACACCCTGGCGGCGCTGCGCGAGGGCGTCACCACGGTGGACGCCTCGGCCGGCGGCCTGGGCGGCTGCCCGTACGCGAAGAGCGCCACCGGCAACCTGGCCACCGAGGACCTGGTGTGGATGCTGCACGGGCTCGGCATCCGGACCGGCGTCGACCTGCGCGCGCTGGTCGCGACCAGCGGCTGGATGGCCGAGCGCCTCGGCCGCCCGAGCCCGTCCCGCACCGTCCAGGCGCTGCTCGGCGCCGCCCGGGGCTGACTCGCCCGGCCCGATCGACGGGCGCCGGCCGCCCCTTCGGCCCGGCCGGCGCCCCCCACGCACCACGTTCATCCCTCAACCACACCGTGCGACCGTCACACCATCAGACGGGCGGCGGTCATCCCGTTCACGCCCGCGGCCACCCCGGCCGGGCACCAGGAGGATCAGATGCTCGACCACCGGCTCAGCAGCGAGTACGAGGAACTGCGGCGCACCGTCGCCGAGTTCGCCCAGGACGTGGTGGCGCCGAAGATCGGCGAGTTCTACGAGCGGGAGGAGTTCCCCTACGAGATCGTCCGGGAGATGGGGCGGATGGGCCTGTTCGGCCTGCCCTTCCCGGAGGAGTACGGCGGCATGGGCGGCGACTACTTCGCGCTCGGCCTCGCGCTGGAGGAACTCGCCCGCGTCGACTCCTCGGTCGCGATCACCCTGGAGGCCGCCGTCTCGCTCGGCGCGATGCCGATCTACCGGTTCGGCACCGAGGAGCAGAAGCGCGAGTGGCTGCCCCGGCTGACCTCCGGCGAGCTCCTCGGCGCCTTCGGCCTCACCGAGCCGGAGGGCGGGTCGGACGCCGGCGCCACCCGCACGACCGCGCGGTACGACGAGACCACCGACGAGTGGGTCATCAACGGGACCAAGTGCTTCATCACCAACTCCGGCACCGACATCACCGGACTGGTCACCGTCACCGCGCTCACCGAACCGCTCGCTCGTTCGAGTGAAGAGGGCGAATTCCGCTCGCCTGTACGGGAGATCTCCTCCATCATCGTGCCCACCGGGACCCCGGGGTTCCAGGTCTCGAAGAAGTACTCGAAGGTCGGGTGGAACGCATCCGACACCCGCGAATTGTCCTTTACCGACTGCCGCGTCCCCGCGGCCAACCTGCTGGGCGAGCGTGGCCGAGGCTACGCCCAGTTCCTGCGGATCCTCGACGAGGGCCGCATCGCGATCGCGGCCCTGGCCACCGGCCTGGCCCAGGGGTGCGTGGACGAGTCCGTCAAGTACGCCGGCGAGCGCCGGGCCTTCGGCCGGCCGATCGGCGCCAACCAGGCCATCCAGTTCAAGCTTGCCGACATGGAGCTGCGCGCCCACACCTCCCGCCTGGCCTGGCGGGACGCCGCCTCCCGGCTGCTGCACGGCGAACCGTTCAAGAAGGAGGCCGCGATCGCGAAGCTGTACTCGTCCGAGGCCGCCGTCGACAACGCCCGCGAGGCGACCCAGATCCACGGCGGGTACGGCTTCATGAACGAATTCCCGGTCGCCCGCTTCTGGCGCGACTGCAAGATTCTCGAGATCGGGGAGGGCACGTCTGAGGTTCAGCGCATGCTCATCGCCCGGGAGCTCGGCGTCACGTCGTGACGATCACTTCCTGATGGTCACCTCCTGAGCCGAGTCCACCGGGCCAACACACCGCTCCGCAACTGGTGTTGAGGAGTCGCCGACGGCGGAGGAGGCATCAGGGGGTATCAGGCGACGACCCGCAAAGGCGAGACGGGGAGAACGTCCGCGAGAGCCCGCGAAAGTCCGCGCGGGGGTCTGTAGCGGCTCCGCAGGGCTCCTCGGGAAGTCCTCAAGGGATCACGATCACCGGGCGGTTGGCCCGCCGCGCCAGCCGTCCGGAGACCGAGCCGAAGAGCTTGCCGAGCAGGCCGTGCGTCGTGCCGACGACGATCGCGTCGGCGGCGTACTCGCGGCCGACCTCCTCGATCTCGTGGCAGATGTCGCCGCCCCGCTCGATCAGGATCCACGGCACCCCAGTGAGGAAGTCCGCGCAGGCGAGCTCCAGGCCGAGGACCTCGGTCCGGTGGTCGGGGAGATCAACGAAGACGGGCGGCTCGCAGCCTGCCCAGACCGTGGCCGGCAGGCGGTTGGCGACATGCACGATCACCAGGCCGCATTGCGATCGGCGGGCCATGCCGACCGCGTAGGCGAGGGCCCGCTCGCTCGACAGCGAGCCGTCGAAACCGACCACGACACCGTGCTGGAACACCGGGTCCAGGGAGCGTCCGGGCGCTTCCTGCGCCGACGGCTCGGTGTGCCCGCCGGTGGCGCCGGGAACCGTCTCCGGACGCTCGGCGCCCGGGCCGGGGCGGCCCGTCACCGGGGGCTCCACAGGACCGCGCGGGGGCTCGCCACGGCGCTGGCGGGGCCCCGGGCGGTCGCGCCGGGCAAGGCTGCCACGGCGGGTGAGACTGCGCAGAGCGCGCGCGAGGCCTCGGGGTTCACCCCGCTCAGCGCTCGCGACTGCGGGCCGGACTTCGTCGCCGGGTGCATCGGCCGGAACGTGGTCCGGGGCGTCCGAAGCCTCCCGGGCATCGCTCGGCAGGTGGCCGGCGGACTCAGCCGACTCAGCGCGCTCGGCGTGCTCGGCATGCGGGCCGGCAGACCCCTCGGCACGGCCACCGGCACCGTCGTCGCCATGGTTTTCGGCACCCTCGCCCAGGCCCCCTTCGAGGCGCCCTTCGGCGCGCCCGTCCGAGCCTCCGTCGGCGCGCTCGTCTCGGCGCCCGTCGACCGGGTCGAGGTTCGTGCGGGCGCCGTCTCCCCCGGGCCCTGCGCCCGCACTGCGGGGCGCATCGGGTTCGACCGGTCGGGAAGGCTCAGAAACAGCCATGGCTCACGGCTCTTCAAGGGAGAGGGGCCGACAGGAGAGGACAACGCTGCCCGGGCGGCAGGCCCGCCAACGGGATGACGTCGGTCTACGCCGAGCAGCACCGTATGTGACCTGTTCCTTTCAGAGTACGACGGGCATGGGGCCCAGCCCAGCGGCGAAGCCCTGGAACGATGTTGTTCCCGCGAAAGGGGGATGCGCACGCCGAAACAGTGCGCCCTGCCCGCAGGCGATCGCGCCCCTCCGGAAAGGAGGTTCCCTGGAGCTTGACTGAGCGGACCGGAAGGCGCAACAGGCCCACCGGACACCGTGACCGGACTGTCATGGATTGGCGACGATCCGTTGCGGGATGTCGCGAACCGTTACGCCCAGGGAGCCCAAACCGGCCCCGTCGACCCGTCGGACGCCCTCCGTCCATCACGTGCCAGGCCCGTTTCGGCCACTTCGTACGGCTTCGCGACGCGGTCTGGCATTTGCCAGGTGCATAGGCACCGGCGCTGGCACCATGCTCGACATGGCCCTGCTCCTGTTCGACCTCGACAACACGCTGCTACCCCGGGACGCCGCCTTCCGGGCCTGGGCGCAGGACTTCCTGTCCGAACACCACCTGCCGCCCGGCGACCTCGACTGGTTCGTCACCCTCGACGGGGGCGGCTACGTGCCGCGCAGCACCGTACTGTCCGCCGTCCGGCGCCGCTACGGCTTGGACGCCTCCGTCGAGTTCCTGCTCGCGCACTTCCGACGCGGCATCAACTCGCACATCCACTGCCCGCCCCGGAACATCGAGGCACTGCGGGCGGCACGGGCGGCGGGGTGGACACTCGGGATCGTCTCCAACGGTGGCACCCGGCCGCAGTTGGAGAAGATCCGGCGGACCGGGCTGGGGCCTCTGGTCGACGGCTGGGTGATCTCGGAGGAGGCCGACTGCGTCAAGCCGGATCCGCTGATCTTCGAGATAGCCGCCCAGCGGTGCGGCGTCCGGCCGACCGGGGACTGGACCGCGCACACCTGGATGGTCGGGGACCACGCGCCCGCCGACATCGCCGGCGCCGAACTGGCCGGGCTGCGCAGCGTCTGGCTGCACCACGACCGGCCGTGGGCGGAGAGCGGCTACCGGCCGACGCTGAAGGCGGCCGGTCTGCCGGAGGCCGTCGGCCTCGTGCTGGCGGCGCGCAACGCGCCCTCGGCCCGCCCGGACGCCCGCCCGGACGCCCACTCGGACACCCGGCCGAACGTCCGCTCGGAGGTCCGAGCGGACGCCCGCTCGGAAGCTCGGTCGGGCGTCCAGGTCGGCGGGCCGGTGCGCCGGCAGGCCGTCGGGGCCGCTGCGCGGGGCCCGGCGCGCGCGACGGCGCTGCTCGGCGCGCGGTCCGGCGCACACCCGACGGGGACCGCCCCGGAGGGTCCCAGTGCGCCCGTTGCCGTGAACGCCGGGACGGTCAGCACCTCGGGCTCGGGAACAGGGGCCGGTGTCCGAAACCGATCAGGTGAGTTTGCCGTGATCGCCGACGGCCGCCCGGGCGCGGAAGTGCAGGCGGAGTCCAGGATCGGGGCGGGCGCAGGACCGGGCGCGGGGCCGGGCGCCGGGGTGGGACCGGGCGCGGAGGGCGGTCGGGCCGTTCCGATGGTGCGCCCAACGCCCCTTCGCACGGCGGTCGATGACACTCGCGCGGCGGTCGACCGCGCCGCACCCGCCCAGACCGTCTTCGCCTCGGCGCCGGTCACGGCCACGGTCGCGGCGGCGGCCGCCCAGTAGCACCGAGGCCGGATTCCGCTCGCACAAAGGGCCCCGTTCGAAACCGGACACCGCACCGCACCGCCGCACTGCCGCACTGCCGCACCGCACCGCCGCACTGCCGCACCGCCGCACCGCCGCACCGCCGCACCGCACCGCCGCGTCGAAGGCCCTGGTCAGCCGCCCAGCGAGGTGCGGGTCCACCAGCAGGTCGGAGCCAGTTCGGTGAACCCGAGGGTGCGGTAGAGCGGTTCGCCGACCGAGGTGGCGACCAGGGTGGCCGGACGGTCCGGGTGCGCGTGGGCCAGGGCGGTCCGCAGCACGGCGCGGGCCACCCCCTGGCCGCGCTGGTCAGGCAGGGTGGCGACCCAGTACACCCCGGTGGCCCGGCCGTCGTCGTAGCTGAGGCAGGCACCCGCCGGAGCTCCGTCGACCCGACCCAGCCAGGCCCGACAGCCGGGCTGGCGCAGCAACTGCTCCGGGAGCGCTTCACTGCGGGTCCAGGGCTGACGGGCGGGCAGCGGGAAGCCGTCCACGATGACCCGCTCGACCTGCGCGAAGGTGTCGCCGCCCAACACCTCATCCACCGTCAGGGAGCCGCCGCCGCGCGCCGGAGAGACGGCGGGCAGCTCGGTCGGCACGCCCTCCACCGGGCCGGGCTCACGCGCCATCACCGGCATGATCGGCATCCGGGTGGCCCCGAAGCGGGACAGGTCGAGCCCGCCGTACGGGTCCTCCAGGGTGAAGCGGATGGTCTCCCACTCGTCCAGGAGCTCCGCCAACTCCTTTTCCACAACGCCGGGTTCGGCGTACGGACGGGTAACCACGAAACGCTGCGAATCGTCCGGGGTGCGCGCACAGCGGACCGCCGTCAGCCCCGGTTGGACGCGGGACTGCCAGCCGTGCGCGCCGGCTTGGGCGAGCCAGAAAGCGGCTGCATTGTCGTTGGCCTGTTCGAGCCGGCTGTTGGTGTTCATTGCAGGACCGTAGCCCGGCCACCCCGGCCCCGGTTCGACCGCCCCGACACTGGCCGGATGAAGCCTGGGAGGCGCACGGCCCGCGCATGTGCGCCCTCACGTGCACCGCCGATTTTCAGTCAATTTCGCGCCGCTCTCTCCCCCTTGGGCAAATCCCCAGCCCAGGCCCGCCAGCCGAGTGCCCGGAAGCCGGACGCCCCAGGAACCGCCCCGCGACAACCAGCCACCGTTGCCCCGGCCCTCTTCCCAGAAGGGTCGACGGGTGCCACGCTTCGTGATCGAATGCATCACGCCAAATTGCCATGTCGACATAGCGTCGGATGGTGAACTTGTCACAACGGCAATGGTCCACCCGATAGATTTCGATCTTGGCTAGCAGTGCCGCACCACCCACACCACACCACCGAGGGGGCTTGAGCGCCTTGAGCAGGGTGAGCAGGAGCGACGCGGGTCCTGACAGCGGCCAGGCGCCGACCGGCACCGCGGGTCGGCCCGCGAGAAGCACCGGCACCTCCGCGACCGCCGCCACCACCCGTACCTCCGGCACCCCGAGCATCTCGGGCCCCGCCTCGCACTACCCCTATCCCCCGGCGCCGTCCGCCGCCGTCCCCGCCCCGGCCGAGCACGGCGGTCCGGCGTACGGCGGCCAAGCCCACGGTGGCCACGGCGGCCAGTCCCACGGCGGAGCGGTCCCCTACGGACTCCAGTCGCCCCAGGGCGGTAACCCGACCTACGGCGGACAACCCGTCAGCCGGGGCACCGTCACCCCGCCCCAGCCCTACGGCATCCCCGCCCAGCCCTTCACCGGCGAGTACTCCGGCTACAACGGCCACCCGGCCTACCCCGCCGGCGGCTCGACCCCGGGCGCGAACGGCGCCGGCGGCCCGCTCGGCGGCCTGGCTCTGGGCACCGCCCCCGGCCACGGCCCGCTGGGCCACGGCGGCGGAGCGGGCGCCAACGGCTCCCCGGTGGGCCCGCTGACGGCCGGCGCCCCGCGCAAGCTGTCCGGCCGGCGCCGCCGGGAGACCGTCGCGGTGCTGATCTTCGGCGGCGCCCCGATCTTCGAGAGCTCCATCCCACTCTCCGTCTTCGGCGTGGACCGCCAGGACGCCGGGGTCCCCCGCTACCGGCTGCTGGTCTGCGCCGGGGAGGAGGGCCCGCTCGCGACCACCGGCGGCCTGACCCTCTCCGCGCCGTACGGCCTGGAGGCCCTCGCCCGGGCCGGCACGATCGTCGTACCGGCCTGGCGCTCGATCTCCCAGCCCCCGCCGGTCGAGGCGATCACCGCCCTGCGCAAGGCCCACCACGAGGGCGCGCGGATCATCGGCCTGTGCACCGGCGCCTTCGTGCTCGCCGCCGCCGGCCTGCTGGACGGCCGCCCGGCGACCACCCACTGGATGTACGCGCCGACCCTGGCCAAGCGCTACCCCCGGGTGCACGTCGACCCGCGCGAGCTCTTCGTGGACGACGGCGACGTGCTCACCTCGGCCGGCACCGCCGCCGGGATCGACCTGTGCCTGCACGTGGTGCGCAGCGACCACGGCGCCGAGGCCGCCAACGCGCTGGCCCGCCGACTGGTGGTGCCCAGCCGCCGCAGTGGCGGAGGACAGGCCCAGTACATCGATCAGTCTTTACCGGAGGAGATCGGCAACGACCCGCTGGCCGAGGTGGTCACCTGGGCGCTGGAGAACCTCAACCAGCAGTTCGACGTCGAGGTGCTGGCCGCCCGCGCGTACATGAGCCGCCGCACCTTCGACCGCCGTTTCCGCACGCTCACCGGCAGCGCGCCGCTGCAGTGGCTGATCACCCAACGGGTGCTCCAGGCCCAGCGGCTGCTGGAGACCTCGGAGCTGTCGGTGGACGACGTCGCGCGCCGGTGCGGGTTCCGTTCGCCGGTGGCACTGCGCGGGCACTTCCGCCGTCAGCTCGGGGTCTCGCCGGCCGCGTACCGGACCAGCTACCGGGCCCGTCGGCCCGGGCAGCAGTCACCCGCCACGGCCGGGGCGCTCGGCGGCGACCTGCGGCTGCCCGGCGCACTGCCGCACCCGGCGGCCACCGCGGCCGCCTCGGCGGGCGGGGCGCTGTTCGGCGGGGCGGCGCCCGGGGCGCAGCCGGCCCATCCGTTCCCGGCGGGGCCCGGGGCGCAGGTGCCGGTCGGCCAGGCGGGGGCACACGGCCAGCCGGTGCCGCACGGCCATGCCGGTCCGTACGGTCCGGGGCAGGCCGGGACGCCGGCCGCCCAGGGCTTCCACGCCCGTGCGGGCCAGCCGTACCCGCACCAGCAGGCCGCGCAGCAGCCGCACCCCGGGCAGCAGGGTGCGGCGCGCGGTCCGGTGCGGCCGCCGCTGGTGCCGCCGCAGGCCGGGCCGGCTGCGGGGCGTCCGTCGCGCACCGCCGAGCACGCGGCGGCCGAGGACGGCCACCCCCAGCCGGGGGCGCGCGGCCAGGGCCAGGGACACCGAAGCGCGGTCGAGCGGCCCGGCGACGAGCCGGGTGCGGGCGGTCGCGCGCACGGTGTGCCGGGCAGCCGGGTGCCGGCCACCGCCGCCGGGCAGCCGGCGGCCGGGGCGGGCGAGCTCCGGGGCCGGCAGGCCCGGGCGCCACAGGTCCGCACCCAGGCGGGCCGGGCCGCGGCGGCGGACGGCGGACGGGCAGCGCGCGAGGCCCGTCCCGGACGGGACGGGCATGCGGTCCGCACCGGCCGGGAGGGCGAGCACCCGGAGGGCCGCGGGCCGCACGGCGGGGCGGAGGAGCACCAGGCCGAGGGCGTCGCTCCGGCACCCCTCTCGGCTCCACCGGTGCCCGCGGCGCGTGATCGCGCCGTAGGGTGAGTTGTGTGAATGACCGTTTGGTATGGATCGACTGTGAAATGACCGGCCTCGACCTCGACCGGGACGCCCTGGTCGAGGTCGCGGTGTTGGTGACGGACTCCGAGCTGAACATCCTCGGCGAGGGCGTGGACGTCATCATCCGCCCGCCGGCGGAGGCGCTGGCGAACATGCCCGAGGTGGTGCGCGAGATGCACACCTCCTCCGGCCTGCTGGAGGAGCTGGAGCAGGGCGTGACCCTGGCCGAGGCCGAGGAGCTCGTCCTCGCGTACGTGCGCCAGCACGTGCCGGAGGCCGGGAAGACGCCGCTGTGCGGCAACTCGGTGGCCACCGACCGCGGCTTCCTGGCCCGGGACATGCCGGCCCTGGAGAAGCACCTGCACTACCGGATCGTGGACGTCTCCTCGATCAAGGAGCTGGCCCGCCGCTGGTACCCCAAGGCGTACTACAACAGCCCGCAGAAGGGTGGGAACCACCGGGCGCTCGCCGACATCCGCGAGAGCATCGACGAACTGCGGTACTACCGCGAGGCGGTGTTCGTGCCGCAGCCCGGTCCGGACGCCGAGACCGCCCGCGCCATCGCCGAGAAGTACCAGGCCCCGGCAGGCTGACCCGGCGAGCCCCCGGCGCGACCGGGCGACCGGGCGACCGGCACGGCGGGGGCGCCCTGGCGGCCCTCGGAAGGGCGGAGGGGGCGCCCGCGTCCGCCGGAACGAAACCCTGGCGCGAGCACCCTCTCGGATCCTGTAGAGTTCTTCCTGTCGGAACGGGAACGCGAGAGCGGGAACGAGCCGGACAGATGGTGGGTGTAGCTCAGTTGGTAGAGCACCTGGTTGTGGTCCAGGTGGCCGCGGGTTCGAGTCCCGTCACTCACCCCAGAGCCCGAGGGGCCGATCTCTTCAAGAGGTCGGCCCCTCGGGCGTTTTCGCGTTGCCTCAGTTGTGCACGCCGGTCCGGCTTTTCCGGTCGGCTTTTCCGACCGGCCTCTGCCGCGAGAAGCTACCGGCTAGTAACATCGTCGTCATGACCACTCCTTCGATCGGCCAGATGCTCGACGCCACCGTGCCGATGGCGCACACCCTGAAGCTCGAGTACCTGGAGACCACCCCGGAGCGCGCCGTGCTCCGGCTGCCCGACCAGCCCGCGTACCACAACCACGTCGGCGGCCCGCACGCCGGCGCGATGTTCACGCTCGCCGAGTCCGCCAGCGGCTGCATCGTGCTCGCCGCCTTCGGGGACCAGCTGTCCCGGGCCGTGCCGCTCGCCGTGAACGCCGAGATCGCGTACAAGAAGCTCGCCATGGGCGAGGTCACCGCCACCGCCGTGCTCGGCCGCCCGGCCACCGAGGTCGTCGCCGAGCTGGATGCCGGCGGCCGCCCCGAGTTCCCCGTCGCCGTCGAGATCACCCGCGCCGACGGGGCCGTCACCGGTGTGATGACGGTCACCTGGACCCTGCGTCCCAACTCCTGACCGCCGCGCGGTCGGTGGCCCCCGGGCGGACCGCCCCGGGGCCACGTGCGCGATGACTGTCCGTGACGGCGGGCGTGACCTCACCGGCCGTCCGCTCGTTCTCAACTCACGTGCGAGCCAATCACGCGACCAAGCCCCAGGAACCCGCCCGGCGCGGCGTCGCCGGAGTGCGGCGGGCGCTCGCCCGGTGGCTGCCCCACCCGCGCACCGTCGCCGTCGGAGGGGCCCTGCTCGCACAGCTCTGGGGCGTCGGCGCACCCGGCGTGTACGCGGCCTCCGCCGAGCCGCTGCCCGGGCAGGCCCAGCCCGCCGCCCGCCGAGCCGTACACGGCGTCCCCGCACTCGACGGGCAGTCAGCCGCCCGCCCCCCGGAACCGGGGCGGCCGGCGGCCCCGGAACCCGCCCACTCCCCCGGGCTCGTCGGGGAACTGACCGGCGACGCGCCGCTGTACGCGACCACCAGCGGGGTCGGCGGCGTACTCCAGGAGCGCATCCGGGCCGGCGGGCTCCCCCTGCCCGGGCAGCGCGCCGCCGTCCCCGACGCCTTCGCGCTCGCCTCCGGACTGCTCGACGCCGCCCCCGCCCAGGCCCGCCCGGCAGAGACCCGCACCTCCCGCGAGGACGAGCCCGCCGAACCGCCCACCGTGCCCCGGCCGCGCGCTCCCCGGCAGGCGCCCCGGCCACGGCCCGAGACGGCGGAGACTCCCGCGGTGCGGGAGGCCACGGTCCTTGAAGGGCTGAGCACGATGGAACCCGTCGGTGCGGCAGGCGTCGCGGCCCCCTCCTCGCCGCCCGCCGCACCGACGGACAGCGAGACGCCCGAGGCACTCGCCCTCGCCGACACGGCGGCCGTAACGGCCGTGGCCGACGGCTCCGCGACGGCCACTGCGGTGCTCGCCCCCATCGCCGCCGGACTGCTGCTCACCGGCGCGGCCATGTGCAAGCACCGCGGACTACCGCGCGGCCACTGAACGGCTCACGACGCGACCCGCGACACGGTCCAGGGCACAGCCCAGGACGCGACCCGGAACACAGTGCAAGACACGGCCCAAGGCGCGGCCTAACCCCCGGGGGTCAGCTCCAGTTCCATCAGCGGGAGTTCACGCCCGGGAATCGAGAGGGACGGCGTGCTGCCGATGCGGGTGGCGCCCATCGCCAGGTAGAACGGCTCGGCGTGCGGGTCGGAGTCGATGATGAGGCGGCGCAGGCCGCGCGCCCGGGCAACGTCCCGGACGTGCCGGAACAGCGCCCGGCCGATACCGCGGCCGATCCGGTCGGGCTCGACGAAGAGCATGGCCAGCTCCCCGGACGGCGGGGCGGCGGCCAGTACGGCGAACCCCCGCACCCGGCCGTCGTCCTCGGCCACCACCGTGAACGTCGACGCCCGCTCGATCACGGCGGCGTCCACGGTCAGCTCCTCCCGGCAGGCGGCCATGAACGCCCCGTCGTAGCCCCAGTACGCCTTGGCTCGCAGGGCGATGCCGGTGAGCAGCTCGGCCTCGTCCTGGCGGGCGGGTCGTATGAGCATGGCGCCCCCTCGGGTCGGCGGCAGGACAACAGGGCGGCAGGACAACAGGGCGGTCGGGCGGCAGGGCCATTGTCCGGCGCAACTCGGTCGTCCTCAAACGGATTTACCGCGCCGAGGCGGGCCGCGGCGAGCGCGGCCGTCAGCGGAAGACGCCCGGCGGCGGGGCCGGGGACGGCGCGGCGGTGGCGTCGGTGGCGGGAACGGCCCCCGCGGTGAAGTCGCTGAGGGTGCGGCCGTGTTCGACGCGGCCGTGGGAGGAGTCGGAGGCGACGCGGCGGGTGAGGTCGGGGACGGGCAGGGGGGTGTGGGCGGCGGCGAGGATGAGGTTGCCGAAGCGCTTGCCACGCAGGACGGCGGGGTCGGCGACCAGGCAGAGTTCGGGGAAGACCGCGGCGAGGGTGGCGACCTGGGAGCGGGCGAAGGGCAGGGCGGCGCCGTCGGCGATGTTGGCGGCGTACCAGCCGCCGGGGGCGAGAGCGCGGGCGGCGAGCGTGGTGAACTCGACGGTGGTGCAGTGGGCCGGGGTCCGGGCGCCGGAGAAGACGTCGGTGATGACCAGGTCGACGCTGGCCTCGGGGGTGCGCTCCAGCACGCTGCGGGCGTCCGCGCCGCGCACCTTGATCTGCCAGCCGCGCTCCAACGGGAGTTCGGCGCGGACGAGTTCGGTGAGCTCGGTGTCGATCTCGGCGACCTGCTGGCGGGAGCGCGGCCGGGTGGCCGCCACGTAGCGGGCCAGGGTGAGGGCGCCGCCGCCCAGGTGCAGGACGGTCAGCGGACGGCCGGGCGGGGCGACCAGGTCGATCAGGTGGCCGAGCCGGCGCTGGTACTCGAAGCCGAGGTGGGTCGGGTCGGCGAGGTCGACCAGGGACTGCGGGGCACCGTCGATCAGCAGGGTCCAGGCGGCGGGACGGTCGCGGTCGGGACGCAGTTCGGCCAGGCCGGAGCCGACGGGACGGCTGAGCGGGCCCTGGGCGTGGGTGCGCCCGCCCGGCCCGGTGGTGGCTTCCGGCTCCGGGGTGCGCGCGGCTCTGCTGCTTCGTCCCATGCCGGCCATTATCGCCGCCGAGAGGGGACACCCACAGGTCAGGGGCGTGCTGTGGGGATCCGGCCGGAGGGTTTCGGGCCCGGCGGAATCCTCGCGGCACGCCCGCTAGAACGGGCCGAGGCCGCCCGCGGTGAGCGTGCAGGCGGCCTCGCAGAGGGCGGAGCGGAGCACCCAGGCGTCGGTGGGGCGGGCCGAGCGGCCGGCGCCGGAGGGCGGGATCACCCAGCGCGGGTCGGTGGCGCCGGGCACCAGGGCGCCGGCCGTACAGGAGCTGCCGGGCAGGTGCCAGGTCTCCCAGGTGCCGGCCGGAACGAGGAAGGAGACGGTGCTGCCGTTGCGGCTCTGGAGGACGGCTCCGCAGGCGCGGCGCAGCCGCAGGATGTCGACGGCCTCCAGGCCGTGCCGCAAGGCGACCGTCACGGTGTCGCAACCGGCGACCAGGGTGCCCTCCTCAGGGACGGCGGCGTCCCGGCGCAGGCCGCCGCAGGAGCCGCGGCCGCCGTCGACCGGGCCCCGGCCGGGGAACCGCTCGTCGGCGGGGTCGGGGAGCAGGGCGGGGGCGGCGCCGGCGAGCACACCCCCGACGACGGGTCGGTACTGCGGCAGTCCGGTGGCCATCATGGGCCCTCCTGTACCTCGTCGGGTCGGAAGCGCAGTCGCCCGTGGGTGGGGCGCCGGGGCGGGGACGGGCCGGGGGGACGGCCTGGGCTTCCACGTATCAGGACAACGCCGCGGTGGCACCCGAGGCCACGGGGCGCATTACAGCAAGGCATGGCATTTCATGGCGGATACCCCGCAAGAACGCCTGATTTGCCCCATATTGACGGCAGATGTCCCGCAAACCGACTGTGGCCGGCCGGTGACTCCGAGTACTCTCGGCGCCATGGCAGCCACCCCACCGGCCGAGCCGAACCGACCGTCCCCCAACACCGCGATGCGCGCACTGCGCGGCGACCGCTCACCCGGCGAGTTCGCCATGGCCGTCCGCCGGGCCGCCCGCGAGATCGGCGAGCACGTGTCCTGCGACGCCCGCTACGTCGGACGGGTCGAGTCCGGTGAGATCCGCTGCCCCAACTACGCCTACGAGCGGGTCTTCCGGCACATGTGGCCGGACCGCACGCTCACCGACCTCGGCTTCGCCCCCCGTACCACCGTCCGCCGCCGCCAGGCGGGGAGCGGCGGTGCGGCCGGGGCGCCCCCGCTCCACCCGCCGTTCCCGCCCCCGCCCGCCCCGCGCTCACCACTCTCCACCCAACTCCCGTACGCTGCCTCGCCGTACGCGGATCCAGCCGCGCCGGACGGGCCCCCGTGGCCGAGGGCCGGCGCGGTGCCCAGGGGGCCCGATGGATCGCCCTATCTCGACGAGGAGAACGACGACGTGCGTCGCCGTACGTTCCTGGCCGGCGGCTCGACCGCGCTGGTCACCGTGATCGGCATCGACCGACCGGCCACTGCCGCTCCCGCAGCCGGTGCCGGCTTCGGCCCGGCGGCCGGCCAAGGCGCCGTCCCCGGCGCCGCCCCCGGCGCGGAGTTCACCGCACCATCACTGCTCGGCCTGGACCCGGTGGTGCCCGGCCGCCCCGGGCCGGTACCGCCGCCGCGCAAGGTCGGCGCCGCCGAGGTGCTCGGCGTCGAACAGGCCGTCCGGGAGATCAGACTGGCCGACGACGCGCACGGCGCGGACGCCCTGTACGACCTCGCCGGACAGTCGCTGCGCACCGCCTACGTGCTGCTCAACGAGGGCGAGTACACCCCCGAGACGGAGCGCAGGCTCCAGGCCGGAGCGGGCGAACTCGCCATCTCCGTAGGATGGTTGGCACACGACTCAAACCGTCTCGCGGACGCCCGCTCGTTCTACGCCGAGGCGCTAGCCACCGCCCGGATGGCCGGGGACCCCGCCCTGGAGGCGCACGTCTTCTGCAACAGCGCCTTCCTCGCCCGGGACACCGGACGCCCCCGCGAGGCACTGCGTGCCGCGCAGGCCGGGCAGTCCGCCGCCCGGCAGTTGGACTCCGACCGGCTGCTCGCCCTGCTGGTCATGCGCGAGGCCGGCGCCTGGGCCGTGCTGCGGGACCGATCCTCCTGCGAACGCGCGATCAGCCGGGCGTACGCGCTGTTCGACCGGGGGCCGTCCGAGGGCGACCCGGAGTGGATGTCCTTCTTCGGTGAGGCGGAGTTCGTCGGCCTGCAGTCGCAGTGCTGGTCCGCGCTCGGCGACTGGGACCGCGCCAGCGAGCAGGCCGCGCTGGCCATAGCGCTGCAGGAGCCGCACTTCGTCCGCAACCGGGTGCTGTACACCGCCGAGCTGGCCCACGACCGGCTCGGCCGGGGGGACTTGGCGGGGGCGGCGCACCACGGCTCGGCCGCCGTCGCGCTGTTCGGCGAGGTCCGCTCGGCCCGGATCCGCAGCATGCTGGCGGACACCGCCGGCAGGCTGCGCCGGCACGCCTCGGTGCCCGAGGTCCGCTGCTTCCTGGCCGGGTACGACCAGGCCGCGGCGGCCTGAGCAGCCGCGGCCGGGCCGCCGACCGGAGTCAGTAGCCGGAGTTCAGCCCTTCCAGGTGGGACAGGTCGTTCCACACCTCCACCGCCGGGGCGCCGTACTCCCAGGACAGCACGCACAGCGCCGCCGTACCGAGCTTGAACCGCTGGGCGAACTCGGGCGGCAGGCCCAGCCAGCGGGCGGCCAGGATGCGTAGCACGTGGCCGTGCGCGAACAGGACGACGTCCCGATCGGCGCAGTGCATGACCGTGGTGTCCGAATCCGGGACGCCGTGCTCCTCGTGGAGGCCGGCGAGGAAGGCGTCCACCCGGGCGGCCACCTCGGAGAGCTTCTCGCCGCCGGGCACCCCGTCGCGCCAGATCAGCCAGCCGGGGTGGTCGGTGGCCCGGATGTCCGCGCCGGTGCGGCCCTCGTACTGGCCGTAGTCCCACTCCATGAGCTCCGGGCGCTCCACCGCGCGGTCGCCGAAGCCGGCCAGTTCGCAGGTCTCCTTGGCGCGGCCGAGCGGGCTGGTGTAGACGAGCGCGTCCGGCAGTCCGTTCCAGGGGGCCTTGGCGAGCCGGGCGCCGAGCGCCCGGGCCATCGCGCGGCCCTCCTCGGTCAGCGGGATGTCGGTGCGACCGGTGTGTTGGCCGGTGGCCGACCACTCGGTCTCACCGTGGCGGACCAGCACGATTCGGGCGGGCATGGGGGGCTCCTCGCAGCGGGGCGGTCAACGGTCGGTCTCACCCTTGAGCACCGGGCTCCATGATCCCCCACCCGGACGGCGACCACGATCGCGGGCCGTGGTGCCCGCCGGTTCCGGCCGGAACCGGCCGGTCCGCACCGCAGTGTCGGACCCGGATGCGACACTGAACGGCACCATGAACGTCTCGACGAACGTCCCGCTCAGCGGGCCCGCTGAGCCGCTCGCCCTGCGGCTCGCCGAGCTGCGCGGACCGGCCCCGCAGCGCAGTCTGAACGCCCGCGCCCTCGCCGCGCTCGCCACCAATCCGGGCTGTCATCGCCGCGCCGTGCTGGACGCGGCCGGGGTCGACAAGTCCGCGCTGGCCGCCCGGCTCGGCCGCCCCGCCCCCTTCGGCCAGTCCCCGTTCGCGATCGCCCGCGGCGTGATCTTCGAGTCCCGGCTCAAGGCGGACGACTACTCCGCGCTGCTGGAGCCGCTGCGCGCCCACCTCGGCGTCCCCGCGGACGATCGCGCCCCGCTGCTGGTGCCCGACCTGCTCCACCGCTCCGGCCCGGCCGTCCGCGCCGACCGGACGGCCGAGGCGCTGGCCCTGGCCGCCGCCGAGCCGGAGGCCTGGACGCTGCTGGACCACCCGATGCTGCGCCTGGAGGTGGCGGGCAGCACCGCCTATCTGGAGCCGGACGCGCTGGTGGTGCACGGCGGGCGGTGCACGGTGGTCGAGATCAAGTCCTTCCCGGTGCTGGACGGCAGCGCGGACCCGGCGAAGGTCGGCGCCGCCGCCCGCCAGGCCGCCGTGTACGTGCTGGCGCTCCAGCGGACCGCCGCCGCAGCCGCCGGGCAGGCGCCGACCGACGACCCGTACACCGAGCAGCGGCTGCCGGGCAGCCCCCGCACCAGCGTGCTGCTGGTCTGCCCGAAGGACTTCGGCAACCGGCCGACCGCGGTCGCCGTCGACGTCCGCCGTGAGCTGGCCGTCACCCGCCGCCAGCTGAGCCGGATGACCGGCATCGACCGGCTGCTGGACACCCTGCCACCGGGCACCGACTTCGACCTGGCCGCCGACCGGGACGGCGCCCCGGCCCGGACCTCCGAGCAGCTGACCGCCGCGGTCGAGTCGGTGCCCGCCGCGTACAGCCCGGACTGCCTCTCCTCCTGCGAACTCGGCTTCCACTGCCGTGCCCAGGCCCGCTGCGGCGACCAGGTCGAGCAGCTCGGCCGGGGCGTGCGCGGCGAGCTGGGCAGCATCCGCACGGTCACCGAGGCACTGGCCGCCGCCTCCGGCTCGAACGACGGCGGCACGGACAGCGGCGGCACGGACGACGACGGCGACGCCGTGGACGACGCGGCCGAGCGCCTGGCCTACGCGGCCGCCCTGCGCGCGGAAGCACTGGGTGTGGGCGCATGAGCGGGCGATGGGGGTGCCCCCGCCCGAAGGCTGGGGGAGGGCGAATCGTCGAGAGGTGCACGGACGCATGAGCTTGTTGACCACCCTCGCCCGGCTGGAGGCCGTCCGCAGTGGGCGGGCCGAACCGCTGGCCACCGTCCGGCACCGGCACCTGTCCGAGCGCCCGATGGTGCTGATCCCGCTGACCGCCGCCGGTGAGTCCGGCGCGCCGCTGGCCGTGATGCTGGGCACCGACCGGGACGCGCCCCGGCTGCACCTGGTGCCGCAGCCACTCAACCGCACCCTGCGCTTCGACTTCCTGGCCGAGCTGGCCGCCGACCTGCTGCCGTACCTGGAGTCCTTCGCCGACGACGTCGAGCAGATCGAGGGCTCCGAGAAGGACCCGGAGACCGGCGAGAAGACCCAGGTCTTCCGCGAGCTGTGCTCCGACGCGCCGCAGCTGATCGTGCCCAACGGCGCCGGCGTGCACCACCTCGCCCTGATCGGCCGCTCCACCCGGTTCCGCCGCACCGTCGAGGACGCCGAGCCCGGCCCCTACCCGGCGCCGCTGCGGGTGCCGCTGCTCGGCCGCTGGCTGACCCATCTGACCGACCGCGCCCAGGTGCCCGGCTCCAGCCTGCTGCTGCCGATGACCGGCCTGCTCGCCCGGCACTGGGCCACCGGACAGAGCCACCTGGAGGACCAGCACCTGGCCGCCCGGCTGGCCTGGCACGACCCGCCGCCGGGCCTGACCGGCGCGCGGGCGGCCGAGCTGGCCGAGAGCGGCCGGGACGAGCACGGCCAGCTGCTGCACCCGCCGGCCGGTCCGGCCACCGACCCGCGCTTCGACGAGTTCGTGCTCGCCCCGGCGATCGCCCGCTACGACACCGCCACCACTGCCCTACGACACAGCGCCGAGCAGCGGGACGAGGCCGCCGCTGAGCGCGCCCGGGCGGCCGTCCGCTCGGCGGTCGACCAGCTGACGGAGGTGCTGACCGCCGTCCTGCTGCCCACCTGGCGGGACGTCTGGCGGGGCCTGGACCTGCTGCGCGCCCTGCCGCCGGCCGGCCACCTGGAGGAGCGCTGGACCGGCGACCGCTGGTCCTACACCGGCCACCGGGACCGCCTCGCGGCCGGCGAGCCCCCGCAGCCCCGGCAGGACGACGCCGTCACCGCCGCCCGCAAGCTCGCCCAGCGCGAGCGCGAGCAGGCCCGCCTCGACGTCCAGGAGTCGCTGGACGACCCGCTGGCGATGGCCGAACACCGGCTGTCCGGCGAGGCGTTCAGCGGGATGGTGACCGAGGTGGTACCGGACTGGGACACCACCGGCCGCTCCCCCAAGCCCCGCCCGCTGCTCACCCTGCGCACCGCCGACCGCCCGCACGCGGACCTCGGCCGGGAGGTGCACCGGGTGCACGGCCCGTCGGCGCAGAAGGCCGAGATCGTCGCGGTCGAGCCCGCCGAGGGCACCATCACCCTGCGGGTGCTGTCCGGCATGGGCCGCAAGAAGGAACCGGAGCCGGGCAGCCTGCCCGAGCCCGGCGAGCCGGTCACCTTCACCCTGTTCGAGTTGACGGTCCGCCAGTCCGCGCCACTGCCCGAGCCGGACGACACCCCGTGGACCCACGGCGGCCCGCCCGGCGCCGCGCCCGTAGCCGCCCCGTCCGCCTCCGAGGAGTGGGAGTGATGGCCGAACCGGCCCCCGAGCCGACCCCCGGAGCCGCGGTGAGCCCCGGAGCCGAGTCGAACCCCGAGCAGTCCCCGGGCGCGGCCGCCGACGCCGCCGTGGCCCGCATCCTGACGGCCACCGTCCACCCGCCCGCCGGCGCCCCGCGCGGTGTGGTGGTGGACTCCCCGCCCGGCGCCGGGAAGTCCACCCTGGTGGTGCGGGCCGCCCGGGAGCTGGTGGCGGCCGGCGAACGGTTGATGATCGTCGCCCAGACCAACGGGCAGGTGGACGACCTGGTCGGCCGACTGGCCGAGAAGGCCCCGGAGTTGACGATCGGCCGGTTGCACGCGGCGGACTCCAGGCCCGGCCCGGAGGTGCTCAGGCACGCCAACGTCACGCCCTCCGACAAGGTCGCCGACCTGGTCGAGCAGGACGTGGTGATCTCCACGTCCGCCAAGTGGCAGTGGGTCCGGGCCGAGGCGCCGTGGCGGCACGCGATCGTCGACGAGGCGTACCAGATGCGCTCGGACGCCCTGCTCGCGGTGGCCCGGCTGTTCGAGCGGGCGCTGTTCGTCGGCGATCCGGGCCAGCTGGACCCGTTCACCGTGGTCGGCACCGAGCAGTGGGCGGGCCTGTCCTACGACCCGTCCAGCAGCGCCGTGGTCACCATGCTGGCGCACAACCCGCAGATCGAGCCGCACCGGCTGCCGGTCTCCTGGCGGCTGCCCGCCAGCGCGGCGCCGCTGATCTCGCGGGCGTTCTACCCGTACACGCCGTTCCGTTCCGGCACCGGCCCGGACGACCGCCGGCTGACCGCCACGGTCCGCCCCGACGGCTCGGCGCTGGACGCCGTGATCGACCGGGCGGCCGAGCACGGCTGGGCACTGCTGGAACTGCCCGCCCGGCACACCGTACGGACCGACCCGCAGGCGGTGGCGGCCGTGGCGGCCACCGTCCGGCGGCTGCTGGAGCGCGGCCTGACCGCCCACTCCGAGCAGGGCGAGGCCCCGCTCACCGCGGACCGGATCGCCGTCGGCACCGCCCACCGGGACCAGGCGGCGGCAGTGCGGGCGGCCCTGCTCAGGGCGGGCGTGCCGGTGGACGGCGCGGCCGGTCCGGCCGTCACCGTGGACACCGCCAACCGGCTCCAGGGCCGGGAGTACGACGTCACGGTGGTGCTGCACCCGCTCTCCGGACGCCCGGACGCGACCGCCTTCCACCTGGAGACCGGCCGGCTCTGCGTGCTCGCCTCCCGGCACCGGCACGCCTGCATCGTGGTGGCCCGGGCCGGGATCGCCGAGCTGTTGGACGAACACCCGTCCACCGAGCCGGTCCAGTTGGGCGTCCCGGTGGCCTTCCCGGACGGCTGGGAGGCCAACCACCAGGTCCTCCAGCACCTCAGCGGCCACCGGGTCCACCTGCGGTAGCTCGTCAGTCCTCGGTCTCGCACACCGCGAAGGCCACCACCGAGCCGCGCTCCGCCTGGGCGCTCCAGCCGGCCGCGTCGGCGGTCGGCCCGTTGGTGCGCACCGGGCCGGCCGCATCGGGCTGGAGCCGGTAGCCGCCGCCGGTCAGATGGGTGCCGGCCGGGCAGGTCGCGGTCGAGACGCCGCCGGGGGCGCTGGGCGGGCCGGTGACCACTTTCGCCGTCTCGGCGGCGAAGGCGGGCGCCACCGGGGTCCCCGGTAGGGCCGGGGCGAGGACGGCGGCGGCGAACAGGACGGAGGCGGACAGGGCTTTCGGTGCGCGCATGGGGTACTCCCGATTCGGTGGGCGACTCCTGTGCCGGGAACAACCGGTTCGCATGCGATCCGGATACGCGGCGGATGCGCGGCGCCCGAGGTACGCCCCCGGCGCGCGCGGGGGAATAGCGCCCGCACGCGCACCGTTCCGTTACCGGCCGCCGCCGCGAGACAATGGACGACGGCCACAACCGAGCGGTGCGGCCCGCAGCAGACCGCCCGCCCCCTCCCCCCGAGACCCCGGAGGTGTCCGTCCATGCCCGACTCCCCCGCCGAGGCGCCCGAGCCCACCCGGCGCAAGCGCCCCGCGCAGCTGCTGTTCGAGCCGCAGTCCGCCGAACCGGAGCCGGAACGTTTCTTCGACCTGGAGTCCATCGACGACCCCGCGGAGCTGCTGCGCCGCTCCACCGAACTGGCCCTGGCCTTCCGGGCGGCCGCCGAGCGGGCCACCGACTTCCAGGCGGTCGCCGCCGCGCAGCTGGCCGACCCGCGCCGGTTCGACGCGCTGTCGAACACCGAGATCGCCGAGCGGGCGGACTGGACCCCCGACTACGCCGACAAGATGATCGAGTACGGCCGCGACCTGCTCCAGCCGCGACGCCACGAGGACTGACCGGCTGACCCCTGGCATATGCCAGAAGCGGAAGGGTACGCGGCGCCCCGCGACCCTGTCCGGCAAACGGCGCTTTCCGCCACACCGGGGCCGCGCACGGCACAGGCTGCTGGGCGTGGACATCTGGACGTATCAGTCGGTGGAGTACCTCACCGTGGCCGGAGAGGCCTGGCTCGCCTCCGCCAGCGAGTACCCGCGCAGCATGCGCGCCCTCTGGGAGTCCCGTCCGTGGGCGCCCTCGGTACTGCCCTGCGGACGGGCCTTCGACGTGATCAGCATGCCGTCGCTGTTCGGCCGCCGGGTGCTGGACGAGCTGCGGGCCTCCGGCCCGGGCTGCGGACCGGTCGCGAGCTACCGGGGGCGCATCCTGCTGTTCGTCCGGCCCGGCGCGGCACCCCGGCTGCGTCGACTGCTGGCCTGGGAGGAGTGGGCCCGGGACGTGCCGCCACTGCTGTGCCACGGCAGGGGCGACGCGGTGACCGTGCCGCCGCTCCAGCGGATGGTGCACGGCCCGGAGTCCTCCGGCCGGGGCTCCGGTCGCTGGATCGTCGCCCCGGAGGAGCGGGAGCCCTGGCTGCCCGGCGCCTCGGTGGTCCTCTGGGCCTGCGTACGGGCGGCGCGCGAGCCAGGCGCGCCCGCCCCGGCGGAGCCCGCCGTCGTGACCGGAGGGTGAACGGAGAGCGACCGGTATTCGATTTTGGCTCGGCCGCCGGCCGCTGCTAGAGTCTTCTCTGTCAGCAGGCGCCGCTAGCTCAGTTGGTTAGAGCAGCTGACTCTTAATCAGCGGGTCCGGGGTTCGAGTCCCTGGCGGCGCACAGACAGCCGGAGGGCCCCTTGCGAAAGCAAGGGGCCCTCCGGCGTTTCCCGTCGCAAGACGTTTCCGGTGCATCCGACGCGTCCGGTGCGTCCGTGCGTCCGGCGCGAGAGCCGGCGGGCCGGGCCGCCCGCCGGAGCGGACGGCCCGGCCGGGGCTCAGCGGCCGCGCAGCGCGCGGTAGCGGGCGACCAGCGCCGCGGTGGAGCTGTCCAGCTGCTCGCCGCCCTCGCCGGTGAGCAGCACCGGCTCGATCCGCTTGGCGAGCACCTTGCCCAGCTCGACGCCCCACTGGTCGAAGGAGTCGATGTTCCAGATCGCGCCCTGGACGAACACCTTGTGCTCGTACAGCGCGACCAGCTGGCCGAGCACGGACGGGGTCAGCTCACCGGCCAGGATGGTGGTGGTCGGGTGGTTGCCCCGGAAGGTCTTGTGCGGGACCAGCTCGGCCGGCACGCCCTCGGCGGCGACCTCCTCCGGGGTCTTGCCGAAGGCCAGCGCCTGGGTCTGGGCGAAGAAGTTGGCCAGCAGCAGGTCGTGCTGGGCGACCAGGCCCGGCAGCAGGTCGGCGACCGGCCGGGCGAAGCCGATGAAGTCGGCCGGGATCACCTTGGTGCCCTGGTGGAGCAGCTGGTAGTAGGCGTGCTGACCGTTGGTGCCGGGGGTGCCCCAGACCACCGGGCCGGTCTGCCAGTTGACCTCGGTGCCGTCGCGGGTCACCGACTTGCCGTTGGACTCCATGTCCAGCTGCTGCAGGTAGGCGGTGAACTTGGACAGGTAGTGCGAGTACGGCAGCACCGCGTGCGCCTGGGCGTCGAAGAACGCGCCGTACCAGACCCCGAGCAGACCGAGCAGCAGCGGGACGTTCTGTTCCGCCGGGGCGGTGCGGAAGTGCTCGTCGACCAGGTGGAAGCCGTCCAGCATCTCGCGGAAGGCGTCCGGGCCGATGGCGATCATCAGCGAGAGGCCGATCGCCGAGTCGTAGGAGTAGCGGCCGCCGACCCAGTCCCAGAACTCGAACATGTTGGCGGTGTCGATGCCGAAGTCCTGCACGCCCTGGGCGTTGGTGGACAGCGCCACGAAGTGCTTGGCCACCGCCTCGGTGCCGGCGCCCAGGCCGGTGAGCAGCCAGTCGCGGGCGGAGATCGCGTTGGTGATGGTCTCGATGGTGGTGAAGGTCTTCGAGGCCACGATGAACAGCGTCTCGGCCGGGTCGAGGTCGCGGACCGCCTCGTGCAGGTCGGCGCCGTCCACGTTGGAGACGAAGCGGACGTCCAGGTCGCGCTTGGCGTACGAGCGGAGCACCTCGTAGGCCATCGCGGGGCCGAGGTCGGAGCCGCCGATGCCGATGTTGACGACGGCGCGGATCGGCTTGCCGGTGTGGCCCTTCCACTCGCCGCTGCGGACCCGGTCGGCGAAGGCGGCCATCTTGTCCAGGACGGCGTGCACGCCGGGGACGACGTTGACGCCGTCGACCTCGACGACGGCGTCCCGCGGGGCGCGCAGCGCGGTGTGCAGGACGGCGCGCTGCTCGGTGTTGTTGATCTTCTCGCCGCGGAACATGGCGTCCCGCAGCTCGGCGACGCCGGTGGCGGCGGCGAGCTCGCGCAGCAGCTCCAGCGTCTCGTCGGTGACCAGCTGCTTGGCGTAGTCCACGTGCAGGTCGCCGACCTGCAGGGTGTAGCGGCTGCCGCGCTCCGGGTCGGCGGCGAACAGCTCGCGCAGGTGGGTCTCGCCGAGCTCGTCCCGGTGCTTGGCCAGGGCGGCCCACTGCGGGGTGCGGTCGAGCGGGGTGCGGGCGTCGGCGCGGGTCTCCGACATCGGTGGGTCCTCGATTCATCTGGGTGCAGAAACCGGCAGGGCCAGGCGTGAGGGTTCCTCGCGAGGTCGTGCGGGTACTGGTGGTGCGCCGACTCCGTTGACGGCCTGCCCGGGATCAGCCTATGCAACCCCGGGGGCCGTCGCGCACATTCCGCCCGGCGCGCGCGGACTGCCCGTCACTTCCGTTCCGTCCTCAGGTCCAGCCCGCGCAGCACCTGGTCGACCAGCTCCGGGTCGGCCCCGAGTTCGCTGCGGGCGACGAGCATCTCGCGCCGGGAGGCGGCGATCATCTCCTGTTCGACGTCCCGGGCGGCCCGCCACTGGGCGAGGCGCAGCTTGGCCTCGGCGGCGTCCTCCTCGGCGTACTCCTCCGGACAGAGCCGGGCCAGCCGGTCGTGCTGACGGTCCCGCAGCCGGTCGGCGACCTCGGCGGGCAGCTTGTCCTGGTCCTCCAGTTCGCCGAGCCGGCTGAGCCCGGCCTTGGCGGCCCGCCACCAGAGCTGACGCACGGCCTGCTCGTGCTTGTCCTGGTCGATGTCCAGCTCCAGCCGCTTGGCCAGCCAGGGCAGGCTCAGGCCCTGGACCAGCAGGGTGAACAGCACCACGCTGAAGGCGATGAAGACCAGCCGGCCGCGCTCGGGGAAGTCCGCGCCGGAGTGCAGGGTGAGCGGGATGGCGAGGGCCAGGGCGACGGTGGCCACGCCGCGCATGCCGGACCACCAGAGGATCACGCTCTCCTTCCAGCTGAACGGGGTGTCCTCGTCGTCGCCGCGGCGCAGCTTCCGGGACACCCAGCCGGCCGGCAGCAGCCAGAGCAGCCGCACCACCACGACCACCGCGATGACCACGGCGGCGTCGCCGATGAAGCCGGTCCAGCCCTTGCCGGCCTCCTTGAGCACCGTGGCCAGCTCCAGGCCGATCAGGCCGAAGGCGACGCCGGTGATCAGGATCTCGACGACCTCCCAGAAGGCGTTGCCGACCAGCCGGTAGGACACGGCGTCGGCGTCGGAGGCCCGTTCGGCGAGGTAGAGCGCGCAGACCACGACGGCGAGCACGCCGGAGCCGTGGATCTCCTCGGCGAGGGCGTAGGCGGCGAAGGGCACCAGCAGGTTGAGCGCGACCTGCTGGGTCGGGTCGTCCAGGCGTTCGGCGAGCTTGGCGTTCATCCAGCCGAGGGCGGCGCCGACGACCACGGCGAGCACGGCGGACAGGACGAAGCGCAGCGCCGCGTTGCCGACCGAGAAGTCGCCGCTGACCATGGCCTCGATGGCCAGTGAGTAGATGACGATCGCGGTGACGTCGTTGAACAGGCCCTCGCTCTCCAGGATCGCCACCAGGCGCCGGGGCAGGCCGACACTGCCGGCCACCGCGACGGCGGCGACCGGGTCGGGCGGGGAGACCAGCGCACCCACCGCGATGGCGGCGGCCAGCGGCAGCGTCGGCAGCAGCCAGTGCACCGTGCCGGCGACCGCGATCGTGGTGACCACGACGAGGGCGACGGCCAGCAGCAGGATCGAGCGGATGTTGGCCTTGAAGTAGCGGACCGAGGAGCGCCGGGCGACGGCGAAGATCAGCGGCGGCAGGACCAGCGGGAGGATCAGCTCGGGTTCGAGCGAGACGTCCGGGATCTGCGGGACGAGCGCCATCGCGATGCCGAGCAGGGTCATCAGGACCGGTTGCGGCACCCCCGTCCTGCGGGCGAGTGGCATGGTCACCACGGAAGCGAGCAGCACCAGGAAGAACAGGGGCAGCTGGCCCACGGGGCGGTTCCTCTCGACGGCGGACGGCTGAGCGCCGACCAGGATAAATCTGACAATGCGCCCATACGTGAAGGCGCGCCGAACGGTGGCTTGACCTCAAGCGGACTTCATGTTCGAAGATCGGGGACGTTCGAACGGCGAGCTGACGAGAGGAGTGTCCCCATGAAGGCGGTCACCGTGGTGCGGTCCGGCGGTCCCGAGGTCCTGCGGGTCACCCGGGTGCCCGACCCGGAGCCCGGACCGGGCGAGGTCCGGGTGCGGGTCCACGCCGCCGGGGTGCAACCGGTGGACCTCGCGATCCGGGAGGGGTTCCGGCCGCCGGGGCTGGCGGTCGAGCCGCCGTTCACGCTCGGCAACGAGTTCGCCGGGGTGGTGGACCGGCTGGGCCCGGGCACCGGGGGCTGGCGGGTCGGCGACGAGGTGCTGGGCTTCCGGGTGCTGGACTGCCAGGCCGAGCTGGTCACGGTGGACGCCGCCCAGCTGGTGGCCAAGCCCGCCGCGATGCCCTGGGAGCAGGCCGGCTCGCTCTCCGCCTCCGGCCAGACCGCGCACATGGCGCTCGCCCAGCTCGGGGTCGGCCCCGGCGACACCCTGCTGGTGCACGGCGCCTCCGGCGGGGTCGGCACCGTCGCCGTCCAGCTCGCCCGGGCCTGGGGCGCCACCGTCATCGGCACCGCGAGCGAGCGCAACCACGAGTACCTGCGCGAGCTGGGCGCGATCCCGGTCGTGTACGGCGAGGGGCTGGTCGAGCGGGTCCGGGCGGCGGCGCCGCAGGGGGTGACCGCGGCCTTCGACGCGGCCGGACGGGGCGCGCTGGCGGCCTCGGTCGAACTGGTCGCCGACAAGGACCGGATCGGCACCGTGGTCGATCACCCGGAGGCCGAGCGGCTGGGCGTGCGGGGGCTGCGGGCGCCGCGGACGGCCGAGCGGCTGGCCGAACTGGTGCGGCTGTGGGAGGCGGGCGGGCTGCGGCTGGAGGTCGCCGAGGCACTGCCGCTGGAGAAGGCCGCGCAGGCCCACCGGCTGGTCGCCACCGGGCACGTCCGGGGCAAGGTGGTACTGACCGCCTGAGCGGGCGGGGGCCGTCCGGGCCGATTGTGTGTTTCGGCCGCTGACCAGGTAATGTTCTCCACGTCAGCAAGCGCCGCTAGCTCAGTTGGTTAGAGCAGCTGACTCTTAATCAGCGGGTCCGGGGTTCGAGTCCCTGGCGGCGCACAGACAGC
>NZ_JBIWPN010000052.1:0-46989 GCF_044768305.1 Kitasatospora sp. NPDC101155 | reverse complement strand
GGCCCTCCTGGCCACCTGGACCGGCGCCTGCTCGATATGCGGCCAACCCGCACCGACACCAGAACCACACCACCGCACCTAACAAAGCCCTACTATGACCGTGCTGACGAAGCCGACGAGTACAGCGTCTGGCCCGCGAGCGACGCGGTGGTGGGGCTGGAGCGCGAGCAGTGGGCAATCTTCGTCAGGTGGAACGAGCGCTATGAGGCTGGGGCGGTGGGACCGGAGACCCATCCGGGCCAGGGCGGGATCGATGCCCGCTACGACGAGTTGGCCCTCGTGCTGGCGCCGTGCCGGCAGGCGCCGGAAGACGCGAGGCGACTGGTGGGCGAGCTGCGGTTCGATGCCGGGGCCCGCTACCGGATCGAAGGCCTGGACTACTGGTTCCGGTGGCGTCCGAGCAGGTGAGGCCGCCGTTGATCATTAGGTGTTGTGTGGACAACCAATGATCATGCGGCGACCTCGGACGCCAGCGTAGTGCCTGCCCGCTGGCAGGAGGCATTCGAGGCTCTGATGAGCCGGATCGCGGGCCGGTTTCCCCGAGTTGAACCTCGCCGCCGGGTGCGGCGACTCGTCTCCGGGCTGCTGTCGGACCTGCCGCGGAAGAACTGCTGGACCCTGGCCGAGCACGCGGGCGACGCCACTCCGGACGGCATGCAGCACCTGCTCCACCGCGCGAAATGGGACGCCGACGCGATCCGCGACGACATACGCGCCTATGTTGTCGAGCATCTGCACGACACCGAGGCCGTGCTCGTGGACCGAGGACCCGGACCGCTGCCGGAGCGCGGGCATCCCCGACGATCTGGCGTTCGCCACCAAGCCCCAACTCGCCGCCCGCATGGTCGAGCGGGCCCTGGACGCGGGAACGCCCGCGCGCTGGGTCGCGGGACACGAGGTCTACGGCGACAACCCGCACTTGCGGACCGCCCTGGAACAACGCCGGACCGGCTACGTCCTGGCCGTCTCCAGCACTCACCCCGTCATCACGCACGCTGGGAAGTTCCAGGCAAAGACCCTGGCCGCGCGCATTCCCAAGAGGGCCTGGCAGCGACTGTCGGCCGGAGCGGGCGCGAAGGGCGAGCGGTACTACGACTGGGCACAGATCGACATCCACGACCCAGTCGGTCGGTCCGGCCACTGGTGGTTGCTGGTCCGCCGCAACCGTCGCACCGGCGAACTCGCCTTCTACCGCTGCTTCTCACCCCGGCCGGTGCCGATGTCCGAGCTGGTGCGGGTCGCCGGACGGCGCTGGACGATCGAGGAGACATTCCAGGCCGGCAAGGGCCTGACGGGCCTGGACGAGCACCGGGTTCGCCGATGGACCTCCTGGCACCGCTGGGTCACCCTCGCGATGCTCGCCCACGCCTTCCTTGCCGTCACCGCGGTAGTCGAACGTCGCGACCAGCCCACCTCCGACGGCCTGATCCCCTTGACCGGGAACGAGATCCAGCACCTGTTCGCGGCTCTGATCAGCCCCGTCCACGACCTCGCACACCGCCTGCGCTGGTCGCAATGGCGACGTCGACACCAAGCCCGCGCCCGAGGCTGCCACTACCGACGGCAGGCAGTTGTCCAGCCATAGAGGTTCGTGTCCCCGAGCGCTGGGGATATCGAGATGTCGCGCGGTCGGTGCCGGTGCATACTTCCTCACCGTGGAAATCATGAAAGGCGAGCTGCGGCGCCTTCGATCTGGACCGGGGCCGAGGACGACCAGCCCCGGCCGCTTCTCGTGCGCCTCCGGTTCACTGCCCAGGATCCGGTCCAGGTCATAGGCAATGCGCGCGCGGTACTGACGTGCGTAGTCGCGCAGATGGGTGACTGGCCAACATTTGAGCGCTGGCCGCAGCTGCTGCCGGCTTGGTTCATCCAGCAGTGCGCGCCCGAGCACCCCGAACCAGAACATGGCGAGCCCTTCGACGCCGAGGCCTGGCTGCGTCAGTGGCGGGCGATGACGCCGCAGCAGAAGGCGGCTGTCGATCAGGGTCCGTGGATGCTCTCGGGCTGGCTCTACTACTTCGACCCGACCGAGGAAGGGATGGGAAACGACCGGAGCTGGTGGTGGTGGGACGCGGGAACCGATGAGCCGGACGGCGGTTGGGTGCAGGTGGCGACCACTGGCTGGCCCTTCGGTAGCGGCTCGTTGTCCTGGCTGATTGAGGCCAGCGGGGGTACGGACCTCGTCTACGGGCCGTAAGCAGCAACCCGGCAAGATCGCGATCTACGGCTGGAGTACTAAGCGATCAGCCGCCTGTCGTTCGACCGTTGGTGTTCTGCGCGTGCAGGAAGGGGGTGAAGAAGCCAACCTCGGACATGATCACGGCGAAGAGGCCAGCGTACAGCGGGGCAACGGCACTGGTACCGCCGATCACCGTCCGGATCCGGGCCAGCGATCGCGCGGCCCGGGGGTAGGCGGTCCCAACGCCGTCGAAGGCGTGCACCACCGGGTTGCCGGTCGTCAGCTCGATGAACTCGGGTGAGACCGAGACGAACTTGAGCTCGATGTCGAAGCCCTTGAAGGACGGGCAGCCGCGCTTGAACCCGCAGACGCGGCCGTTTGCGGCCTTGTACTCGACGTCCTTGCCCTGGTCGATGTTGGGCTTCATGGAGAGCGACGCGAAGCAGTCGAAGACGTACGAACCTTCCGGGCCGCAGATGGGTCGGCCGCAGCCGTCGACCCGGGTCACCCGGATCGTGTCGGCGTTGGCGATGAGCGGGCAAGACATGCCGGGAACCTCCTTGTGTGGAGGCCCGGCCCAAAACCAGCGGCTCAGCCACCAGCATAGCGGCGCCGGCCCTTGCGGCCTGGGGGCTTCCCCGCCGCGCGCGAGCTCTCAGCGGTGGAGCAGCACGACGGTGGTCGTGGGCGGGAACGACGGAGGGCCGCGCTCTGCCCATCGGCAGAGGCGGCCCACTCCGTTTCGCCTTGAGGGCCCTTTCGGAGCCCCCCGAACTACTTGAGCGCGTCGAGCAGCGTCACGACCGTCAGGCACCAAGTGCTGACGATCGAACACCACGCGGTCAAGTCGGACGAACGGCGAACGTGTCGATCATGAGCCATGATCGAGCTCCTCTCTACGAAGTCAGGCTTGTGGCCTGAGCCCCGGCAGGGAGCCGGGGCGATCGCGGAGCTTTCGGCGATTCTCTTCTGGAGCAGCAGGATCAGAATACCTGTACGGCTGTCAGATTGATGCGGCACCATATGTGGTGTCCGGGGCTCGGCACCCCACCATCAGCCACACCGCGCTCTAACGCGTCGTGCCGCCGCTACCGAGCTCGCCGTACGCTGCGCTGGCCTGAAGTCGGTTCCTGCGCGGGGGTGGTGCCGGGGACGGCGAGGATGGCCGTGTCCAGGGCGGCGTGGTACTCCTCTGCGCTGACCTCCCGGAAGCCGTCTGGCGCGCCGAAGAGATCGCCGACCAGTTCGAGAGCCTGGCCGTTGTCCGAGACGTAGAACGTCATACTCCCTCTCTCCTTACCTGGTCATCACAGTGATCAGAAGCTCGGTCTGCCAGCTGACGATCGTGACCTCGCCGGCCATGACCTGGACCGCCGGGTACGCGCGGGCGCCGCCGCCAACGTGTGGCGCGAAGATCGCGGCGTGGTGCGTGCTGGCCGTCTCCTGGATCGTCGCCCCGGCCTCGCTCTCCGAGCACGCCAACTACAAGCCCGCGTACGGCGAGGACCTGTCCGCGCGGCTGCTCAAGGTGCTGGCGGCCAACCAGAGCGTCTGGTCGCAGACCGCCTTCATCCTCAACTACGACGAGAACGGCGGCTTCTTCGACCACGTCCCGCCGCCGATCCCGCCGGCCTCCTCCAGCCAGGGCATCAGCTCCGTCCCCACCACCGGTGAGATCTCGGGCGGCCAGGCGATCGGCATGGGCCCGCGCGTCCCGCTCATCGTGGTTTCGCCGTGGACCCGGGGCGGCTACGTCAACTCCCAGGTCTTCGACCACACGTCGGTGATCCGCTTTCTGGAGCAGCGCTTCGGTGTCCAGGAACCCAACATCAGCGCCTGGCGCCGCGTCGTCAGCGGTGACCTGACGTCCGTCTTCGGCTTCACCGGCCAGGACACCAGCTGGCCCGCGCTGCCCGACACCGGCACCTACGTCTCCGGCGCGGACAACCAGTGCAGCACCCTCCCGGCGCCGGCCGTCCCCGGCACCCAGGCGATGCCCGCCCAGGAGCCCGGCACCCGTCCGGCCCGCGCCCTGCCGTGGCAGCCGAACGCCAACGGCCGAACCGACTGCGCCGGCGGGAAGTTCTGGATCGACATGACCAACACCGGTACGGCGGGGGTCCTCTACTACGTCTACCCGAACGCCTACCGCACCGACGGCCCGTGGCTCTACACCGTCGGCGCCGGCGCCACCGTCTCCGACAACTGGGTGGCCGGGACCCCGACCGGCGCCTACGACCTCTCGCTCTACGGCCCCAACCGCTTCCACCACCGCTTCGCCGGCAACCGCACCACCGCCTGCGCGAGCGGCGCGGCACTGGTCGAGGTCGCCACCGGCTACGACACCGCCAACAACAAGCTGAACCTGGCCTTCACCAACACCGGCGGTACGGCGGCCACCGTCACCGTCACGGACAACACCTACGGCACCGGCGGCCCCTGGACGTACACCGTCCCGGCCGGGACCACCGCCTCCGCCCCGGTCGGCGCCTCCTTCGCCACCAAGAGCGGCTGGTACGACCTGACCGTCACCGCCAACACCTCCGCCGGCTTCCTGCGCCGCCTGGCCGGCCACATCGAGACCGGAGCGGTGAGCACCACCGACCCGGGCCCGAGCGGCAACCAGACCCCGCCGCCCGCCGCGGGCCTGGTCAACGGCACCGTCGAGGCCGGCGGTCTGACCGGCTGGACGGCCTCCGGCAGTGCGAGCACCACCACCACGGCCACCCACAGCGGGACGTACGCGGCCATGCTGGGCGCCACCACGGCGACCAACGGCGACTCGTCGCTCTCCCAGACCTTCACCGCGCCGAGCGACACCACGCAGCTGTCCTTCTGGTACCGGATGACCACGTCCGACACCGTCGCCTACGACTGGGCCACCGCGACCCTGACCGACAACACCACCGGCGCCACCACCACCGTGCTGCCCAGGACCTGTACCGACATGACCACTTGGTCCCAGGTGACGGCCGCCGTCACGGCCGGGCGCAGCTACACGCTGACCCTGGTCAACCACGACGACGACTACGCGGGCGACCCGACGTACACCCTGTACGACGACGTCACGCTGTCCTGATCCGGCCGTCGCGGCGCCCGGCCGTTCGCCGACGGCCCGGCGCCGCCCCGGCTCCCGGCGGCGGGCCGTCGTTCACGGGAGGCGGCGCAGCAGTCGCAGGCCGTCGTCGCTGGTCGCACGGGTTTGACACCGCAGCACGACACTACTTCTACTTGGGCAGCTGAGCGGGTCACGCAACCAAGCGCGCGGGCCCGGTACGGCGCCGGAACAGTGCGAGGTCGTAACCGGGCTACCGACTCGGACCGGCTCGCCGAGTGAAAGTTGCGACGAGTGCAGGCGATACAGACCGAAGCAGGAAAACGACCGCCCGGCAGCGGCAAGGCCGTCGTACGCGACACGGCGCGACTGGGCCTGATCGTCGGCGCGCTCGGCGTGGTGTTCGGCGACATCGGCACCAGCCCGATCTACACGATGCAGACCCTGTTCAACCCCGACGACCCGCACCCGGTGCCGCTGAACACCGCCAACGTCTACGGCGTCGTGTCCCTGGTCTTCTGGTCGGTCATCCTCATCGTCTCCGTCACCTACGTCTCGCTCGCGATGCGCGCGGACAACGACGGCGAGGGCGGGATCATGGCGCTGATCACCCTGCTCCAGCAGAAGCTCGCGAGCCGGGGCCGACGCACCGCGGTCTGGCTGGCGGCACTCGGCATATTCGGTGCCGCCCTGTTCCTCGGTGACAGCATGATCACACCGGCCATGTCCGTGCTGTCCGCGGTCGAGGGCCTCAAGGTCGTCGACCCGGGCATGGACGAGCTCATCATCCCGATCACCACGGCGATCATCGTGCTGCTGTTCCTCGGCCAGCGACGCGGTTCCGAGGCCGTCGGCAAGCTGTTCGGGCCGATCATGATCGTCTGGTTCCTCACCATCGGCTCGCTCGGAGTCGCCGGCATCGCCGACGAGCCGAACGTCCTGCGCGCGCTGTCGCCCACGTACGCCGTCGACTTCCTGGTCAACCACTTCGACGTCGCCTTCTTCGCCCTCGCGGCCGTCGTCCTGGCCTTCACCGGCGCCGAGGCGCTGTACGCGGACATGGGCCACTTCGGCCGCCGGTCGATCACCCGGGCCTGGACCTTCCTCGTCCTCCCGACCCTGGTCCTGAGCTACCTCGGACAGGCGGCCCTCATCCTGAAGGACCCCGCCAACGTGAACGGCTCGTTCTTCCTCCTGGCGCCCGAGTGGGGACGGGTACCGCTCGTCATCCTGGCCACCGCGGCCACCGTCATCGCCTCCCAGGCGGTGATCACCGGTGCCTTCTCCGTCGTCTCCCAGGCCGCCCAGCTCGGCTACCTCCCGCGGCTGCGCATCGCCCACACCTCCGAGAAGACGATCGGGCAGATCTACGTCCCGTGGATCAACTGGCTGCTGATGATCTCGGTGCTCGTCCTCGTCTTCGCGTTCCAGAGCTCGGCGGCGCTCACCTTCGCCTACGGGATGGCCGTCACCGCGACGATCACCATCACCACGATCCTCTTCTTCTACGTCGCCCGGCAGCGCTGGAAGGTGCCGCTGCCGGTGATCGTCGTCGGCGGCGGCATCCTGGTCACGATCGACCTGCTCTTCGTCGCCGCCAACATGACCAAGCTCATCCACGGCGCCTGGCTGCCGCTGCTGATCGGCCTGGTCGTCTTCGTGATCATGACCACCTGGCGGCGCGGGCGCGACGTCGTCACCGCGAGCCGCGAACGGCTGGAGGGCCCGCTGCAGCCCTTCATCGACGAACTGCAGATCGGGAAGGACGTGGCCGTCGTCCCGGGCACCGCGATCTTCCTCAACCGCTCGTCCACCACCGTGCCGCTGGCACTGCGGGCCAACGTCGAGCACAACCGGGTCCGCCACGAGCACGTCGCGATCGTGGCGATCCAGACCGTACCGGTGCCCCGCGTACGGCCGCAGGACCGCGCCGTCGTCGACTCCCTCGGCCACACCGAGGACGGGATCATCCTGGTGACCGTCAAGTTCGGCTACATGGAGGCGCCGAACGTCCCGGCCGCGCTGCGCCGCCTCAAGCCGGAGCAGACCGAGGGCCGGCTCGACCTCGACACCTGCACCTACTTCCTCTCCAAGATCGAGCTGACGCCCGGCCCGGAGAAGACCATGCCGACCTGGCGCAAGCACCTGTTCATCGCCACCTCGCACATCACGTCGAGCGCCACGACCTTCTTCCAGCTGCCCCAGGACCGCACGGTGCTCATGGGCTCCAACATCGAGGTGTAGCGCCTCGCCACATCGCCCTGATTTCGCTGGCGATCGGCCGCCCGTGTACCGCAGACTCGGGCCGAGCACTTTTCAGACCGGAGGATGGTTTCCATGGTTGACCGGCCCTTGACGCTGATGGCGGTGCACGCCCACCCCGACGACGAGGCCACCGGAACAGGGGGTGTGCTGGCGCGGTACGCGGCGGAGGGGATCCGTACGGTCCTCGTCACCTGTACCGACGGCGCCTGCGGTGACGGACCGGGAGGCGTCAAGCCCGGCGAGCCCGGGCACGACCCGGCGGCCGTCGCCGCGATGCGCCGCGAGGAACTCCAGGCGAGCTGCGACGTCCTCAAGGTCACCCACCTGGAGACGCTGGACTACGCGGACTCCGGGATGATGGGCTGGGCGGCCAACGACGCGCCCGGCTCCTTCTGGCGGACGCCCGTCGAGGAGGGCGCCGCCCGCCTCGCCGAACTGCTCCGGCACTACCGGCCCGACGTGGTCGTGACCTACGACGAGAACGGCTTCTACGGCCACCCGGACCACATCCAGGCCAACCGCATCACGATGGCGGCCCTGGAGCTGACCGGGATGACGCCGAAGGTCTACTGGACGACGGCGCCGCGCTCGGCGATGCAGCGCTTCGGCGAGCTCATGCGCGAGTTCGGCTCCGACTGGGAGGAGGCGGATCCGGCCGAGACCGGGTCGGACCCGGCCGAGGCGGAGGTGATGCCCGAGATAGGCCTCCCCGACGAGGAGATCACCACCTGGGTCGACACCACCGAGTTCGGCGGCCAGAAGTTCGACGCCCTGGCCGCGCACGCCAGCCAGGGCGAGAACATCTTCTTCCTGCGGATGGGCAAGGAGCGGTTCACCGAACTGATGGGCGTGGAGACCTTCGTCCGCGTCCAGGACGCCACCGGCGCGGCCGTACCGGAGAACGACCTCTTCGCCGGCCTGCGCTGATCCCCCTCGTGGCCCGTCCCGTGTCACCGACCCGGAAGGTCGGGACACGGGACGGCCCATGTCACCGAGTTGCCGGGTCAACGGCCTGCCCGGCCAAGCAGCCGGCCGGGCGGAACCGCCCGGGACGCGTCGCGCGTCGGAGCGTGCGTACGCCCGCCGACGCCGAGGCCGTGCGGGACAGCGGAACCGGGGGGCCGTCAAGATGCTGATCGTGCTCGTACTCTTCGGCGCGGGCTTCGGCCTGATCCTGATGGGCGTCCACAAGCTGCACACCGCGGTGCCCACCTGCTTCGGCCGGCCCATGTCGCCCGGGGACGTCTGCCACCCCCGTGCCGCCGGCTCCTTCGGCGAGGGCATGCCCGAGCCCCACGACTCCACCTATCAGGAGCAGTTGGACAACCTCACCAGCGGGGGCTGGACGGCCATCGTGATCGGCGTGGTCCTGCTGGCGGTGGCCCTCCTGGTCGCCGGCGTCTGGGCCGCCTCGGTCGTCCGCGAGAGCCGGGAGTGAAAGGCCCGTGCACGACCGGCCGGGAGCCCGTTTCGGCGGACCCCCCACGTGGCCGGAACTGTCCCCGGGATCTCCTACCATGACCGCCATGAACACAGCTGGGGCGGAACGACGCCTCGTCGACGGGCGCTTCGAACTGCTCCAGCAGCTCGGTGGCGGCGGCATGGGCCTGGTCTGGCGGGCCCGGGACAACGCACTGCACCGCGAAGTGGTGCTCAAGGAGGTCCGTCCGGCGGACCCGGCGATGGCCGCGGCCGACCCGGACGGCGTCCGGGAGCTGCGCGAGCGGGTACTGCGCGAGGCCCGGGCGCTCGCCCGGCTGCAGCACCCCAACGTCGTGGTCATCCACCACATCGTCGACAGCCCGGAGCACCCCCACCCCTGGCTGGTGATGGAACTGGTCAGCGGCGGCAGCCTCGCCGACCGACTGGCCCACGGCCCGCTCGCCACGGCCGACGCCGCCCGCATCGGGCGCGGTGTGCTGTCCGCGCTGCGCGCAGCGCACGCCGTCGGCGTCCAGCACCGGGACGTCAAGCCCGGCAACATACTGCTGCGCCCCGACGGCACCCCGGTACTCGCGGACTTCGGCATCGCGGCCATCCAGGACGCCACCGCGCTGACCGCGACCGGGGCGCTGATCGGCTCTCCTGAGTACATCGCACCGGAACGGATCCGCGGTCAGGAGGGCAACCCCTCCTCCGACCTGTGGTCGCTCGGCATGCTGCTCTACGTCGCCATCGAGGGCCGGCACCCGCTGCGCCGGGCGACCACCCTGGCTACCCTGGCCGCCGTCCTCGACGAGCCGCTGCCGCCCCCGAGCCGGGCCGGGCGGCTCGGGCCGCTGCTGGTCGCCCTGCTCGGCAAGGACCCGGCGCTGCGTCCGGACGCCGAGCAGCTCGACCGGGCGCTGGAGGAGGCCGAGTACGAGACCGGGACGTTCCCGCTCGCCCCGCCTGCCCCGCCGGCGCCGCCGGACCGGATACCCGCCGGTTTCCCGCCACCCCCGACCGTGGGTGCGCCCCCAACGGCGGCCTCCCGCCGGGGCCGCACCACGATCGCCGTGGTGGCGGCCGGCGCGGTGGTGCTCGCCGGCGCCGGGGCCCTCTACCTGAACCGGCCCGGCACCGGCGCGGCGGCCGACGCGGCCAAGGCCCCGAGCAGCACGACCGGCGCCACGAGCTCCGTGTCCGGCAACCCGCCGCCCGCGACCTCGCAGTCCACCGCCGCCACGCCGACCTCCGTACCGAGCGCCGCACCGGCCCCGACGGCCGCCGGGGCGACCCTGCTGACCCCGGACGGCGTGCGCCGCACCGTCGCGTCCCTGCAGCCCTACACGCCCGGCAACAAGGTCTTCGAGCTGACCGTCTACCCGGACTACGCCATCGCCGAGGTGCCCACCGCGGCCGGCCCCACGCTCTACGACCGGATCACGATCCGCGACGGCAAGGTCGACCGTGAGGCCGGCGGGGAGCTGAACGGCGACGAGAAGCCCATCGACCTGCAGCAGTACAGCTGGGACATCCTGCCCGGCCTGCTCCAGCGCGCCCAGGACACCGTGAACGTCCCCCAGCCGACCACGCGCTACCTGCTCATCAACTCCGACATGTTCGACGGCACCCCCACCATCAAGGTCTACCTCGCCGACGACTACGGCACCGGCTACCTGGAGACGGACCCGAAGGGCACCACCAAGCGCACCTACGCCCGCGGCTCCTGACCGGTGCCCAAACCGGCCAGAACGCCGAGCCGGGCGGGGCGCCGACGACACCCGCCGTCGACGCCCCGCCCGAGCCGGTGTCAGCAGATCCGCGGCAGCTGCTCGCCCATCGGCAGGTCGACCACCCGGGTGCCGCCGAACCCGGTGCGGGCGACGACCATCCCGGGGTGCTCCTCGACGCACTCGCCGATCACCACCGCCTCCGCGCCGAGCGGGTGGGCGCGCATCGCGGCGAGCACGGCGTCGGCCGCGCCACGCGGGACGAAGGCGACCAGCTTGCCCTCGTTGGCGATGTACATCGGGTCCAGGCCCAGCACCGCGCACGCGTTGGCCACCGGATCCGGGACGGGGACGGCGCGTTCGCTCAGCACCACGCCCACCCCGGCCGCCGCCGCGATCTCGTTGAGCGACGCGGCCAGCCCGCCACGGGTGGGGTCGCGCAGCACGTGCAGATCGGGCGTCACCGCGAGCATCGCCTCGACCAGCCCGCCGAGCGCCGCGCTGTCGCTGCGCACCTCGACGCCGAACTCCAGGCCCTCCCGGACGCTCATGATCGCCACTCCGTGCAGCCCGATCGGCCCGCTGAGGATCACCACGTCACCGGGGCGGGCCCGCTGCGGCCGGATGTCGACCCCGGCCGGGACGAGCCCGATGCCGGCGGTGTTCAGGTAGACGCCGTCCCCGTGCCCGGCCTCGACCACCTTGGTGTCGCCGGTGGCCACCTCGACCCCGGCGGTACGGGCGGCGGCGCCGAGCGCCCGGGCCACCCGGTCCACCACGGCCATCTCCACCCCCTCCTCCAGGATGAAGCCGCAGGACAGGTAGGCCGCCCGGGCCCCGCTCATGGCGAGGTCGTTGACCGTGCCGTTGACGGCGAGGTCGCCGATGCAGCCGCCGGGGAAGAACAGCGGCCGTACCACGTAGGAGTCGGTGGAGAAGGCGAGCCGGGCGCCACCCAGCTCCAGGACGGCGGAGTCGCCGAGCCCCTCCAGCGCCCGCCCGCCGAACGCGGGCGCGAAGAGGTTCTGCACCAGCTCGGCGGACATCGCCCCGCCACCCCCGTGCCCCATCACCACCCGGGGGTGGTCGCGCAGCGGCAGCGGGCAGCTCCAGCCGGAGAAGTCGGGCGCGGCCGACTGTTCCGCCAGCATCTCGGTGTCAGCCAACGGGACTCGCCTCCTGGGGCGTGACCGGCGTGCTCAGCCGCCGGTAGAGGTAGTACGCGGCGCAGGCCCCCTCACTGGAGACCATGGTGGCGCCGAGCGGGGTGCGCGGGGTGCAGACCGTACCGAAGGCCTCGCACTGGTGGGGCTTCAGCAGCCCCTGCAGCACCTCGCCGGCCCGGCACTGGGCCGGTTCCCTGGTGACGATCCCCGCGACGTCGAAGCGGTGCTCGGCGTCGTGGTCCCGGTAGTGCGGCGCCAGCCGCCAGCCGCTGCGCGGGATGACGCCGATGCCCCGCCAGGCGCGGTCGGTCACCTCGAAGACGTCCTCCAGCATGGCGCGGGCGGCCGGGTTGCCCTCGGGTCTGACGGCCCGCGGGTAGGCGTTGTCGACGGTGTGCTCCCCGCGCTCCAACTGCCGTACGGTGCGCCGGATGCCTTCCAGGATGTCCAGCGGTTCGAAGCCGGTGACGACGATCGGCACCCGGTGGCGTTCCGCGAGCGCCGGGTACTCGGCGGTGCCCATCACGCTGCACACGTGCCCGGCGGCGAGGAAGCCCTGGACCCGGCAGTCCGGCGAGTCCATGATCGCCTCGATGGCGGGCGGCACCCGGACGTGCGAGACCAGCATGCTGAAGTTGTGCAGGCCCTGCTTCCTGGCCAGGTGGACGGCCATGGCGTTCGGCGGGGCCGTGGTCTCGAAGCCGATGCCGAAGAAGACGACCTCCCGGTCCGGGTTCTCCCGGGCGATCCGCAGGGCGTCGAGCGGTGAGTACACCACCCGGACGTCGCCGCCCTCTCCGCGGACCCGGAAGAGGTCCCGGTCGGTGCCGGGCACCCGCAGCATGTCCCCGAAGGAGCAGAAGATGACCTCCGGCCGGGCGGCGATCGCGAGCGCCCGGTCGATCACCTCCAGCGGGGTGACACACACCGGGCAGCCGGGTCCGTGGATCAACTCGACTTCTTCCGGCAGGAGTTGGTCGATGGCGTGCCGGATGATGCTGTGCGTCTGGCCGCCGCACACCTCCATCAGCGCCCACGGCCGGGTGACCGTCGCCCTGATGTCGGCGAGCAGGCCCGCCGCCAGCTCGGGATTGCGGAACTCCTCCAGGTACTTCACCGTCCGGCCTCCTCAGCCGCTCGTGTCGCGTCCCACTCCCCCGCCGCCTCCCACGGGTCGCCGAACTCCTCCTGCAGGAGCCCGAGTTCCTCGAACAGCTCCAGGGTCCGCCGGGCCGACTCCTCGTCCAGTCGCTGGAGCGCGAAGCCCACGTGGACGATCGCGTACTCCCCTACCTCCAGGTCGGGCAGGTACTCCAGGCACACGTCCTTGACCACCCCGCCGAAGTCCATGACCGCCATCCGGGTCCCGTCCCGCTCCGCGACCTCCGTCACCCTGCCGGGCACTGCCAGGCACATCCGCTCTCACTCCTCCCGGGTGGCCGACGACCGGGCGGCCACCATCAGCTGGCCGAGCGCCAGCCCTCCGTCGTTGGGCGGCACCCGGCGGTGCCGTAGCACGGTGAAGCCGGCCGCTCCGAGGCCGCTCGCGCAGGCCGAGGAGAGCAGCGCGTTGGCGAAGACGCCGCCGCTGAGCGCCACCGTCGCGGTGCCGCACTCCGCCCGGACGGCCACGCAGATCCGCCGGACGGCATCGGCCACCCCGGCGTGGAAGCGCGCGGCGACCAGCCCGGCGGACGCGCCGGCGGCCACGTCCGCCACGACCCCGGCCAGCACCGGCCCGGGGTCGGCGATCCAACCGTCCGCCGCCGCCGACAGCCCGAATCCGTAGCCCGCCGCCGGGCCGTGACCGACCGCCGCCGCCTCCAGTTCGATCGCCGCCTGGGCCTCGTACCCGGCCCGGTGGCAGACCCCTGCGAGCGAGGACACCGCGTCGAAGAGCCGGCCCATGCTGGAGGTCGGCACGCAGTTCAGCCCGCGCTCCAACTGTCGTTCCAGAAATCGGAGTTCCTCCTGCGGGCAGGCCTCGACCGGCGGCAGCCCGGGCGTCCAGGGCAGCCCGGCCGCACGCAGGTGCGCCAGCGCCGTCCGGTAGGGGCGCTCGACGGCTGCGTCCCCGCCCGGCAGCGGCACGTAGCCGAGGTGGGCGAGGCGGCGGAATCCGTCGTAGTCGGCCAGCAGCACCTCGCCGCCCCAGATCGCGCCGTCCTCGCCGTAGCCGGTGCCGTCGAAGGCCACCCCGAGCACCGGCCGGCCGCCGTCCAGGCCGTGTTCGGCCATCACCGCGGCGATGTGGGCGTGGTGGTGCTGCACCCGGCGCACCGGCCGGCCTGCGGCGGTCCGCTCGGCGTGCCGCACCGAGCGGTAGCCGGGGTGCCGGTCGGCGGCGAGCAGTTCGGGCCGCACCCCGCTGACCGTGCCGAGCTGCTCGACCGCGCGGTCGAAGGCGCGCAGCGTGGCCAGGTCGTCCATGTCGCCGATGTGCCCGGACAGCCAGGCGTAGCCGTCGCGGGCCAGCGCGAAGCTGTTCTTCAGGTCGCCGCCGACCGCCAGCACCGGGCGGACGGGTACCGGCAGCGGGAGCGGCAGCGGGGCGTAGCCGCGCGAGCGGCGCAGCGGCAGCTGTTCGCCGTCCACCACCCGCACCACGGAGTCCTCGCACGGCACGTGGATCGGCCGGTCGTGGGCGAGCCAGCCGTCGACGAGCGGGGCGAGTCTGCTCAGCGCCTCCCGGTCGTCGGTGACGATCGGTTCGCCGGAGAGGTTGGCGCTGGTCATCACCAGCAGGTCCGGTCCGGGGGCGGCGAGGATCAGGTGGTGCAGCGGCGTGTACGGGAGCATCACGCCGAGGTCGGGGCTGCCCGGGGCGACCGCCGCGAGTTCGGGCGTCGACGGGAGGGTGCGGCGCAGCAGGACGATCGGCCGTACCGGTCCGGTGAGCAGTTCCCGCTCGACCGGGCCGACCGGCAGCAGGCCCTCGACGGTGGCGAGGTCACGGGCCATCAGGGCGAACGGCTTGTCGCCGCGCCGCTTGCGCCGGCGCAGCAGGGCGACGGCTTCGGCGTCGCGCGCGTCGCAGGCGAGGTGGTAGCCGCCGATGCCCTTGACGGCGAGGATCGCCCCGTCGGCCAGCAGTCGGCGGGCCTCGGTGAGCGCCTCCTCCCCCGTCCGCCCGGCGGTTCCGGGGACGGTCAGCGCGAGTCGCGGCCCGCAGGCGTGGCAGGCAACGGGCTGGGCGTGGAACCGGCGGTCGGCGGGGTCGGTGTACTCCCGCTCGCAGTCCGCGCACATCGGGAAGCCGGCCATGGTGGTGTTGGCGCGGTCGTACGGCAGGCCGGTGACGATGGTGTGCCGGGGGCCGCAGTTGGTGCAGCTGATGAACGGGTGCCGGTGGCGCCGGTCGGCCGGGTCGGTGAGTTCGGCCAGGCAGTCGGCGCAGACGGCGACGTCCGGCGGGATCAGGGTGGCGCGGGGGCCGTCGGCGCGGGACGGGGCGATGGTGAAGCCGCTGTCCCCGGTCACGGCGAGCGGCGCGTGCTCGACCGAGGCCACCTGGGCGAGCGGCGGCGCGTCGCCGGCCACCCGCAGGCAGAAGGCGTCCAGCGCTTCCCGGCTGCCCTCGATCTCGGCCAGCACGCCCTCGCCGGTGTTGGTGACACTGCCGGCCAGCCCGAGTTCGCCGGCCAGCGTGAAGACGAACGGCCGGAAGCCGACCCCCTGCACGAGACCTCGGACGGCGACCCGCCGCCGCTCGCGGTCGGGTTCCGGATGGCCGGCCGTCACCGGGGCGCCTGCGCCGCGTGGTGGTGCCCCCCGTGCGAGTGCCCGGGCCCGTGGGCAACGGCGGCCATCACCGGCCGGTGCGGCTCGGCGCCGTCCAGCACGGCCAGCGCCCGGTCCAGCAGCGCCCCGACGCCGTCACCGGTGCGGGCCGAGGTGTGCACCACCTCCACGCCGGGGTTGACGCGCTGGACGCTCGCCAGGAACGCCGCCTCGTCGAACTCGGCGGCCGCGGCGAGGTCCGCCTTGGTCACCAGCACCAGGTTGGCCAGCCCGAACGCGGTCGGGTACTTGAGCGGCTTGTCCTCGCCCTCGGTCACCGAGGCCAGCACCACCCGCAGCGATTCGCCGAGGTCGTAGGAGGCCGGGCAGACCAGGTTGCCGACGTTCTCCACGAACAGCAGCCGGCAGTCCTGGGGCAGCCAGCCGTCCAGGTGCCCGGCGAGCATCCGCGCCTCCAGGTGGCAGAGCCCGTCGGTGAGCACCTGCTTCACCGGTGCGCCCGAACGGGCCAGCCGCAGCGCGTCGTTCTCGGTGGCGAGGTCGGCGGTGAGCGCGGCAACCGCCACGCCGCGCCGTCGGGCCAGCCCCAACTCGGCCTCCAGCAGGGCGGTTTTTCCGCTGCCGGGGCTGGACAGCAGGTTCACCGCCACCGTCCCCCGGGCGGTGAGCGCTGTCCGCAGTTCGCGGGCGCTGTCGTCGTTGCGGGCGAGGACCGCCTGGCGCAGGTCGACCGTCTGGCACATCGCGTCAGCCTTTCTGTTCCGCCGGTGCGCCCGGGCGCCCGGCCCATTCGACGGCGAGGATCTGGAGCTCGCGCCCGGAGAGCAGCTCGACTCCGCCGCCTCCGGAGCAGCTCGGGCAGGCGAGGTCGGGCGGCATGCCGACGGCCCACTCGACGGAGCAGGGCGCGCACCGGGCCCGCCCCGCGACGGTCTCGGCGTCCAGCACCGCGCCCTCCACCGGCGTTCCGGCGCAGGCCAGTTCGAAGCAGAAGTCGAGGGCTTCGGCCACGACCCCGGCCAACTCGCCCACCTGCAGCCGCACCCGCGCCACCCCGGGGGCCCCGTGGTCGCGCGCGGCCGCCTCCACCTGCTCGACGACGGCGGCGGCGATCGACATCTCGTGCATCGGTCTCTTCCCACGGCGGGCGGCAGCGGACCCCATTACAGAACGGGCCCCATTACAGGGGGCGGTGGCGGCCACGGCCCGAAGCCGCGCCGCCACCGCGCCCGGGGCTGCACCGTTCGCAGCAATCCGGGCCTCACATCCGCGAGATCTTCAGGTACCGCTTGAGGTCCGGCAGGCTCTGCCAGACCAGCGCGCCGATCCCCGCCAACAGGGCCGCGCAGAACAGCTTCCTCAGCATGGTGTTGTCTCCCTCTCCGGCTGCGTGGCCTCGTCCACGACCCGCAGGACCACTTGGACCGCCGCCTCGACGGCGGCGGCGACGGGCTCGCTCAGCCCGATGCCCTCCTCCAGCGACGCCGGCTCGCAGCCGACCACCAGCACCCGCCCGGGCGGCTCGCCGCCGGTGCCGGCGGCGAGCGCGGCGAGCAGTGCGAGCACGGCGTCCGGCCCCATCCGGTGCCCGTCCAGCACCGGCACCTCCAGCGGCTCGGCGGCCGCCTCGATGAGGTGGACGGTGCCGGGTGCCCCGCCGCGGCAGGTGACGTCCACCAGCACGGCGGTCCGGTAGCCGTCGAGCAGCCGGTACGCGAGATCCACACCGCGTACGCCGACGTCGACCACCTCGACGCCCTCGGGCAGCGGGTGGGTGGACAGCCGCCGGACGGTCTCGACCCCGAACCCGTCGTCGCCGAGGAAGATGTTGCCCACCCCGGCGACCAGCACGGCCCCGCCCGTCACGGCTCCTCCAGCGGCGTGACCTCGTCGGGCTGGAAGTAGCGGAAGCGTCCCTGTGCCCGCCACAGGTCCGCGCCCGGGTCGTCCTCGACGGTGACGGCCAGGTGCACCGAACCGTCGACGTCGTGCAGCACCGCCTCGACGACACCGGTGCGCCCGTCCAGGAAGAGGTCCTGGGCGTCGGTGCGCCGCCGTCCGGGCCGCAGCAGCACCCGGCTGCCGGCGCCGACCGGGCGGCCGTCGACCAGCACCCGGTCGCGCTCGGGGTCGACCTGCGGGTCGTTGCCCGGGTCCCACCAGGGCTGCTCCGCGTCGCCGGCGCCGCCGGTGATCTCGCGCAGCCCGCGGATGGCCCCGTGCAGGCGCTCCAGCACCTCCGGCGGCATGGACTCCGCGAGGTCGATCACCGCCCCGGCCCGCTCGTCGGTACCCCTGGCCTCCCGCTTCTCGTCCTCGGTCAGGACCGCCGTCCGCAGCGCCAGGATCTCGTCGATCTCGGTGGCGTCGTACAGGGTGCCGAGGCTCTCCGGGGCGATCCGCGGGTGGTCCTCCAGGATGATCGGCGAGGACAGCATCACCCGGGACCCGCCCTCCGGTCCCGCCAGGACGGGCCAGGTGCGCTCGTTGCGGCAGCGTTCGACGGCCGGCCGGGCCCACTCGGGCGGGTCGGCGACCGACAGGAACCGGCCGTGCTCCAGCCCGAGCAGCAGGTGGACGGAGACCAGGGAGCGCGGCAGCGCCTCCTCGCGTCCGGCCTGCTGGTCCGGCGTCCAGTCGGAGGCGTTCTCCACCACCGCCGTCAGCCGCTGCGCCCGGTACGGGCCGGGCAGTTCCTCGACCGTCAACCGCACCAGGCCGTCGATCTGTTCGCGCCGCCGCAGCAGCCGTCCGACGGCGGTGCCGTCCTGGTTCAGCAGCTCCGTGCTGCCGACGCCCGGCAGCCGGAACCCTCGCTGCACTCCTTCGTCGATCAACTCGTCGACAGGCAGGAGGAGTTCGATCCGCTCCTCGACGCCCTCGTCCCATTCGACGAGTACCCGGTCGGCGAGTTCCAGCCGCTCCACGGGCTCGAACCCACCGGTGGCGGTGGCCCGTTCGACGGTGCGGCGCTGGACCCGCAGGAAGCGCAGCTCGACCGCCAGCCGGTCGTCGCCGCGCGCCTCCATCACGCATTCGGTGCGCTGGTGGGAGTGCTCGCCGCCCTGCCTGGTGTACTCCGGCGGTACCAGGACGCCGAACTGCCAGCGCAGCTGGTTCTTGGCCGCCGACGCACGGTACGGGTACAGCACGTAGCCTTCCAGCAGCACCGCGTCGGCGATCTGCCGGGCGGCCGCGAAGCCGCGCTCGATCCCGTCGGGGAATCCGCTCACCGGGCCCCCTCCCCGACCGTCGCCGCGGCCAGCAGTTGCCGCACCGTCGCCTCCCAGGAGGGCAGGGCACGCCGGGAGCGGTAGGCCAGCAGGTCGTCCATGACGTCCTCCGGCAGGCGCAGCCAGCCGCAGCCGGGGAAGTGCTGGTCGATCGCCTCCCGCCAGACCCGCACCGGCATCCGCACCCGGGCCTCCCGGTCCCAGGGCACGGGAGTGACCTGGAAGCCGCCGGGGCCGGCGAAGGCGGTGCCGGAGAAGAGCAGCAGCAGCGGCACCTCGCCGCCGTCCAGGGCCCGGAAGTAGCGGGCGGAGGCCACCTCCAGGTCGTAGCCGCACGGCACCGCGAGGTCGGCCTCGGTCTCGCCGGTGAAGCCGGGCACCAGCAGGGGCACGGTGGCGAACTGGATCGGGTTGAGCGTGCTCGACCAGCGTTCCCGCTCGCCGAACAGGTCGCTCAGCCGCCCGCCCTCCCCGGTGGCGTACGACCGCCGGCCCGGTTCGATCCTCAGCTGGCACTGGAGGGCGAGGGCGTGCACCCGGACGTCGGCCGGCGCCGTGATCCGCAGCCGGAACACCAGGGTCGGCGCGGCCGCGTACGGGTCGGACCGCACGCCGGTGCAGCTGAAGCCGAGCGCACTCATGCGCCCACCTCGCCGCGCTCGGCGAGCGCTTCGCGCAACCCGCACCTTTCGATGGTTCGCTCACTTCGTTCGCTCACGCCGTCACCGCCGCGGGCAGCGGGCGGGCCCGGGCGGCCAACCGCTCGAAGAAGGCGTCGAGTTCGGCCCGCACCTCGGCCCCGCCGTCGAAGCCGTGCCAGCACCGCCGCAGCCGACCGACCAGCTCGTAGCAGAGGTCGATCGGCACCAGGAAGCACTCGACCCGCCGGTCGGTGCGGCGCAGCAGCAGTGCCTCCACGTCCGGTTCCAGGGCTGCGGCCAGTCGGCTGCCGCCGAAGGCGCGTTCCCAGGCCTCCTCGTCCACCTCGCTCTCGGTGGCGCCGGCCGGGCCGGGATAGAACGCGAGCACCCGGTCCAGCACGGCGTCACGGAACAGGAACGCGGTGCCGACCGGGATCCCCAGCACCGACCAGGCCCGTTCGTCCACCGCACCGTCCGGGTCCACCAGGCAGCGGTCCGGCACGCTGCGGTAGCGGCCACCGGCCGCGCCGGGCTGCTGGAACAGCAGGCCGCAGGCGGTGCAGGCACAGGCCAGGGAGCGGTCCTCGACGTCCACCAGGTGGCGGTGGCCGGCTGCCAGGTCCCGGCCGCAGAAGGCGCACTGCTCGGGCCGCGGCGGCGCCGGCTCGCGCAGTCGGCGCAGCAGGGCGGTCCCGTCGCGGGAGACCCTCCGGGTGTTCACCGCGCCTCCGCGGGCAGCGGCGGGCGGGTGCCGATCTGGAGCAGCTGCGGGGCGCGCTCCAGCTCCACGGCCGTCACCTCGGGCGCGTGGCAGGCGAGGACGGCCTCGACGTCCTGCTCCCCGCAGCCGCAGCCGGAGGCGGTCCGGCGCAGCCGCAGGGTGCCGGTGGCCGGTTCGAAGCCGAGCACCTCGATCCGCTCGGACAGGGCGGCGAGCGCCCGGTCGATCCGGGCGGTGACGTCCTCGGGGTGCAGGTCGTGCAGGAGCAGCAGCCCGGCCACGGCGGGGTCGTCCAGCATCCGCTCCAGGGCGGGCGGGGGAAGGGCCGGGACGAGCCGGCTCAGGCCCTCGCCGTAGAACTCCATCAGGTCGCGGACCAGTTGCTCGCCCGCCCGCTCGGCGCCGCTGTCGGCCAGGGCGTCCAGCGCCTCCTGGATCCGCAGCCCGGTCTGCTCGGCCGTCATGCGGTGAGCCCGCTCAGGCCGGTGGGCACGTGCATGGTCTGCAGGGTGCGCCCGTTGCCGACGTACATGTGCACCCCGCAGGGCAGGCAGGGGTCGAAGCTGCGCACCGCGCGCATGATGTCGATGCCCTTGAAGTTCTCCGGCGAGTTCTCCTCGAAGATCGGCGTGTTCTGCACCGCGTCCTCGTACGGGCCGGGCGTGCCGTAACTGTCGCGGACGCTCGCGTTCCACGGGGTGGGCGGGTACGGGTGGTAGTTGGCGATCTTGCCGTCGCGGATCACCATGTGGTGCGAGAGCACGCCGCGCACGGCCTCGGTGAAACCGCAGCCGATCGACTCGTCCGGCACCTCGAAGCGCTCCCAGGTCTGGCTGCGCCCGGCGCGGACCTCGTCGAGCGCCTTCTCGGCGAAGTGCAGGGCGGCGGCGGCCGCGTACGCCTGGAAGTAGGTGCGGGCGCGGTTGCGCTCGATGGCGTTGCTCCACTGCGGGATCTTCCACTCGAAGGTGACCTCGGGCTTGGTCATCGAGCGGGGCAGGTTGATCCGGACGCTGTGGCCGGTGGCCTTGATGTAGCCGATGTCGACCAGCCCGGACAGGGCGGTGGACCACAGGCGGGCGATCGGGCCGCCGCCGGTGTCGAGGGCGAGGTGCTCCTTGCCGTCGAACCAGCGCGGGGACATCACCCAGCTGTACTTGTCGTCGAAGTTGCGCTTCTGCGGCTGCGGGATGGTGTGCTGGTTCCACGGGTGCCGGGGGTCGACGGGGTTGCCCAGCGGGTCGTGGGTGACGAAGAGTTCCTTGCCCTGCCAGTCCTCGTAGTAGGAGCTGCCGAGCAGGATCCGGATGCCGAGGTTGATCTGCGTCAGGTCGTTGGTGACGAGCTTGCCGTCCACGATGACACCGGGGGTGACGAACATCTTGCGACCCCAGTCCGTCATGTTGCGGTAGGTGAAGTCGCAGTGGTCCGGGTCGTTGAGGCTGCCCCAGCAGCCGAGCAGGATCCGGCGCCGGCCGACCTCCTCGTAACCGGGCAGCGCCTGGTAGAAGAAATCGAAGAGGTCGTCGTGCAGCGGCACGACCTTCTTCATGAACTCGACGTAGCGCATCAGCCGGGTCAGGTAGTCGGTGAACAGCTGCACCGTCGCGACCGTGCCGACGCCGCCCGGGTAGAGCGTGGAGGGGTGCACGTGGCGGCCCTCCATCAGGCAGAACATCTCCCGGGTGTACCGGCTGACCTGGAGCGCCTCGCGGTAGAACTCGCCCTCGATCGGGTTGAGCGAGCGCATGATGTCGGCGATGGTCTTGTACCCGTGGTCGCGGGCGTGCGGGGCCTCGGTGCGCTCGGCCAGCTCCAGGACGCCGGGGTTGGTCTCACGGACCATCTTCTCGCAGTAGTCGACCCCGACCAGGTTCTCCTGGAAGATGTTGTGGTCGAACATGTACTCGGCGGCCTCGCCGAGGTTGATGATCCACTCGCCGAGGTGCGGGGGCTTCACCCCGTACGCCATGTTCTGGGTGTAGACCGAACAGGTGGCGTGGTTGTCGCCGCAGATCCCGCAGATCCGGCTGGTGATGAAGTGCGCGTCGCGCGGGTCCTTGCCGCGCATGAAGACGCTGTAGCCGCGGAAGACCGAGGAGGTGCTGTAGCACTCCGCGACCTTCTTCTGCTTGAAGTCGATCTTCGTGTGGATGCCCAGGCTGCCCACGATCCGGGTGATCGGGTCCCAGGACATCTCCGTCAGGCCACTGCCGTCGCCGGCCGCCCTGGTCGTCGGTGTTGCCATCGTGTCTGCGTGTCCTTGTCTACGGAATCTACGGGGTCTACGGGGTCTACGGGATCTACGAGGTCTACGAGCGGGGCGGAGGTCGACGGGGCCGCACACCGGGGCGGTGTGCGGCCCCCCTGTCACCAGGGCGGGCGGTAACCCGTGGTCAGGTGGCGGCCGGTGCGGCGCCACTTCGGTTCCTTGTCGACGGTCTTCTGGGTGATCGCGCGCAGCCGCCGGATCAGCGGTCCGTAGGCGGTGCTGGCACCGCTGGAGACGCGCGAGCCGGGCGGCGGGTCCATGAAGGGCATGAACTTGTCCGGGAAGCCCGGCATGGTGCACGCGATGCAGATGCCGCCCACGTTCGGGCAGCCGCCGACGCCGTTGATCCAGCCGCGCTTGGCGACGTTGCACTTGACGACCGGGCCCCAGCAGCCGAGCCGCACCAGGCACTCGGGGGTGCCGTAGTCGGTGGCGAACTGACCCTGTTCGTAGTAGCCGCCGCGGTCGCAGCCCTCGTGCACGGTGGCGCCGAACAGCCAGGTGGGGCGCAGCTTGTCGTCGAGCGGAATCATCGGCGCGGAGCCGGCCAGCTGGTAGAGCAGATAGGTGAGCGTCTCGGCGAAGTTGTCGGGCTGGATCGGGCAGCCGGGCACGCAGACGATCGGGAGTCCGGCCTTGGACTTCCAGTCCCAGCCGAGGTAGTCCGGCACGCCCATCGCGCCGGTCGGGTTGCCGGCCATCGCGTGGATGCCGCCGTACGTGGCGCACGTGCCGATCGCCACCACGGCGGTCGCCTTGGGGGCGAGCCGGTCCAGCCACTCACTGGTGGTGACGGGCTGGCCGGTGGCGGGATCGTCACCGAAGCCGCACCAGTAACCCTCCTTCTTGATCTTCTCGTTGGGGATGGACCCCTCGACGACCAGGACGAACGGCTCGATCTCGCCGCGGTCGGCCTTGAAGAACCACTCGACGAAGTTGTCCGCGCCCTGGGCCGGGCCGCACTCGAAGTCGATCAGCGGCCAGTGCACCGCGACCTTGGGCAGGCCGGGCAGCGCGCCGGTGACGATCTCCTCGATGCTCGGCTGCATCGCGGCGGTCAGCGAGACGGAGTCGCCGTCACAGCTGAGGCCGGCGTTGATCCAGAGAATGTGCACCACGTCGGTGTCGGTTGTTGCAGCACCCATGAGGATGCCTCCTCGGGGATGGGAGCCGGACGAAATGGCTCGAAACCAGTCATAGCAACCGATCGGATCTAACGCCGTTCCAAAGGCCCGACCGGGTTCCCCGGGGGGACGCAAGCGGGCGGGGCCGTTCGGGTCACGTCCGCGCGCCGGGCCCGGCGGGCGCTGGGCACTTGCGGACGAACGCGGACCGCAGCGTGTGGTACGGCGATTCGGGGGTGAAGAACTGTCGGTGCATCACCGCGAGCTCCTCCTCCCGGTACGCGTCCAGTGGCTTCGCCCGCTCGTCGGCCTCGCGTGCGGCCTTCTTCGCCGTGATCCGGTGCTGGGTGGCGGGCGAGGCCGCGAGCAGCCCGGCCAGGCGGGCCGCTCTCGGCCCGAACTCCTGCGGCCCGCAGTCCAGTACGCGGTCGACCAGGCCGATCCGCTCGGCGGCCGCGGCCGACACCGGGAGCGCCTGCCGGGTCAGCCGCTCGGCGGCCGCCGCGCCCACCCGGCGCGGCAGGGTGTACGTCCAGTACTCCGAGCCGTACAGCCCCATCAGCCGGTAGTGCGGGTTGAGGACGGAACCGCCCCGGCACCACACCTCGTCCGCGGCCAGGGCCAGCATCACGCCGCCGGCCGCGGCGTTCCCCGCGACCGCGGCGACCACCAGGCGGTCGGTGGTGGTGAGCACCTCGGCGACCAGGTCGTCCATCGCGGTGATGTTGGCCCAGGACTCGGCCGCCTGGTCCGGCGCGGCCTCGATGACGTTGAGGTGGATGCCGTTGGAGAAGAAGTCCCGGCCACCGCCGAGCACCAGCACCGAGGTCGGGCGGGCGGCGGCGAAGCGGTACGCCGCCAGCAGCCGTCGGCAGTGGTCGGTGGACATCGCGCCGCCCGGGAACGAGAAGCGCAGGAAGCCCACCGGGCCGTCCTCGCGGTAGCGGATGTCCGACCACGCCGGGCCCTCGTGCTCACCGGGCACCAGCGGTGCCGCGACCTCCGGCAGCGGCGGCAGCAGGGCGCCGAGGGCCGTCACCGCCGGGAGCTTGAACGTGGCGGGCCCGCCGGGCGTGCGGCGGCGGCGAAGTTCGGGGATCCACACTGCGCCGTCCGGAGTAGCCCGGCACACCGCCCCGGCCCGGGTGGCGAGCAGTTCGCCCGGCCGGCCGCGCAGCACCGACTCGCGGCGGCCGCCGTGCAGGTACCACTCGCCGCCGCACAGCGTGTCGAGCACCCCGGGCTGGGAGTCGGCCGCGCGGAGCCTGCGCAGCACCGCCTCGGCGGAGTCGCCCGCCCAGTCGATCCGGCGCTCCTGCTGGCGCAGGAAGGGCCGGGTGTGCACTTCCTCCCGCCAGCCGGGGCCGTGCTGCGGCTGCGGCACGTACGCGCCCGAGGCGACGCGCTCCACGGCGAGCAGCGCGGCGGCCACGGCCGCGTCGGAGACCTCGTTGCGGTACAGGTCGCTCTTGCCGCGCGCGGGCAGCCGGCAGGGGGCCCAGGCCCAGACCGGTCCGGCGTCCATCTCCGCCTCGGCCTGGAGCACGGTGACGCCCCACTCGGTGCGGCCGTCCTGGATCGCCCGGTCGAGGGAGCAGGGGCCGCGGTCGCCCGGCGGGCCGGGATGGACGATCAGGCAGGTGACCTCCGACCAGACGTCCTGCGGGATCGCCGTGCGCAGCATCGGGGCGAGCACCAGGTCCGGCCGCAGTCGGTCCACCGCGTCCGTCAACTCGTCGTCGTCACACGCGAGTTGGAAGTCCACCGCGTGGCGCCGGTCGCGCAGTTCGGCGTGCAGCCGCTGGCTGAGGCTGTTGAACGCGCTGGCGAGGAGCAGGATCCGCATGTCCGCCTCCGACGGTGAGGGCCTCCGGGAACCCGGAGATCATGACCCCGGACCCGCCCGGCCCCCGGCCCGGTCGCCCCGCCGCGCCGCCCGTTCACTCGGGCGGCGGGGCGGCGGCGCTCGCTCGGATCCGACGCCGGCGGCGACCGAGCAGCAGGACGGTCAGGGCGACGACGGAGATCCCCTCGGCCCAGGCGGCGAGCGTCTTGTCGCCGAACCAGACCGGCTCGTGCATGTTCGGCAGCGGGCCGAGGCTGCCGACGTCCACGTAGCGGTAGAGCAGCAGCGCGCCGAACCCGGAGGCGGCGACCAGCCAGGCGAAGAGGTCGCCGGACCGGTGCCGCCAGAGGAGCACGAGGACCACGGCCAGGCTCGCGGCGGCGGCCTCGGCCCGGAACAGGGTGCCCTGGGTGAGCGAGTCGCCGACGGCGTCGTACCGGTCGGCGAGCCGGGCGTGGACGGCCGCGTTCACGGCGAGTCCCGCGGCGGCCAGCAGGCGCAGCACGAGATGGATGAGCCTTCGGTCTTCCGGGAGGGCCATGGCCGGTCAGCCGACCGTGAGAACGGCCGAGCGCAGGAGCGCGGCGGCTGCCCGGAAGGAGCGGGGGCTGGTCATGTCGGGGCTCCGTTCGGGAAGGGGGGCACTGAGCCGAGCACGTATGTCGAGGATCCCGGCGGACAGGGCCTCCACGGCCAGGCCAAGGCCCCCGAACAGTCCGGTGTTTCATTCCCACGGGTGACAGTGAGGGCCGGGGCCCGAGCCGCGCGGGAGCGGTCCGCTCGCGGTGTGCGAAGAGGTTGTGGAGGTTCCCGCCTCGCGCGGTGCCCCTCGGCGCACCGGGTACGCGCCCCTCAGGTGCGCCGGTCCACCAGGGCCGGCCCGTTGCGATCGCAGGAGGCCGATTCGATGCAGTTGTCCACGGTCCGCCCGGTGCCCGTCACGTTCCCGGACAGCGCGCTGCCCGACGTCCCGGTCGACGCCGAACTCCGCTTCGACACCAGCCTGCCGTACGCCGCCTGCCTGGCCTTTCCGCTGACTCCGTGCCAGTGCACCGGCGACGGCGCCCAGGTGTGCTGGTACTTCAGCCGCGAACTGCTGAACGAGGGCCGGCACGAGCCCGTCGGCTGCGGCGACGTGAAGGTCCGTCCGGGTCCGGAGGGCGAGGTCCTCATCACCCTGCGCGGGCCCACCGGCAACGCGGCCGTGCTCAGTGCCCCGGGGGAGGCCGTCACCGCGTTCCTCTCGGAGTCCTTCGCGCTGGTGCCCGCGGGATCGGAGTCGGACCACCTCGACGTCGACGCCGCCGTCGCCCGGCTGCTCGCCGACGACTGACCGGACGTACCCGCCCTTCCGTAGAATCCGCAGGTCGATCCCGCCGTACCCCACTCACCTGCAGGAGGCCGCGTTGACGCCCAACCCCGGGCCCGGTGTGCTCACCCAGCTGGAGTCGCTGCTCCACGACGCTCCGGCCGACCGGAGCGGGGCGCTGTGGCGACTCGCCGAGGAGGGGCGCCAGTTGGACGCGAACATCATCCGCCTGCCGCCGAACGCGGAGGTCGCCGAGCACGTGGAGCCGGACCTCGACGTCCTCGTCCAGGTGCTCGGCGGGAGCGGCCGCCTGGAGACGGACAACGGTCGACAGGCCCTCTCCCCCGGGTGCACGGCCTGGCTGCCGCACGGCGCCCGCCGGGCGCTCGCCGCGGACGCGGACGGCCTGGTCTACCTCACCGTCCACCGCCGCCGGCCCGGCCTGGCCATCCGTCCCGCCCCCGCCTCGTAGCGTGCCCGCGCCGGCAGGCGCACCGCCGGGAACGAACGGGCCCCGGGCCGGCGTGGTGCCGGCCCGGGGCCCGCTCATGGCTCCCCAGCGGGATCAGCCCGGATCAGCCGTCGTTCTCCGCGGACGGCAGGTACGCGCCGGGCACGTCCTGCGGCGCGTGGATCTCGCTCTCGCCCGGGTACGGGGTGGTCCAGTTGTGGGTCTGGTACCAGGTCAGGTGGTTCATCTGCGCCGGGTTCGCGCGGTCCGGCGCGGCGTTCGGGCCGGTCAGGCGCTGCTTGGACTTCCAGGCGTCCCACTGGTCCGCGACGGTGCGCTCCGCCGCCGGCGGCGCGGTCGTCACCGGGGCGGCGGCCGCGTTGCGGTCCTGCTGCCCGGGCACGTCGACGCCGCACACGGGCGGCGTCTTGAGGCCGTCGGTCAGCGAGGTCCGGTTGGGCACCGCGGTGAACGGCGTGAAGTCCGGCTTGTCGGTGAAGGCCGTGGCCATCGGGCTGGCCGCGCTGTCCTTCTGGTTCATCGGGTGGATCCCGAGGATCTGCTCGATGGTGCGGATCATCGTGATCTGCGAGTAGTAGCGGCTGTCGACGGCCCCGTGCTGCGCCCAGGGGCTGATGATCTGGATCGGGGCGCGGTGGCCGTCCACGTGGTCGAGGCCGGCCTGGGAGTCGTCCTCGACCACGAAGACGGCCGAGTCCTTCCAGTACCCGCTGTGCGAGATCTCGTCGACGATCTTGCCGACCGCCAGGTCGTTGTCGGCGACCTGCGCGGCCGGGCTGGCCGGACCGCCCGTGTGGTCGCTGGACAGCCACAGCATGTTGAGGTTCGCCGGGCCGTTCTGCTCGAAGTCCTGCTTCCAGATCTGGTACCGGTACTGGTCCGGCACGTCCAGGTCGAACTTGGGGAAGCCGGGTACCGACACGTCGTTGAGCGAGGGGATCGGCGACGAGGAGTTGAGCGGGTAGGCGGTGTCCTGCCCGTTCGCGTCCATGGTCTTCGCGTCGCAGTACAGGTTCTGCCAGCTCGCACCGTCGGGCTTGGTGAGGAACTGGTGGAACTCCCCGAAGTCCCGCACGTCCTGGCCGGCCGCCTGCGCGCCGGTCCACAGGAAGCCCGACCGCTGGTGGCCCAGGCCGTCGTCCTCGGTGTCGTAGCTGCGCTCGTACTCGCCCGCCGAGGACTCGGTGTACTCCGGGTTGTCGGCCTGCATCAGCCAGTTGTGGCCCTCGGCGGAGTTCGTGCCGATGTCGTAGGTGTTGTCGTAGAGCCCGAACTGCTCGGCCAGCGCGTGCTGGTTGGGCGTCACGTTCGCGCCGAACTGGGCCAGCTTCGGGTCGCCGTTGCCCTTCGCCAGGTCCCCGAAGAGCTGGTCGTAGGTGCGGTTCTCCTTGACGATCAGGAAGACGTGCTTGATCGTCGACGGGTCGCCGATCCGCGTCGGCACCGGCACCGGCTTGGCCTTGTGCCGGCCGGCGGTCTGCACCGATCCACTGGTCCAGCCGTTCTGCCGGAAGACCTTGGCGGTCTGGGAGCGGATCTCACGGTCGCCGGGCAGCGTGAACTGGGTCAGGCTCGACGTGGTGTCGTGGGTGTTGTGCGCGCCGGTGCTGTTGGGCCGCCGCGCGTCGATGCCACGGGTGTTGGAGACGACCACCTTCGAGCCGACGGTGGTGATCTCGGCGGGGAAGTAGTCCGTGGGCAGCAGGCCGACGTAGCTGACCGGCTCCTGCGCGCCGCTGTAGCGGTAGACGGCCACCGCGTTGGCCCGGCCGAGGGTGACCAGCAGGTGCCCGTCGTCGGTGAGCGTCACGGCGGTGGGCTCGTAGCCCACCGAGGCCTCCGGCCACGGCTTGGTGGAGATGCTCTGCACCACCTTGTCGTGGGCGGTGTCGATGACCGACACCTCGTCGCTGTTCGTGTCGGTGACGAACAGCGTCCCGTTCTTGGCGTACAGCGCCGTCGGGTGCAGGCCGACCTCGATGGTGGCGACGGCGGCGGACGGGTCGGCGAGGTCGATCACGCTGACGGTGCCCGTGGTGGTGGCACCGGTGTCCGGGTCGGCCACCACCTGGGTGCCGTAGGAGTTGATCGTGTCGTCGTCGGAGGTGGCCGGGCGCCCGCCCTCGTTGCCGACGTACAGCTTGTGGCCGACCCGCACGATGCCGCGCGGCGCGTTGCCGACCGTCCAGCTCTGCCCGATCGCGCCGGTCGCCGCGTTGATCGCGACCACCCGGTTCTGCCCGTTGACCGCCGCGTACACCGTCTTGCCGTCGGCGGAGAACACCGCTCCGGACGCCAGCGCGTGCTTGTCCCCGTCGGCCGGGATCGCCACCGTCACCGGGTTGGCCAGGGAGCCGTCGGCGTTCACGGTGAACTTGGTGTAGCCGTTGAGCTGGCCCAGCCACAGCTGCGAGCCGTCCGGCGAGTACACCGGAGCCTCCTGGCCGACCGAGCCGTCGGTCAGGTGCAGGTCGTCGCCCTTGGCCTTGCCGACGCGCTGCTGCACCTTGCCGGTCTTCAGGTCCACGACGACCAGCGAGGCGTCGCCGTCGGCGACCGAGGCGGCCAGGTGACCGCCGTCCGGGCTGACCCGGGACGCCATGATCTTGCCGTTGTCGATGACCAGCCGATCCCCGTACGGGGCCAGGTACTGGTCGCTGGAGATGACCTGGCCGTCGGCGGTGACCTGGCCGACCCGGTCGGTGCCGAACTGGTGGGTGGTCGCGAAAGCCGTGCCCGTGGCCACGGCCACCGCCGTGATGCACGCCGTGGCGAGAGTGGCCCGGCGGCCCGCACGCCGACCGAGAAGGACGAAGTGGTCCTTCTGGACGCGTCGACGACGCGTTACCTGCATGGCGTCAGCCCTTCGTTGGGTTGGTTGGGTTCGTTGACTTCATCGGGTGTGTCGCGGCCGCTGCGGCCGTTCAGTTCGTCGGGGAGGAGAGCAGCGCGACCTGACCGTCGAACTGCCACAGCGGGTTCGGCGCGTCCCCGGTCGGGGTGTGCACCAGGAAGTAGCCGTTCACTTCCTTGGGCCCGTCACCGTCGGCCATCAGCCGTCCGTCCGAGGCCACGTCGAGTTGGTAGACCGCCGTTCCCGGCGCGGCCGTCCCGGGCAGGTGCCAGGTGACGACGCAGCGCCAGTCGTTGCCCGGACCCTCTGGGTCGACCTGGCCGTCACTCCGGTCGCACGCCGCCGTGACCCGCAGCTGGTCCTCCGTGACGGCGGGGCGGTGCAGCTGCTCGGTCTGCAGCCGGTACAGGTGCGCGAACACGGTCGCGACCGACCGCTGCACCTTCTCCTGCGAGATCCCCGAGCCCGTCGAGGGCGTGGCCGCCGCGACCGCCCCGAAGGTCAGCGCGAGCAGCCCGGCCAGCGGCAGCACCCCGAAGGCGAGCGCGCGGCGCCCCGCGCCGTCCTCGCTGCCGTTGGTGAAGTCCCGCCGCACGAACAGCCGATAGGCCGCCGCCGTCGCCACCACGACCCACACCAGGCTGACCGCGACGGCGATCAGCAGCTCGTCGAGCCGCGCCGGGTCCGCGAACAGCCCGTTCCAGGAGACGAAGGCGTAGCCGGGCAGCGCGAGCCGCAGCGCCACGGGCAGCGGCAGCATCTGGGCGAGCTGCATCGCGACCGCCGCCAGCGCGGGGACCAGCAGCCCCATCGGCGAACGCCCCAGGATGACGGAGCCGAGCAGCCCGATAGCCGCCAGCGCCAGCGTGGGCGCCAGCGCGCACCCCCACGCCAGCAGCACGCTCCCGGCCGCCTCCGACGGCGACAGCAGGTGCCCGTCGACGCCGACCAGCGGCCGGTTCCCGACCGCCGCCAGCCCGCCGACCGTGCTCGCGGCCACCAACCCGGCCACCAGCAGCACGAGCACGGCCGCACTCGCCAGAGCCTTCGCCGCGAAGATCCGCCGCGGCGAGCGGACCGCCACCAGCAGGTGCCGCCAGGTGCCGAGCCGGTCCTCGGCGGCGAACACGTCGCCGGCGACCACCGAGGTCAGCAGCGGCAGCGCCCAGGAGCCGGAGAAGCCCAGCACCACCAGCGGGCCGGCCCAGCCGGTGGCGTGCATCCAGCGGCCGAACAGCGTGTCGGACGGCAGCGTGCCCTGCTGGGCCACCGCGGCGGTGAACAGGCCCGGCAGGGTCCAACAGGCCAGGATCAGCAGCCGGATCCGCCACTGGGAGACGAGCTTGACCACCTCGAAGCGGTACACACGGCTCACCGGCACCCGGTCCGCCCCCGGCGCGGCGCCGGCACGGGCCGTGGCCGTGGCCGTGGTGACGGTCGTGGTCATTCCAGCCCCTCCTGCCGCTCGGTCAGCGCGAGGAACGCGGCCTCCAACGGTGGGATCACGGACGCGACTTCGCGCACCCCCACGCCCGCGCGCACCAGTTCGGCCACCAACTCCTCGACGGCCGGTCCCGACGCGCGCACGACCAGTGCCCCGCCGGGCGCCCCGGTCTCCTCCACGGCCCGCACCCCCGCGGCGCCGGCGGCCACCCGCCGCGCGGCCTGCGGATCGGAGGTGAGCAGGCGGTGTTCCAGCTCACGGCTCTCGGCCGCCAGTTTCTCCAGCGGGCCGGAGAAGCGGACCCGCCCGGTCGCGAGGATCGTGACCTCGTCGCACAGCGCCTGGAGGTCGTCCATGCGGTGACTGGACAGCACCACGGTCACCCCGTCTCCCGTGAGCCGCCGCAGCGCCCGGTGGACATGCTGCTTGCCCGCCGGGTCCAGACCGTTGGACGGCTCGTCCAGCACCAGCAGCCGCGGATCCGTGAGCAGCGCCGCGGCCAGCCCGAGCCGCTGCCGCATGCCCAGCGAGAACCCCCGTACCCGGTCGTCCGCGACGTCCGTCAACCCGACCTCGGCCAGCACCTCGTCGATCCGCCCCGCCCGCGCGTCCTGCCCGCGCAGCGCCGCCAGCGCGGCCAGGTTCTTGCGCGCGGTCAGCGACGGATACAGCCCGGGCCCGTCCACGAACCCGGCCACGCCGTGCGGTGCCGCCAGGGCCCGCCCGACCGGTCTGCCCAACACCTCCAACTCGCCGCCGTCGGCGACGGCCAGTCCGAGCAGCAACCCGAGCAGCGTCGTCTTCCCGGCCCCGTTCGGCCCGGCAAGCCCGTGGATCCGCCCCGGCGCCAGGTCCAGCCCGACCTCGTCGAGCGCCACGACGTCACCGAAGCACTTCGTCAATCCACGCGCCCGTACGGCAAGTTGTGTGTCGTCCATAGCCCCATCTCACAGTCCCCCAGGGAAGGTAGGGCGTTGACAGGCCGTAGACCAGAGCGCGTGGTTGAACACAGGTGGAACAGCAGACAGTCGCCTCCGGCCGCGCCCGTCCGGCGACGGTCGCCGGGCGGGCGCGTACGGCTGCCCGCGCCGGCGGGACGGGATGCGGGCGCGGGCAGCCGCTCGGGCAGGTCGGAAGGCGGGTCAGTAGTAGTGGCGACGTCCACCGACGGCGTGCCCGGCGGCCCCGGCGACCCACAGGACGAGGCCGATGAGGAGCAGGATGACGCCGATGGTCCACAGGAACGGAATCCCGATGACGAAGCCGACGATGAGCAGGATGACGCCGAGCGCGATCACGATGTCTCCTCCCTGATGGTGACGGGGACGTTTGCGGGAGAGGCTGGCTGCGGCGCGCTCGGCGCCGACGCCGCCCCGGGGCGGTGGAGCCGTCACGTCTCCGGCCGGTCCCATGAGCCGCGTCTACCGCTCCACGGGTTCGGTAAACCTCCGACCGGCCCCGGACGTCACCTGGCCGAAGGGACCGCGTTCACGGCCGTCGACCGCTCCTCAGCGGCGGTGGCGGCCCCTGCGCCGACGGGCGGCCGGGGCCACACCCGGCGCCGGCAGGAACAGCCGGGCCACCTCGCGGCCCAGGTTCACGCCGATGGCGAGGGCCATCGCCGTGGCCGTGGCGCGCCCGAGGCCGCTGAGCCCCGTCTCGGGTTCGCCCCGGACGAAGGCGACCAGCCCGAAGTACAGCAGCGACCCGGGCAACAGCGGCCCCAGGGCGGCGGTGACGAACGGCAGCGCGGAACTGCCCCGGTACCGGGCCATGAGCTGGCCGGACAGGCCCACCAGCACCGCGGCGAGGCCGGTGGCCACGATGGGCTCCCCGCCGGCGTCGACCAGCACGTTGTACGTCGTCCAGCCCGCCCCGCTGTTGACCATCACCCCCGGCAGCGTGCCCGGCTCGGTGTTGAGCAGCACCGCGAAGGTCAGGGTGAGCAGGATCGCCGCCGCCAGTTGGAGCGGCGGGTTCGACACCGACGCCGGTACGCCCTGGGCGGCCAGGTCGCCGCCGTTGTTGACGCCGATGTAGAGCACGGTCATCACCCCGACGACCACGCCCGCCATCAGGTACAGCACCTCCAACAGGCGCGCGGCGGCGGTGAGGTAGAAGCCCGCGAGACCATCCTGCACCGCCGCCACCATGGGCCATCCTGGCAGGAGCGCGTACAGCCCCCCGGTGATCACCACCGACCCGCGCAGGTGCAACTGGTTGAAGGACATCAGGATGCCGACCACCGCGGCCGGGGTCGCGGCCGTCGCGATCCGGTAGAAGTTCGGCAGGTCATGGCGTCCGACCAGGGCCGAGAGCCGGTCGCCCACCATGGCCGTGACGACGGCGCTGACGAACACCAGCCAGGCCCTGGCGTCGGACCGACCGCCGAGCAGCAGCGTCGCGGTGCCGGCCAGCAGGCCGGAGGAGAGGACCAGGGCCCAGGCGGGGTAGCCGCGGCAGTGCCGGCGCACGGCCCGCAGCCGCTGGTGGGCGTCGTTCACGCCGAGGCCGCCGACGGTGATCTCGGTGACCAGCCGGAAGAGCGCCGCCAGCCGCGCGTAGTCCCCGGCGGGGTGGTGCACGGACCGCTCGGCCGTCACCGGCGGCTCTCCGGAGCCCTGCTGGTAGGAGATCGCCACCCGGGTGAAGGTGACCTGGGGATCGCAGGGCTGGGCCCGGTAGGTCCGCGCGACGGCGAGCATGGCGGCCTCGACGTCCTCCGCGGCCTCGCCGCAGGCCAGCATCAGCTCACCCACCAGCAGCGCCAGGTCCAGGACGGCGGCCACCTCGGCGGGCCCCGGCTCGTCCGTGTCGGTGCCGGCCGCGGCGCCTTCGACGTCGCCGGCCAGCGGACGGGCGGTGGTCGGGGTTCGCAGCAACGGCAGCATCTGGTCGGGCCAGGGGGCCGCCGCGTCGGTGTCGGTGCTCTCGCTCCGCGCGCCAGGGGTGGGGTCGGCCTCCTGGGCCTCACCGGACTGTCCCTGCCGCGGCACGCGTCGGCCGGCCGAACCGTCCGCCTCGGCCCGCACGCCGAACCGCTTGTGTTCCGGCATCGTCGCTCCCTGCACCACCCCCCACTCGACTACTTTTCGCACCCATTCGAGTACCCGGAGTCATCAATTCGTGAACGTTGTGACTGGAGTGCGGGCAGCCCGTGCGCGCCCGGCATTCGGGTGAGGCCGGACGCCGGGCGCTGGCGGGGTCACCCGAAGACCGGCTCAGGCGGGTGGGGCGGACCCGGCGGCCGACCGGTGCCCGCGGGTCTCAGCTGGGCCGCTCCGGGGTGAGCCGGTAGTGCCGCGGGTCGGCGATGCCGTGCAGGTCCTCGGCGGCGAGGGAGCGGTCGTCGCCGCCCAGGAGCTGGAGGTGCCGCAGCTCGCGCACCGGGCGCAGACCGAAGGCGGTCGCCAGCTCCAGGTCGAGCCGTCCCTCCGTACGGGCGAACCACCAGCGGCCGGTGACCTTGCCCCGCAGGCCCGCCCGCAGGTGGGTACCCGTCAGGTGGCCGCCTTCGACGGAGTCGTCCGGTACCGCGGCGTCCGCCGAGGCGGCGAGATCCAGCTCCAGGGACTCCCCGTACTGGGCGTCGCTCTCGATCGCCCAGTGACCGGGCTCCACCCCCGCGCCGCCCGTCCGGTCCCACCCGGGGCCGTCACCGGCCCCCGCGTCGGTGGGCCTGGTGCCCAGCAGCCGGTGGACCGCGGCGTCCACCTCAGGGACGTCTCTGCCGGGTGGCAGCCGTTCCACCGGACGCTCCCCCGGTGGCAGGGCCGTCCCGTCGAGCGGCCAGACCAGACACGGCTTGTCGAACGAGTCCGCGTACTGGCGCTGCTCCCGGACGTGGGCGTCGTCGGCCGCGTCCCGGGACCACAGGAGCAGGAACAGGTCGCAGGCCCCCAGCTCCTGCAGCACCGGTTCGGCCGGCAGACCGTCGGAGAGGTCGCGGGACTCGTCCACGGCGGTCCGCACGCCCCCGGCGCGCAGCCGGGCGTCCAGGGCCGCGGCCCGCTCGGCGTCCGCAGGCGCGTGGGCGAGGAAGACCCCGGGGCGTGCCGCCCGGTCAGGGCTGTCGTGCCCGTCACCGTGCGTCAGGCCGGGTGCCATGCCGTGCTCCTCGCCGTAGTCGTCGCGCTCTTGGTCGGGCTTGTCGGGCTTGTCGCGGTGCTCGTCGCGGGGCATCGGTGCCTCAGACCTCCGCGTCGTAGGTGTCCGCATCGTTGCTGTGGTACCAGGGGCTCTGCGGGTTGTAGGAGGCGAGGTAGTAGTCCGCCGCGCAGGTGAACGTCTCCGGGAACAACTGGTGCGCCCGCTGCCGCAGGATGTTCATGGCCGCGAGCTCGTTGGCCAGTCCCTGCTGGTCCTGCTCGTCCACCGGCTTGGCCTTCTCCTCGTCCACCAGCGTCTGCGCCGCCTGGAGGTTCTCCTTCAGGAACTGGGGCCATTGTGCGGGATTGCTGCTGTACGTGTAGTTCGGGGTGACCCGGTAGTAGATCATCTTGGGCCACGTCTTCTTGGGGTCGCTCTTCGGCGCCTCCCGGTCCAGGACGTGGGTGAGGTTCGGGTGCTTCTCCTCGTACGGCTCCAGGGCGGTCGCGCTCGTCTCCGCACCCCGGACGACCTGCCCCGGGGCGGCCCAGCCGATCTTGCCGTCGCCGAGGTCGATCGGCGGGTTGGCGGCGATCCAATGCTCGTAGGATGCGGCGAGCCCGTGGGTGCCACGCTTCATCGAGGCGCGAATCGGACTTTCGACCTTGTGGAAGTGCTCCTGGGTGTTGGACAGGGCGGAGCCCATGAAGATGTTCCAGGCGGTGTAGTTGGCGCCGTCGACGAAGTCGGCGTTGATCGCGTGCATCGCGGTGGCCACGTTGTCCTGGCCCCTGGCGCGCACCAGATTCTTGTCGGCCGTCTTCATGGTGGTGATGTCCGCGGGCTCGCCCGGTGCCGAGCCGCCACCGGTGTCGCTGAGCATCTTCTCCAGGTACAGCGAGTTGCCGAGGGTGCCGCCGTTGGCGTAGACGTAGCCGGCCCCCTGCAGGACGTCGGTCGTGAGGCCGCCGAGCGCCGCGTTGCTCAACACCATGCCGGTGAACGGCTGGAAGACACCCGCCCGCTGCAGCACCGCTACCCCGGCCTGCGGATTCGTGCCCGGTCCGTGGCTGTGCTCGTCCTGCTGTTCCTCGGCGCGTTCCCCGGCGGCCGGGCCAGCCGTGGCGGGCCCGCCGACGGTCACCGCCCTGCGCATCACCCGGACGGCGTTGGCCTCGGCCTCGCGTTCGAACCGGTCGGAGGGGTCGGAGACCCTGAGCCCGGAGCCGTTGTCGGTGCCCGCGACGGGGCCCTGGCGCTGCTGGAGGACGTGGGTGAGCTCGTGGGCCAGGGTGTGCCGGTCCCCGCCGCCCTCCCCGATGACGACGTGGTCACCGGAGGTGTAGGCGCGGGCGCCGACCTCGGCGGCGGAGGCACGGGCGGCACTGTCGTCGTGGATGCGGACGGCGGAGAAGTCCGCGCCCATCCGGCCCTCCATCTCGGAGCGGACGGCGGGGTCCAGCGGACGGCCGGGCGTGCGCAGCACGTCGTGGACGGCGGAACGCTGCACCGCCCCGCCGACCCGCCCGCCCGGTCCTCCCGCCCCCGCCTGACGGAGCATCTGGACGACGGCCCGGTTCCCGGCGGTGGCCTGCAGCGCCATCAGGCCCGGCAGCGGCGCCCGGCCGCCGCCGCCGGCGGAACGGGCCGGTGTACCGGCGCGTCCGGCGGCTTGGGTCCTGACGTTGTCTCGGGCGTGCGAGGGAGCGTGCATGAGGGGCCTCTTCCCGTGCTGGGACTGCAGCCCTTCCTGCATACGCACTCCCCGGCCGCCACGCCAGGGACCGAAGGGCAGACCCGGGTGCCCCGCCGGGCACCCTCCCGGTGCGGCGGGCCCGCCGGAGGACGAGAACGGCCAGGGGCCCGGGCCCCTGCCCGTCACGGACGTCAGCCCTGGCAGAGGCCGCGGCTGTAGTCGTACGTCGCGGCGGCCTGCGAGTACTGCCACTGCGGGGCGAGCAGCTGGTCGTTGAGCTGCGTCGCGGCGGCGCGGTTCTCGACGAGGTAGCCGAAGTCCTGCAGCCAGGCCGGGTAGAGGTTCTTGGAGCCGATGAAGAAGGCGGATCCGTCGACCGAGACCAGCTTGTGGTGCAGCGCGTAGGGGTGGCCGTCGGCCCAGGTCGAGGTGGGGGCGGCGCGGAACGGGGCGAGCTGGAGGTTCCGGCACATCGCCGTCCTGGCCTGGGCCGGGTCGCCGAGGCGGGCGGTGAGGCGGGCGGAGAGGGTGTCGCTGATCTCGTTGAGGGACTTGATCTGCGAGTAGCCGCCGCTGCCGACCGCGCCCCGGTTGCCGGGGTCGCTGACCACGATGCGGACCTTCACGCCGTCGGCGAGCTTGGCCGCGAGCAGGTCGAAGAGCCGCACGTCGTAGCGGGGCATCGGCGGGCAGGTACCGGTCACGTCCTGCTGGGAGATGTCGATGCGGCTGTTCGCGCTCGCGATCAGCGCGCGCAGGGCGCTCTCCTCCGGGTTGACCGTCGAGTAGTCGCGGTCGCCGTTGGTGTTGTCGTGCAGGCCGATCGGCCCGCACTTGGTGTCGGCGGCGCTCGGGACCGGGTCCGGACGGTAGGCGGAGGCCGGGTCGGCGCCGCTGATCCCGATGCCCAGGCCGCCGACGGCGATCACCGGCAGGTCGCCGGTGGCGGGCACCTGGTCGGTCGGCGGGTTGAGGCGCTGCTCCAGGTCGGGGGTGCAGGCGGCGCCGTTGGTGGAGGCGAACCAGGCGGCCGAGAACGTCCCGGTGTTGCGGCAGGTCCAGTCCCACAGGGTGTCCAGGTAGGCGCCGGCGGAGGCGGCGGCCGGACCGGTCAGCGCGAGGTCGACGTCGGTGACCGGGTGGGCGGTGTCGAGGTAGTCAGCCTTCCAGTTGTTGATCCCGCCGGCTATGACGCTCTGCCCGTCGACGACCAGCAGCTTGGAGTGGTTCCAGGAGAACGCGGTCTTGGCGGTGGTCATCGAGGCGACCTCGACGGTGACGCTGCCGGCGGCGTCACCGAGCTTGGCCGTCAGGTCGTCCCGGTACTTCGACGGGAGCGCGGTGATGTTGTAGAGCGGCGCGGCCCCGGCGAGGATCCGCACGTGCGGCGTGTTCCCGGCGGCCACCGAGGCTTTGAGGCCGGCCACGATGGCGTCCTGGAAGGCGCCGTCCGGGAAGGGTGCGAGGGTCGAGATGTCGACGGTCCGGGTGGCGCGCGAGATGTTCTCGCGCATCTTGTCGAGCAGTCGGCGGGTGCCGGTGCGCTCGGTGCAGGAGGGGTCGCCCCAGCAGCCGGGGGTCTGCAGCAGCCAGCCGCCCGGATCGCCGGAGGGCGCGTCGAGCCGGTTGCCCGCCGTGCGCTGCCACACCGTCCCCTCCAGGCCGGGGGACACCTGACGCAGGGTCTGTTCCACCGCGTCCAGGTGCGGGGTGGCGTCGGACTGCGCTCCTGGGGCCGGGGCCTGAACCGGCGCAAGAGCGGGAGCGGCGAGCGCGGGGGCGGCGGGCAGCGCGCAGACGGCGGCGACGAGGGCCAGCGCGGAACCGGCGAGACGGCGGCCGGAACGGCGGGGCTGGTGATCGAGCACGTACAAGTCCTTCATGAGAGGCCGGGGGTATTCACCCGGATGACACCATTAAATTACCCTAAAGTAACCTGATGTGATGTCAGGGTCTCATCAAGGTGGGCACACCGCGACGTCCCCGGCCTCGGGTGCGAGGCCGGGGACGTGACGGTAGATCAGGAAGGCTGTCCGGAGCACCCGGAGCACACGTCAGCCGGTGACCTCGATCGTGACGTCGTACGTGCGCTGATCCGGCCCGCAGTTGAGGGCCTCGCCGCAGATGGTGCGGGAGGCGGCGAGGTGGGCCGTGCCTGGCGTGCGGGCGGTGAAGGAGGCGGAGACGGTGCCGCAGCCGCCGCCGGGCCGGCAGGAGGGGGACGCCGAGGTGCTCGGGGAACCGGCCGGACTGACCACGTCCGGGGCGGAACTGGTGGCGGCGGACCAGTAGGTGCTGTGCAGGTCGACGGAGATCGTCGTGCCGACGGCGACCTTCAGAGTGGTGTGGTTGGCGTGCTCGTCGGCGGTGACGGCGGCCCCCGCGCTCGCGGTCGTGGACGACGACGCGGTCGTGGACGCCGGAGCGGACGAGGCCGTCGAGGTGCCGGACGATCCGCAGCCGGCCAGGGCGAGCAGGGCGCAGGCGCAGGTCAGAGCGATGGCGGTGGGTCTTCTCAGGTTCACAGTGGTTCCCTTGTGCCGAAGTGCGAGCGGTGCCGATTCGACGCACCGGCGGCCGGATCGGATCCCTCGACAACCAAAAAACCGCGCCGGGGCGGGCCCAAGGCCCACCCCGGCGCGTTCGGCACGTCGATCGTCAGGAGACGGTCACGTCGTCGTAGTAGGTGTAGGTCGGGTCACCCGGGTAGTTGTCGTCGTGGTTGCTCAGGGTGAGCGTGTACGAGTGACCGGGGGTGACGGCCGCGCTCTGGTTGGTCCAGGTCGCGGTGGCGGCGCAGGTCTTGGCGAGGACCGTGGTGGTCGTGCCGGTGGTGTTGTCCTTCAGCGTGGCGGTGGCCCAGTCGTAGGACACGGTGTCCGGGCAGGTGTTGCTGTACCAGAAGGACACCTTGCTGGAGCCGGTCGGCGCGGTGAAGGTCTGGGCGATCGAGGAGTCACCGGTCGGGTTGGTGGAGCCGACCATGGCGCCGTAGCTGCCGCTGTGGGCGGCGGCGGTGGTGGCGGAGGTGGAGCCGGCGGCGGTCCAGCCGTTCAGGTTGCCGGTCTCGAAGTCACCGTTGGTGACGGCGCTGCCGCCGCCCGAGGTGGAGGACTCGGTCCAGGTGAAGGTGGTGTTGCCGGCGGCGCCGGTGGTGTCGGTCGCGGTGACCGTGACGCTGGAGGTGCCGGCGGCGGTCGGCGTGCCGGAGATCAGGCCGGTCGAAGAGTTGATCGACAGGCCGGCGGGCAGGCCGGTGGCCGAGTAGGTCAGGGTCTGACCGGAGGCCGAGTCGCTCGCGTTGACCTGCAGGCTGGCGGCGGTGCCGACCGTGCCGGCCTGGTTGCCCGGGTTGGTGACGGTGACCGTGTTGCCGTGGGTCAGGATTGCGTGCGAGATCGCGCAGGAGTTGGTGTCGTTCGACCAGCTGGCCTGCTCGGCGAAGCTGCCGTAGGAGCCGAACGAGACGTTCGCGGCGCCGCCGGTGCTGCCGGGCTTGATCCAGGCGCACTCGTCGGAGTTCTCCTGGCCGTTGTACGAGCTGCCGGTCACGTGGTTGGTCCAGCCGCCGGCCGGGTTCTGGTCGGACATCATCTCGTGCCACTCGTGGCCGAGGGTCATCGTCCAACCATCCAGCGTGCCAGGCGAGTTGACGAAGCCGACGCCGCAGTTGCTGCCCTGGTCGATGTTGTACGGCTGGTTGGAGAAGGCGATGTCGCCGTAGGGCGAGCTGGCCGCGCCGCCCGTGAGGGTGGTGTCACCGTTCCAGTCGTGCCAAGCGCAGTACCCGGTGGTGGGGTTCTGGTAGTCGTCCGGGTTGGTACCGTGCGGCGACAGGACGATGTAGTACGCGTCACGGTTGGAGGCGGCCGTGGTGTTGCCGAAGTGACCGGCGGCCTTGACGGCCTCCTGGGCGAGCTGGTTGCCGCTGGCCTGGGCGGGCGAGGCGGCCGCGTTGTCGTACCAGACGCCGGACAGGACGCCACCGCTCTGGTACGGGACGAAGTTGGCGTTCGACGGGCAGCTGACCGCGCCGGAGGCGACGTTGGGGCCGTCGCACCACTGGGTCAGGTCGGCCGACCAGGTCTCGCCGTTGGTGCCGATGCCCTTGAACATCTGCTGGGTGGCACCGGCGGCGCCCGCCGAGTCGCCGGAGAACTTCGCGTTCCCGTTGGCGTCGGTGCTCTGGGTGCCCCACTGGTTGCCGTAGAAGACCAGGTAGACCTTGGAGTGACCGCTCTGCACACCGATGCCGTCGACGCCACCGCCATAGGACAGCGTCTGCTGGCCGGTGGCCGCGGCCTGGTTCTGCGCGGCGAGCCACTTCTTGTAGTTCTCGTGCTGCTTCATGCCCGGCACCGCGCCGTGGCGGTACTGGTGCCCGTTCTGCGGGTTCCAGGGGTTGAACTCGTTGGCGGTGCTGCCCGAGGAACTGGAGATGTCCTGCGCGGCGGCCGGTCCGGCCGCACCGACGAGACCTGCGGCGGCGAGCGCGAGTGACGCGATGCCGGTGAGCGCCGCGTACTTCGCGCGCCGCGTACTGCGGGAGTGACCCATGGGGTGAGGGTGCCTCTCTCGTAACCGATCGTCCGAACGACTGGGGGGCCGCGGAACGATCCCTTTGTGGGGAAGGGAACTGACGGCGAATTCCACCGACAGCCAAAATCCGGTATGTGTTCCGACACCCGGAATTGACTGCCCGTCGGTGGACGGCCGCCTGTTGGGCATGAAGGAAAGCAGAGCTGATGAACGCGGGTCAACGGCGAAAGGTAAGGAATTATTAAGAGTGGGCATCCGGGCAGGTGAAAGGCCCGGTGAGCACCCAAGTTGACGCGTGCAGCCATTCACTGAATACGGATCAGAAGACTGTTTTCCCATTCAGTGAAACGTCGCACCCTCAACATTTTCGTCATTGACTGTGAACGGCTTTCGCGGCCCCGGAGCGCGACAGCATCACCCACGGGAAAGGACCGCGAGGACCGGAGTCACCATGGCGGGAAAGACCGGTTCGACCGCGAAGCCCGTACCCGATGGCCCCCGGTGGGGTTCGGCGGGAGACTGGCCGTGGGGGTCGAGGCACGGTTGGAGCGCAGCGATGGGCGATGGGCGGACCCTCGACGTAGTGATCGCCGCCGACGGCCCGCTGCCGCCGCGCGAGGCGGCCCGGGTCGGCGCCCAGATCCTGGCCGCGCTGGTCCAGGGGCACCGGTCGGGGCGGGTGCACGGGGGCGTCGAGCCGAGCCGGGTGGTCCTGGAGCAGGAACGAGCGCTGCTCACCGCGTTCGGGGCCGAGCCGCTCAAGGGCTCCCCCGACTACCTGGCGCCTGAGCGGGCCGCAGGTCGTCCGCCCGGCCCCGAGGCGGATCTGTGGTCGCTGGGGGCCACGCTGTACACGGCCGTGGAGGGCCGGCCACCGGCGGAGCAGCCGCCCGAGCCGCGCCGGGCCGGTCCGCTCGCACCGGTCATCGCGTCGCTACTACGCCCGGACCCGGCGCAGCGGCCGGGCGCCGAGTGGACCGGGCACATGCTCGACCGGGTGGCGGCGGGCTTCGCCGTCGGCCCGGCGACCGCCGAGGCCCTGCCGCCCCGGGCGCCGACCGCGGCACCCCCTGCGACGGGTAAGCCGCCTTCGGCCGTTCGGCGGCCCTGGGTGCCGGTCGCGGCGGTGGTCCTCGCGCTGGCGCTGATCGGCGGGTTGGTCTTCCTGCTGGTCGGCCGCGGTACGCATCACCAGGCGGCCACCACGGCGCCGTCCACGCCGCCGTCGGCCACCGCACCGACGGCACCCGAGACGCCTACGACCCCACCGCCGACACCCGGGACACCGTCGCCCCAGGCCCCGTCGACCGCTCCGCCGCAGACCCCCGGGGCCTCGGTGCCCCCCGGCTTCGCCGAAACCACCGACCCGGCGGGCTTCAGTTTCGCGGCTCCCAGCGGATGGACGCGGAGCGACAACGGCATGGGCGGCGGCGACTACTCACCGGACAGCGGCGGCCACGTGCTGCGGTTCGCCCTCATCCCCAACCCTTCCAGGCAGGCACCCCTCGACGGGTTCCGCCAGATCGAACAGTCACTCACCCAGCAGGGCGGCTACACCCGGATCGACCTGCGCGCCAACACCTACCAGGGCAACCCGGGCGCCTACTGGGATTTCACCTTCGGCTCGTCCCACGTGGGCGCGCAGTCCTTCCTCGCCCCGAACGGCACCGAGTACACGATCTACCTCTCCACCCCCAGCACCGACTGGGCCTCCTACCAGCCGGTCCTCACCACCGTGCTGAACACCTTCACGATCCCTTAGGTCCCGATCTGCTCGCCCTCAGGTCCCGATCTCCTCGATCCGCCGCCCGTCCACCCAGGCCGACCAGCCGTTGGAGCAGACGATGTGCGCCCAGTCCCCGGCCCGTTCGAGCAGCTGCAGCTCCACTCTCCCGTCGATCCGGGTGACGGCCTTGAGCGCCGGATCGGGCGCGGTCCAGGCCGACATGCCGCCGGACGGGGCGCGGTGCGTGGGCCGGAAGGCGGGCGCGGCGGGCGGGCCGGGGGGCGCCGGGGACGTGGGCGGGCGGCTGAGCGGTCCGGTCGCCGGGGCCGCCACCGTCACCGGCCCCGTCCTCGGGCGGTAGACCTGCTCGGGCAGGTTCAGCTCCGGGATCGGCCGCAGGAACTCGGCGGCCAGGTTGCACGCCTCCACGACGCCGAGCGCCCGCAGCCCGAACCGGACGGCCGACCAGTCCTCGCGGGCCCGGGTGAGGCCCTGGCTGACCAGGGCCCAGACGGTCGGCTCGGTCACCACGAACAGGACCATGTCCTCCTGGGCGACGGGCCGGCCCGCCTCATGGCCGACCACCTGGACGTCGTGCAGCGAGAGCAGGCTGATCCAGGTGAACAGGGTGCCCGCGAAGGTCGCCAGGGTGAGCCCGGGCTCGTAGGCCGGCGGATCGCCGGTCCCGGCCCGTTCGAGGTATCCGGCCTCCGCGTAGCGGCGCAGCTCCCGTTCGGCGACGGCGGCGGTGACCGGCGGCAGTGGCACACCGGCCTGGCCGCCGGGGTGCAGCTGGGAGGCGAACAGCTCCGCGACGACGTGGCTGATCCAGCGCCGGTCGGCCACCCGCAGGGCGTCCTGCTGGGCCTCCAGGACGTCCGTGAGGGAGAAGGTGACCGGCGTCGGCTCCGTCCGCCGCCCGGCGAAGGACCGGAAGAAGACGGTCTTGTACGCGTCCACCAGCACCAGCAGGAAGGCCAGTTGCTCGGCGGTCAGCTCCTTCTCCGGCAGCGGCATCGGCTGGCCGCTGGAGAACTGCACCTGGAGCTGCACCCACCAGGCCAGGTCCTGCGGCGCGAACGGGGCGAGCAGCTCGTACCCGCCGTCCAACCCGGGCCGCAGGCCGACGAAGATGTCCTCGGAGCGGCGCGACGCGTACAGCCGGCACTGGGTCGGCGCGCTGTTGAACAGCGCGCTGCGGGCGTCCACCACCCGGTCGGGGACGGCGAGCGGGAGCAGCGCCATCCGGACGACGGCGGCGGACAACTCGGTGAACTCCCGGAGCAGTTCGGCGACTTCCCGGACCGGCCCGGTCGCGTCCGGGCCCGGGGCGCACAGGTCGGTCAGCGGTGACAGCACGCCGGGCTCGGGTAGGTCCAAGTGGCGTGCCAGCGGCGCGAATTCGGCCCGGCCGAGACGGATGGTCCGGGCCAGGCCGCCCGGCGAGGAAGTGTCGGGTGCCGCCACACCGGTGGCTTCGGTGTCCATGGCTCACTTTCCTTCCGCCGGTTCGTCCCCGCGTGCCGGGCCAGAGGCGATGCCCTTGACCACGTTGCCGGCCTGCCCGCCGGCCACCTGCGCGACATGGCCGCCGAGCTCGCTCAGGCCGGGACCGGGCAAGGTGCGGAACGCGGGGAAAGGCGCGCCGCGCCCCTGGATGAAGGCTGCCAGGTTCGAATTGACCTGCTGGGCCAGGCCGTTGATCGAGGTGCCGAACTTCTGCTGGGACAGCAGCTCCATCTGCGTCGGGGTGAAGACGCCCTTGCCGCACTCGCCCAGGAAGGTCTTCATCTCCATGACCCGCTGGTAGACGCCGGGGTCCGCGCCCTGGTAGTAGTACATCATCGGTTCGAGCTTGGTGCCGATGTCCTTGGCCACACCCCGGGCCGTCTCCTGCAGGGCGCTGCCCGGACTCAGCTCCTTCACGTTCATGTACGACTTGTAGGTGGTCACCGACCCGGTCTGCGCAGCCCACTTGGGATCGGGCGGGTAGCCGAGGGCGTCGTTCTTGAGCACCGGCAGGTCCTGGTATGCCTCCGGGTGCTTGCTCTGGGTCACGGCCTGCAGCGCCTTGTCCGCGTCCTGGCCGCCGGTGGCGGCGGCGTACGCCTCGTGGTAGGCGGCCTGGAAGTCCTTGTTGGCATTGGAGGGGCTCACCGGCACACCGTTGAGCGTCAGTTGGTCGGAGGCCCGCAAGTCCTGGAGCCTCTTGTACAGGTCCTCGGCCCGTTGCGAGGTGGGCGAGGCCTTCTCCAGCTGCGCGAGGGTCTGACGGTAGGCCATCTGCTGCAAAGCCAGGTCGCGGTCCATCCCGACGGTGCCCATGCTCTTGGCATTGCGCAAATCAGTCAGGTCGTCGATGGTCAGCGGCTGTCCGCCCCGCCTGTAGCCCTGCGCGTTGAGAAGGGCGACGGTGTCCTCGTGGGCCTTCGCCAGCACCGGGTCGAGGACGTTTGCGTACTCGCCCTGAATCTCCTTGGGAACGGTCTTCAGGGTCGCCTTGGCCTGGTACTCGGAGTTGATCACGTTGACTTTCTGCTTCAACGCGTCCTGCGCCGCGGCGATCTCGTCCGCGCTCGCCCCCTGCGCCTTCAGGCCGCGCAGGTCACTGGCCATCTGCTGGAACTCCTCCGCCGCCTTCTGTCCGGCGGCCCGCTCGGTGCTGAAGGCGGCGTCGGTGGCGGCCGTGGCGGTCGGGACCGGGCCGGGCGGCGGCTGGCCGCCGTACAGCTGGCTCAGCGCGGAGGTCTCCTTGACCGCGTCGGTCGCCGCCGGGCCGATGTTGTTCAGGCCGAGCGAGTGCAGCCCGACGGCGTTGCCGAGGTCCTGGACGAAGGCGAGCGCTATCGTGCCCCGACCGGCCTGCGGGGCCGCGTCGGGGTCGATGACCTGGCCGATGGTGGCCTGGTAGGCAGCCTGCAGGGTGTTGATCGGCAGCACCGCGTTCGCCGCGCCGAGCAGGGCGTGGCCGAGCCCGCCCTCCTCGTACCCGACGCCGAAGCCCTGGACGGCGTTGCGGCCGACCATGAACGCCCCGAGTTGGGCGGCGCCGGCGGCGGTCAGCGGCACCGCGAACGGGGCCAGCAGCATCTCCCCGGCGATGGCGGAGTGCTGCCAGCCGACGGCGGCGGCCTCGTGCTCCTGGGCCGCGATCGAATCCTGCTCGGCGGCGGCCGCCTCCGCCTCGTTCCGGCCCTGGGCCTGGGTGAACAGCGCGGTGGACATCTGCCGCAACGCACCCTCGGTGTCGCTACCCGGGGCGCCGTTCTCGATCTGCTGCAGCACCCGGTTGGCCATCTCGAAGTGGCCGGGCGGGAGGTGGTCGATCAGGTTGCTGAGGTAGTTCTCGCGGGCCTCCGTCGCGTCCAGCTGGTGGAGGTAGTCGGTGTAGTCCTGGTCCCGCTTGGTGTCGGCGGCGAGGAGCTTCGTCATTCCGTCGTCGCGGGCCGTCTTGCGGGCTTC
>NZ_JBIWPN010000051.1:0-47909 GCF_044768305.1 Kitasatospora sp. NPDC101155 | reverse complement strand
CTAAGCCGAGGATTCGGCTTCCCCCCGTGCCTCGGGGACCGGACAGGGATCACCGGGGTGACCCACGAGGGCCTGTGCCCGCGCGAAACGCGCGGGCACAGGCCCTCGTGCCGTTCCCCGACAACCTCGAACGCCGACCGAAAGATGGCAGGCCAAAGCCCTGGCCACCGTCGACGCGCGGGTCTAGCATTCCCGTCACGGCGGCCCGCCACAGCACCACCGGGCCGCCGGCCAGCGCAATCACGCCGTGCCTTCGGCGCAGCTCGCCTCCCACCGGCCGGGCCCCGTGGCACTCGCGCCCCGCGGCGCTGAACAGCTCCCGCCCTCCAGGCCGGCGGCGCGCCGCGGCCGGATCCGAGGCCGGGACGGCGTGCGTGGTCCGACGCTCCGCTTCTGCCGGCCGCCCGTCGTGCGGCGCGCCCGGGGGATGGGCTATCGGCCTGTGCCGTGGCGGAGGCCGTCGAGGAGCAGGTCGAGGAGGCGGCCGGCCCGTTCGCGTTGGGCGGGGTCGCTGGTGATCAGCGCTATGCCGCTGAGGCTGAAGCCGACGTCGAGGGGGTCGATGTCCGGGCGCAGGAGGCCGGCTTCGGTGTCGGCGTGCAGCAGGGTGGCGATCGCGGTGGCGAGCTTGTCGAGGGTTTCGGCGAAGGGGTCCGCGCCGGAGGCGACCGCGGCCCGCAGGGCGTCCGCCATGCCCTGCTTGGCGGCCAGGTAGTCGATGAAGTCGTCCATCCACAGGCGCATCGCCCGGTCCGGCGGGTTGTCGGCCAGCAGCTTCGCGGCGCGGTCGCAGACGCGGGCGAGCTCGTTGCGGTAGGCGGCCTCGACCAGCGCCTCGCGGGTGGGGAAGTGGCGGTAGAGCGTGGCCGAGCCGACGCCCGCGGCCTTGGCGATCGTGTCGATCGCAACGTCCGCGCCCTTCTCGGAGAAGGCACGCACGGCCGCTTCGAGGATGCGTTCCCGGTTGCGGCGGGCATCGGCACGCAACGCGCTCGGCTGGGTGGTCAAGGCTGTTTCCCTTCGTCGGGATCAGTCTATCTGGACAACCGGGGAGTTCCCCGGTTACGTTGGCAGCTAACCGGGGAACTCCCCGGTTATGGCATTGTCCGCTCCGTCGCACTCCACACGCAAGGAAGACCCTCATGACCTCCCCGAAGACGGTTCTGATCACCGGCACGTCCTCCGGCATCGGCCTGGCCGCCGCCGTCGGCGCCGCCCAGGCCGGCTGGACCGCCATCGCGACCATGCGCGACACGGGCAAGGCCGATGCGCTGCTGAAGGCCGCCGCCGAGAACGACGTCGCCGACCGCATTCAGGTCAAGCGCCTGGACGTGGTCGACCCCGAGAGCATCGCCGCCTGCCTGGACGAGGTGATCGCCGAGCACGGCCGCCTCGACGCGCTGATCAACAACGCCGGCGCCGCCCAGGTCGGCACCATCGAACTGATGAGCGTCGACGAGGTCCGCTCCGCCATGGAGGTCAACTTCTTCGGCGTGGTGGCCACCACCCGCGCCGCCCTGCCCCACCTGCGCGCCGCCCAAGGCCGGGTGATCACCGTCACCAGCATCGGCGGCGTGGTCGGCCAGCCCTTCAACGAGGCCTACTGCGCGGCCAAGTTCGCCGTCGAGGGCTTCATGCAGTCCCTCGCCCCCGCCGCCGCCACCGTCGGCGTCGACGTCACCGTCGTCGAGCCCGGTGCGGTTTCCAGCGAGTTCGTCGCCAACATCGGCCTGGACATCCCCGCCCTGATCGCCGCCGCCGGACCCTACGCCCCGGCCCTCCAGGCGTACATCGCCCACATCCAGCAGTCCTACGGCAACGCCCAGACCCCGGCCGAGGCCGCCGCCCCGATCATCGAGGCCCTGACCGCCGACCGTCCGGCCTTCCGCGTCCAGACCTCGCAGTGGGCCCGCGACTTCGTCGCCACCACGCTCGCCGACCTCGACGGCTCCGCCGTCCAGGCCCTCACCCGTGCCTGGGTCCGCTGAACGACGAGGAGAAGATCCGCCCGTGTCCACCGCAGACCTGTCGCGCGCCGCAACGGACGCGAAGCGGTTGTTCGACCGCTATGCGGCCACCTTCATCGAACTCGCCGCGGCCGGCGGGACCGACCCGGCGCCGTTGCTGGAGTACTTCGCGGTGCCCCTGACCGTGACCACCGGCAGCGCGCACACGGTCCTCACCTCGGCCGAGCAGCTGACCGCCGGGCTCGCCCACGAGCTGGCCGCCCTGCGCGACCTCGACTACGGCGGCAGCGAGGCACTGGACCCGGCCGTCCGGGAGCTGAACGAACGGGCGGTCACCATCGAGGTGAGCTGGGCCCGCTACGACCGCTCGGGCGCCGAGTTCCAGCGCCCCCGCGTGTTCTACTTCCTCGCCCGCACGCCGGACGGCTGGCGAATCACCACCTCGGCGGTCCTGTCCGGCTGAGCCAGCGCACCGGTAGCCCGGCCCCCTGAGGACCAGGGCCCGGACCGCCTGGTCGCCGGCAACGGCGCCGGCCGGGGTGCCCCCGTCCGCCTCGTCTTCCACTGGCGACACCCGGTAGCCGCCCCGCCGAGCAGGCGCCTCGGCGGGCTCTTCCCCGCATCCGAGACCACTGCGATCGTGAAAGTGGACGCCTGACACACTGTGCGCCATGACTGAGCAGGAACATCATGCCTCGGCGCAGCTCTCCGAGGCACTGCACCGCAGGTTGGAGCGGATCGAGCGGCTCCTGGAGCCCGAGAAGCCGGAGCGTCCGGCGTGGCGCTCGGTCACACTCGGTGAGCAACGCTGGGCGGTGTCGGTGGCCATCCTGGTCGCCGTGGGCCTGCAGCTGGCCCTGCCGACCCGCCTGACCATCCACCCGCATTGGATGCTGCCCACCCTGGAGCTGGCGCTGCTGGTGGCCCTGGTGGTCCTCAACCCGCACAAGCGCATCGACCAGACGTCGCAGTTGCTGCGCTCGCTGAGCCTGGCCCTGGTGGCCGTGATCAGCCTGGCCAACGGCTGGTCGGCGGTGAAGCTGGTGGGCGACCTGATCCACACTTCTGCCTCACCGGGCGCGCTGGCGCTGCTCGGTACCGGCGGCGCGGTCTGGGCGACCAACATCATCGCCTTTTCGCTCTGGTACTGGGAGTGGGACCGAGGCGGCCCGGCGGCCCGCGCCCAGGGGGTGAAGTCGTACCCGGACTTCCTCTTCCCCCAGATGCAGCAGGAGGGCATCGCGGAGCCGGGCTGGGAGCCCTCCTACCCGGACTACTTGTACGTGGCGTTCACCAACGCCTGCGCCTTCAGCCCGACGGACACCATGCCGCTGTCGGTCTGGGCGAAGCTGCTGATGATGACGCAGTCGGCCGTGTCGCTGATCACGGTGGTGCTGGTGGTGGCGAGGGCGGTCGGCATCCTGCAGTAGCGGCGGCCGCCCCGCTCGCGCGTTTTCAAGGTCTTCACCAGACTCCTGGCCGGGTTCGTCCCGGCCGGGAAACGCCGAACGGTCGGGCACTCCGTGCAGGAGTGCCCGACCGTTCGTTTCCGCGTCCGGGCCACGACCGGCCGCCCCGGCGGGATCAGGTCAGCAGAACCCGCCAGCCGCCCCCGCCGTCACGACCGTCCAGGCGGAGCGTCAGCTCCTTCACCTGGCCGGTCCCGTGGAAGGTGAGCCGTACGGTCTGCCGGTTCGCCGGGTCGTCGCCGAAGTCGGCGGTGACCTCCCCGGCGGCGCCCGGCCCGTAGGCGCGGACCCACTCCTCGGCCGCCGCCCGGCGCGCGTCGGCCGTGCCCTCCGCAGCGGCCAGCTTCACCAGCCGGTCCGCGGAGCCGTCGGCCAGCCGCCACACCACCTGCTGTGCCAGGCCCAGCGTCTCCGGCACGGGGTAGCCGGTGACCTTCAGGTGCGGATGGGCGGAGTAGTCGGCCGAGTGCTCCAGCCGGGCCTCCTCGGCGCCGCTCGAACAGCCGGCCAGGAGGGCGGCCGAGAGCGCGGCCGCCAGTACGGCCGTCACCGGCCGCCCCGCCGCCATCAGTTGGTCCCGAGCGGACGGACGACGACGAACCACTCGATCGGCTCGCCCTTCTGCCGGTAGTAGGACAGCACCTCGTTCAGGGTGGTGACGCCCTTCCGGCCGTGCTGGCGCAGTTCCATCTGGGCGCCCCAGCTGACCACGACCGCGGCGTGGTTGATCCGCGGCTCGTCGCGCCACTTGAAGAACACCACGTCACCCGGGCGGGCCTCGGAGGTCCAGCGCAGCCAGGTCGAGTACCGGTAGTTCAGCAGGTGCCGGTGCAGGTTGGCCGCGCCGGCCCACGTGTAGCTGCGGTTCTTGTGCCAGCCGAACAACCAGTAGTCGTTGGTCCACCAGGCACCGTCCCAGGTCTTGAAGCCGTACCGGGTGCGCATGCCGCCACCGTAGTACAGGGCCTTGGAGACGAAGTTGGTGCAGTCCTGGGGGAAGTCCCAGCCGATGTTGACGTTGCGGCGGGCCCAGTCGGCGGTGCCGTTGTAGTTGTACCCGGTCTGGACGGCGCCGGCGGTCGGCTGCGCCGGCTGGAGCGGGAAGCCGTTGGCGTCCAGGGGCACGGCCTTCTGGGCGTCCGCCGGGTCGGGCTGCGCGGCGTCGGCCACCTCGACCTGGGCCTGCGCGGTCGCGGAGGAGGACAGCTGCTGCTGGGCCGCGAGGTCGTCGGCCTCGGAGACCAGGACCGCGGCGGTGCCGACGGTGAACTCGAACCGCTTCGCGCCCACGCTCTCGCTCGGCGAGTCCACGCCGCCCGACCGGATCATCACCGAGTCCTTGACGGTGGCCCGTACGACGACCTTGCCGGCCGTCTGCTGGTCGACCACCACGTCGGTCAGGGTGACCGCCGCAGCCGTGTACAGCTGGTTCTGGGTCGCCAGCGCCTCGCGGTTGGCGACCAGCGAGGCCTCCTGGGTGGCCAGCAAGTCGACGAAGACGGTGCCGTGCGCGGCCTCGGCGGCGGCGTCCGGCGCGGTGAACCCGGCCTTCATCTTGATCTTGTTGCGGGCGTCCAGGTACTCCTGCACGTAGCCGCGGTACTGGTTCGGGCCGCCGGCCGTCGGGGTGCCCTGGACCACTGTCGAGGCGACCGGGGCGGCGGCGCCGTAGCTGTTCCTGGCGGTGACCACCGCGCGGTAGGAGCGGGCGTTGTCCAGGCCGGTGAACGTGGCCCGCAGATCGCCGGTGGTGACCTCCTGGACCGGGACGCCGGCCGAGGTCTCGACCCGGACGGTGTAGCCGACGTCGCCGACCGAACCACGGTCGGCCGGGGCGTTCCAGGTGACGACCAGAGCGGTGTCGCCACCGACGGCGGTGACCTGTTCGGCCGCGCCCGGAGCGGTCGGCGCCAGGTAGTCGAGGGTCAGCTTGGGCCGCCGCGCCGGGTCGGCGGCGGTGGCCGAGAAGTAGCGGGCCGTGCCGGTCCAGCCTGCCGGCGCACGCAGCGCCAGGCCGTAGGCCTCGCCCTTCTCGATCCACGAGCCGACCAGCGCGGACAGGTCGGTCTCCGACAGCTTGGCGGCGGAGGCGTAGCTCTCGGCGCCGGCGGCCGTGGTCAGCGCCGCACCGCCCTGGCCGGGAGCCCACGCGCTGCCGAGCTGGAAGACGTCCACGGCGGTCTCGTCGCAGCCGGCGCTACCGGCCGCGCAGTCCGAGCGGGTCAGGGCGAGCTTGCCGCCGATCACCCGGGAGCCGGCCGGGACGGCCGACAGGTCGGGTTTGAGCCAGCTGGTCCAGCTGCTGCCGTCGGGCGTGGTGCCGATCCGCAGCTCGCCCGTGTCGGCGGCCGGGCACGTGCCGGTGTCGCAGCCGCCGCCGGCGGTGGCTGTTGAGGCGTCCGCGAGGGCGGGGCCGGTGAGGACCACGGTGGTCGGCGCGGGCGGGACCGGCGGGGCCTGGACGCGGACGGCCAGCGGCTGGTCGGGGGTCCACACGGAGCAGCCGACGGCGGCGCAGGCGCGCGCGGTCCAGGTGTAGTCGCCGCCGTCGCTCACCGCGCCGTCCGGCAGCTGGACGGAGGCCCGGGTGCCGCTCTCCGCCCACACCGGGGCGATCGAGGTCGGCAGCGGCTGGCCGTTGCGGCCCTTGAGCACGAACTCGGTCCGGACCCGGCCCTGGTTGGGGTTGGTGACCAGGGCGGAGAGCACCGGAGTGAGGGTCTGCTGGGCGCCGGTCTGCAGCTGGCTCGGCACGTCCGGCAGCGGGCTGACACTGAAGGTGGCCCAGGCGGACCAGCCCAGGTTGTAGTGCAGGCCGTCGTAGGGCGAGGTGCGGAACCGGTAGGTGTGGCCGTACTGGAGCAGGCCCGCCGGCACGGTGACCTCGGCGGGGGTGCCGCTGGGCACGTAGCCGGAGACGTTGACGTTGCCGACCTGGGCGCCGGAGATGGCGTCGACCAGCTGGAAGGTGCCGGTCACCTTGTCGCCGTCGGGGTCGACGAAGGTGTCCCGGAGCACCGGGGTGGTGGTGTCGACCCGCCAGGTGCCGGTGCCGTCCTGGAGGAACGGCGGACCGGCCTCCTGCTTGGTGCCGGTGCGCGGACGGTAGTTGTAGTTGACCGTCAGCTTGGGCACGTTGGTGGCGGCGTTGGCGGAGTTCACCTCCTTCCAGTACTTGGTGCTGACCTCGTCGGGCGCCCGCAGGCCCATCCCGGAGACCTGGTTCTTCGCCGAGGCCCAGGTCTGGACGAGGTCGGTGACGTTGGCGGTGATCCAGCCGTCGCCGCCGCAGTTGTCGCGGCCCTTGGTCTCGGTGGAACTGGCCTTCTTTGCGTTCCAGGCCGGCTGGTTGGTCCAGCGCGAGGCGGTGGAGGCGAGCCCGGTGTCCCACACCTCCCAGGTGTAGGGCAGGCAGTCGGTGTTGCCGGAGTGGATGTTGTACAGCGACAGCGTGGCGTTCTGGACCAGCGCGTCCGCGATCGAGGAGGTGTTCCAGTTGATCAGCGAACGGGCCTCGCGCGAGCTGCCGTCGGCGTTCTTGGTGCCGGGGTTGCCCCAGTACAGCTCGACGTCGGCCGACCAGTCGACCGTCTCGCCCTTCTGGACCCGGGTGTCGAGGGCGTTGCCGAGCCCGCTGGTGGACGGGTCGACGGTCACCGGGTAGGCGGTGGCCGGGTCGGCCAGGAAGGCGGCGTCGGGGGTGAAGACCAGGTCGACGTCGTCACCGTGCTGGACGACCTTGAGGTCCACCTTCGCCTGCCGGGGGTGCTCGCTCGACCCGGCCACGGTGGTGGCGTCCCACATCACCGGCGCGGGCAGCACGGCGCGCTTGCGCCCGTTCTTCCGGTCGGTGAACAGCACGCCGCCGTCCGGCTGGGCCACGGCCTTCAGACCCTTGGCCCGGAACGGCATGGTGTACGAGTAACTCCCGTTCACCGGGCGCTTCTTGAGCGTGACGAACTGCTCGAAGCCGTTGCGGTTGGCCTCGACGACGAGGTCGCCGTCGCCGTCGCCGACGGCGTCCCGGTAGACGGCGCGCGGGCCGTCCAGCTCGGGCGCGGGCAGGCCGCCCTTCCACTCCAGCGCCAGCTCGTCGTCGCCGGAGCCGAGCGACACCAGGGTGCAGGCGGGCTCCGCGGCGGCGGGCGCGGTGAGGGCCTGTGACTCGGCGAGGGTGCGGGGCCGCTTGCCGCCGGGGCCGGCCAGCTTCATCGCGTGCGGGTGCGCGGCGGGGGCCACCGAGCCGTCGGGCGCCCGCTTGAGAGTCAGGTCGACGTCGGTCCATGTGCCGTCGCGCAGGAAGCGCACCGGTCCGGCGGCAAGTTCGGTGGTGAGCGTGCCGTCCGGGTTGACCCAGGTGGTGGACACCTCGCTGCGCTCGGACACCGCCTCGACGCGCTGGCCGGTGGTGCGCGCGGCGACCCGGGCGGCGGCGATGCTGCCGGTCGGGTCGATGGCGGCCGCCGTCGGCGGCTTGCCGGGGGAGGGCTTGGGCTGCGGCTTGGCCGCGAACGCGATCGGCGCTCCGCCGGCCAGCGACAGCGACAGTGACAGCGCCACCGCGAGGGACAGCGGACCGGCGAGGGTCCGCCTTGGAACATACATGGGGGCTCCTTGACTCACTCTTGGTCGAAGCGATCCGGAGCATAGGCAAGATCACCAAGGGCGGTGATCGCGATAATTCGGGGCAAATCAGTCCAGATTCTGAATATTTCCTTAAGAAATTGATGAGATCGTGACGCACTTTGCACGTACGAATGTGAAATCCAGGCCCACCACAGGACGTGGCGGTGAGTTCCCGAATGGCCGTCATGCAGGCAGCGCCATAAGGCTGAGCCGCACCCGACACGGCACCGATCACCCCGGCGTCCGGTGGACGAGGTGGATAACTGGGCTTTGCCACACCCGCAGATGAGTCGTCCGCCCTCATGCTGCGGCCTGGAAACGTGCCCCGGCGTGCCCGGGGCGCCGGGAGGTCGCGACAGCCGCCGTACGCGGATGGGGGCTGCTCGTACGATGCCGTCACCAGACGGCCGAGCGGGTTGGTTCACCGACCCGCTCGGAGGATTGATGCACGTATCCCGTGCCTTGCGTTCGATCGTCGCCGTCGCCTCGATGGGAGCCGCGCTGGTGGCCGCCCCGGCGTGGTCCGCCACGCCTGCCGTCAGAGCCGTACTCGAGCCGGCCGGCCACTCGCAGCAGGCTGCTCGGTCTCCTGACTCCGGACCCGCGCTGCACCATGACACCTCGCCACCGTTGCGTGAACTGGGGCAGAGATCAGGGGAGCGCCGGTCCACCCCCGGCGTCATGCCCCCCGGAAAGGTGCCGCGCCCGTCCCTCACCAAGGGCTCCCGTCCGGATCAGGTGGTGCAGGACCACGACGGCAACCGGGACCCGATCCAGTTGGGCGTCGGTTTCGATGGCATCCGGGAAGCCGGGGGCGTCCCTCCCGACCCCAACGCCTCGGTGGGCTCCAGCCAGATCGTGGAGATCACCAACTACGACCTCGCGGTGTACTCCAAGACCGGTGCCACGCTGCTGGGGCCGCTGACGACCCAAACCCTGTTCACCGGGTTCGGCGGACCGTGCGAGACGTCTCAGAACGTCGACATCGGGGATCCCGTGGTCCGCTGGGACTCCCTGGCCCGCCGCTGGATCATCAACCAGTTCGCCCTCGACGAGACGGGCAACACGAATCGACTGTGCGTGGGCGTGTCCACCACCGAAGACGCCACCGGCGAGTACTACCGGTACGAGTTCGGATACCAGCACTTCATCGACCACCCGAAGGTCTCGGTGTGGCCGGACGCCTACTACGCGGCTTTCACCGGCGGGCCGTACTTCGAGGCGTGCGCCTGGGACCGGCACAGGATGCTGCGCGGAGCCGACGCCGACCAGCAGTGCTACATCATCCCGTCACCGACCATCCCGCTCGGCTCGGACCTCGACGGCACGACCCCGCCCCCACAGGGCGAGCCCAACCTGCTGATGGCCCTCAACCCCGCCGACAACAGCCTGCAGTACTGGCGGTTCCACGTCGACTGGGCGGACCAGACCCGCACCACCGTCACGGGCCCGGGGGAGCTGCCGGTGGCCCCCTACACCCCGGCCTGCCAGAACACCGATCCCACCCGTTGCGTCCCCCAGGCCGGAACCACCCAGAAACTGGACTCGCTCTCCTACTCCGCGATGTACCGGCTCGCCTACCGCAACTTCGGCGACCACCAGTCCCTGGTCGTCAACCACGCGGTCGACGCGCCCGGCGGCGTGGGGGTGCGCTGGTACGAACTGCGGCTGAAGCACGGCCGACCGGTCGTTCGCCAGCAGGGCACCTACGCTCCGGGGCCCAACTACCGGTGGATGGGCTCCGCAGCCCAGGACAAGGACGGCGACATCGCCCTGGGATACTCGGCGTCGTCCTCCCAGGACCGTCCCTCGATCCGCGTCACCGGACGTCTGGCGGACGACCCGCCGAACCTGATGACGTTCAAAGAGACAACCGTGTGGACCGGCGCGGGCTCCCAGACCGGGAGCAACCGCTGGGGTGACTACACCTCCATGGCGATCGACCCGGTGGACGAGTGCACGTTCTGGTACACCAACCAGTACCAACCGGCTGACGGCACCGGAAACTGGAACACCCGTATCGCCTCCTTCCAGCTCTCCGACTGCTGCGACCATCACCGCCACGGGTGACACCCTCGGCTGGTCCGGTCCAGGCCGGGCCAGCCGGGTCGGCCCGTCACACCTCGCGTAACAGAATGCCCGGCCCGCCTCATCTTCCTTTGCGGCGGGCTGGGCGACGGTCCGCCGACTCCGAAGAGACGCGAGGGGGACCGAACGATCCCGCTCGGCCGCGCGTCAGCTTGAGATGCGGGCTTCGATGCCGTCGAGGAGGAAGTCGAGGCCGGTCCGGAAGGTCTGGTCGGCGTCCAGGTGAGGGCCATCGCGTACGACCGTGGCCATCGTGGGGAACCGGCCCGTTGCGAAGGTTCGCTCCAGGTACGGCCCGAAGGCGGCCTGCCACTGCTCCTTGTCCGTCCCGGTGGCCCGCTCGGCGCGCCGCTCGGCAACCTCCCGGCGCACCGCGCCGATCACATACGCGTTGACCGCGGCGATCGCCGGCACGCTTGCGTCCAGGTCGACGCCGCCCATCGCGGCCACCACGGCCTCCCCGGTGGCCAGCGTGTGCGGCCCGAGCTGCGGGCGCCCACCGATCAGGTCGGCGAACCATTCGTGCTGGTGAGCGGCGTGTCGGGTGGTTACGGCAAGGGAATGCAGCACCTCCCGCCAACCGTCGCCGGCCGGCCGGATCTCGGCGTAGACCGCATCGACCATCAGCTCGAGCAGCTCCTCCTTGGTGGCGATGTAGCCGTACAGCCGCATCGGCCCGACGTCCAGTGCGCCGGCGACCTTGCGCAGCGACACCGCCGCCAGGCCGTCCTCGTCGGCGAGTCGGACCGCCACTCGTACGATCCGCTCCCGGCTCAGTGGGGCCAGTACTGGTCGATCCGGCGGCTCCGGCCGCTCCCACACCAACATGCCGCTGACGATACATCGCTTGGGTGATACGGTGACCTCGCCGATACAGTGTATCGAGCGATACGGTGAATTTGGGGGCCCCGTGGTCATCGCCATCGTTGGAGCCGGCTTGGGCGGCCTGGCCCTTGCCCGTGTGCTGCACGTGAACGGCATCGACGCTGTCGTGTACGAACGTGAATCGTCGCGCGGCGCGCGCGGCCAGGGCGGCATGCTCGATCTGCACTCCGGGACCGGGCAGCGAGCGATGCGCGAGGCCGGCCTGATCGACCGGTTCCACGCGATTGCCCGTCGCGCGGGCCAGGACCTGCGTCTGCTAGAGCCGGACGGCACCCTGCTGCTGCAGGAGGACACGCCCGACGACGCCCCGCTCGAGCGACCCGAGGTCGACCGTGCCGATCTGCGCAACCTGTTGCTGGACTCGCTCCCCGAACGCACGGTGCACTGGGGGCACGCGTTCGAATCCGCCGACAACGGCCTGCTGCACTTCGCCGACGGCAGCAGTGCGCCGTATGACCTGCTGGTCGGCGCCGACGGCGCGCAGTCCCGGGTCCGCGCACTGCTCACCGCCGCCCGACCGGCACACACCGGCCAAAACGTCGTCGAACTCGGCATCCCCGACATCGACCGCACCCACCCCGACCTCGCGGCGATGGTCGGGCGCGGCAACTACTGGGTGCTCGGCAACGGACAATCCCTGTCGGCGCAGCGCAACGGCGACGGCCGCGTACGCGTCTACCTCAGCTTCTACAACACCGCCGAGGACTGGTTCGCCACCAGCAGGATCCCGTTCGACGACCCGGCCGCTGCCCGGGTGCGGCTGATCGACCTGTTCGCCGGCTGGGACTCACGGTTCACCGCACTGATCGCGGCCTGCGACGACATGATCCTGCCACGGTCGATCACCACTCTCCCGGTCGGCCTGACCTGGCCGTCGATGCCAGGCGTCACGCTGCTTGGCGATGCCGCGCACCTGATGCCGCCGGTGGGGCAGGGCGCCAACATGGCGCTGCTCGACGGGGCCCTGCTCGGCCTCGCGCTGACCGCGCACCGGGACGACTTTCCCGCAGCCGTCAACGAATACGAACGCGAGATGTTCGAACGCGCCAGCACTGCCGGCCGGCAGTCCGCGCACGTCCAGGAAATCCTGGCGTCGCCGGACGCCAGTCAGAAGATGCTCGCATTCTTCCAACCTGCCTGAATGCGACCGTATCCACCTGACGCGCCGCCTGCGATCCCCGCGGGGCTATCCGCCCGTCGCGCTGGTCCTCACCGGAACGGTTCGGTGGGCAAGCGCAAGGTGCGCCTGGAGGCGGTGCTGTGAATCCTGGGGTGCCAGAACTTCGTCAGCAAACCTCTCAATAGAGAAGCTCGAAGCGCGCTGTCCGGGCTGACGCGTCCGCACTAGCGTGGCTGTCGGATTCACCTGGGGGCTCCTTTCCCGATGGTATGTGAATCCCTTTCTTCCGCTGTGCAGTCCTATGCCATACGGATCCGAGGGAGAGAAACTTGAGGAAGATCGCGAAGATCGTCGCCCCGGTGGTGGGCTCGATCGCCCTGATCGGAGCGGTCCAGGGGTCGGCCCAGGCCGCCACGACGACCACCGGCCAGCCTGCGCCGAGCTGTGTCAGCTACGTCGACCACTACGACGGGATGTTCGGTGGCTTCACGAAGGTCACGGTGGCCAACGGTTGTGCCGACACCGTCCGGGTGCAGGTCACCTACAAGGTGTACAGCTCCCCGAGCGAGTGCCTGACCATCGCCCCGAACTCCAGCGTTGACACGACCTACTACAACATCGTCATGGGCGACCCGAACGTGCGCGCGCTGGTGACCTGCTGAGAATCATCCTCGCCCCGCCGGCCGGTGTGGGCCGACCGCCGAGGGCCGTCTCCCGGTCGAGCGATCGCCGGGGGCGGCCGTCGTGCGTCCGGCCCCGGCCGGCGGAAAACCGTTCGCCCCGGCGTTCGGGCGGCGGGCATGATCGGCCGGTGGATCTGCCTGCCCTGCTGGCCGCCATCGAACGCGGCGACGACACCGCGGTCTTCGAGTTCCTGGATGACGTGGCGAACGACGACGAACTCACCGGCGACGACGGCAGCACCCTGCTGGCCGCCGCCGCGTACGCCGGGCGCCACGAAGTCGTCGACCGCTTGGTCGTGTGGGACGTCGACCCGACCCGCCCCTGGGCCGGCGGCGTCGACCCGGTCACCTGGGCCGCCGAGAACGGCGCCTACTGGGTCCTGAACGCGCTGCTGTCCCCCGACCGCGACCCGCTGCGCGCCGACAGTCCGCACCGCCGCGCGCTGCGGGTGGCGCGGGCGGCCCTGGAGTCCGGAGCCGGTGCCGGGTCCGTGCCGCCCCCGGCCCACCGGGCGGTCATCACCGACCTGGAGGCGAAGCTCGGCGTCCACCGCACGCCGGACGAGCTGATGGCCCGCGCCCTGGTTCATGCCGACCCCGAGCACGACGACTGGTTCGTGTCGCTGTTCCGGATCGCCGAGCCGGAGAGCCAGGAGAGGTTCGACTGGGCCCGCGCGGTGGCCGAGGGCGCCGGGGAGGCCGGCTCGCTCGACCGCCGGCGCTTCGCGCTCGACGCGATCAACTTCCTCGGCTTCGGCTTCAACCCCGACAACGGCAACGACGAGCCGCCGTTCGACCGGGAGGCCGCCGAGTTCCTCCGGCCCCGGCTGGGCACCGAGCAGGACCCGTACGCCCTGCGCGCCGTCGTCGCGGCCTTCATCGGCTACTGCTCCCGCGAGGAGCTCCCGGCCGTCCTGGCCCACGCCGACCACCCCGACCCGGGCGTCCGCCAGTGCGTCGCCCTGGCGTTCCCCGCCCTCCTGACCGACCGCCCCGACGCCCTCGCCGTCCTCCTGTGCCTGGCCGACGACCCCGCCCCCGTCATCCGGACCAGCGCGCTCCAGGCCCTCACCCGCTCTGCCGTCGACACCCCTGACCTGCGCGGCGTGCTGGCGGCCCACCTCACCGACCCCCACTTCGACGCCCGCCTCGAAGCCGCCGCCGCCCTGGCCCTGCGCGGCGACGAACGCGGCACGCCGGTCCTCGACGAGATCCGCCGCGGCATCAAGAACCGCAGCAGCCGCGGCGCGGGCCGCCTCGACGACCTCCACTACCAGCTTCGCGCCCGCACCCCCGGGCATGCGACTCCACGGCCCGGGCCGGCGATGTAGACGGGGAGGCCGGAAGCGCAGAGCAGGCCTCGCCCGTCCGTCCCAGGGCGCGCCGCCGTCAGCGGACCCGCCCAGCGGACCCTTGCGAGAGCCGTCCCCGGCCATGCGCAGACGTGTGACGCGGATCACCGGGAACCGGCCGGAGCGGGCGGACAGGGAGAGGTGTGGAACTGTCACTGCGGGCGCGCCTTCGCGCCGGCGACCAACACGCGTACGGGGAGATCTTCGATGAGCACGCACAGGCGGTCTACGGATACGCGGTACGGCGACTGGGGGACTGGGCGGCGGCGGAGGACGTCGTCTCGCTGACCTATCTGGAGGCCTGGCGGCTGCGCGGCAAGCTGCACGAGGACGGCGAGAGCGTCCGGCCCTGGCTGTTCGGCATCGCCACCAACGTGCTGCGCAACACCGCCCGGGCGGCACGCCGGCACCGAGCCGCGATGGAGCGGCTGCCGGAACGCGACACGGTACCGGACTTCGCCGATGAGCTGGTCGGGCGGCTGGAGGACAGCAGCCGGCTGGCCGCCGCGCGACGGGCGCTGACACAGCTGCGCCGCGGCGACCGCGAGGTCTTCAGCCTGTGCGTCTGGGCCGGGCTGGACTATGCCGCGGCCGCCGAGGCGCTGGGCGTGCCGGTCGGCACGGTGCGCTCCCGGCTGTCCCGCGCCCGCGCCCGGCTGCGCATCCTGGTGGACGCGGAACTCGCGGCGGAAAAACGTACGGAACCCTTCAGCGGCGGCGGACAGGTACGCAATGACCGCGTCGGAGCGGTCCGGTCGATAGAGGGGAACAGCCGATGAACCGGATGCCAGACCATGGGGAGCCGGTGCTCCCCCCCGACCGCCACCAGCTGTTGAGGGGACATCTGATGAGCGAGATCAGCCGGGAGAACACCACCGCAACCGTCCGTCCGAAGCGGCGTCGGCTCGGCTGGGTGGCCGTGCCGGCCCTGGCCGGCGGCCTGGCGCTGGCGGCCGTGCTGAGCAGCGGGGGCGGCACCCCTCCGGTGAAGCCCGCGCAGGCGCCGATCGCGGCGCCGGCGCCGTCCGGCGGGAAGGCTCAGGTGACGCCGGCCAGCGCGGTGGAGCTGCTGGACCACGTCGCCCAGGTCGCGGCGAGCCGGCCGGCCGGCGATGTGAAGCCCGGTCAGTTCGTCTACATCGAGTCCATGGTGACCAACAACGTGCTCACCGCCTCCGGCAAGCCCGAGATCGACAGCACGCCGCACAAGCGGGAGATCTGGCTCTCGGTGGACGGCAAGCAGGACGGCCGGCTCGTCGAGGCGGCCAGTCCGAGCCTGCCGGGCCACGACACCGAGTTGGCGGCGCCCCGCCAGGCCGGCCTGGAGAGCCCGACGTACGAGTACCTGGCCACCCTCCCGACCGACCCGGACGTGCTGCTGCAGAAGCTCTACGACGAGACCGTCGGCAAGCGCCCGAAGGAGGAGCGGGCGTTCAAGGCCATCAACGAGCTGCTGAAGGAGCAGATCGCGCCGCCGGCCGTCACCGCCGCGCTCTACCAGGCGGCGTCGAAGATCCCGGGCGTCACCCTGGAGAACGACGTGGTGGACATCACCGGGCGGCACGGCATCGCGGTGGCGCGGGTCGCCGACGGCGCCCGGATGGAATGGATCTTTGACAGGGACAGCTACGCGTTCCTCGGCCAGCGCGCCGAAGTCGTTGACCAGGGCAGCGACTTCGGCGCTCCCGGCACGGTCTTCGGCCAGGCCGCCGTGGTGAAGCGCGCGATCGTCGACAAGGCGGGCGACCAGCCGACCGCGCAGCAGACCCAGGCGCAGGCGCCTCAGGCCTGAGCCGCCGCCCGCTGAGGGCGCCGACGACCGAGAAGGTCAACGTTCGAGCTCCGCTGCACGCCCGCGCGCCGCCCTGGCGGCGCGCGGGCGAGTGGGGTGAGGGGCCCGACCAGGAGGCGCACCGATTTTTCACCGAATAACCGGAGGATGCTCCCGGCTTCAGCCGGGGGAGGAATCCGGTTTCCCGCGCTGGGGGTACCCCCGGCCGAAGGCTGGGGGAGGGGCAGTGGCAGCCGAACCGCAGTCAAGGCGGTCCGGCATCTCGGGAGAGACGGTGGTGAGAGCGACCTCAAGCAGGTGCATAACCGCGGAGTTGATGGACCGCCGGTCGTGTGGGGCTTGGGCTGTCAGTCGTGTGTGCAAGTCTTCGGGGAGTCTGAGAGCGAAACGGATCATGATGCTATGACGACCGCAGCAGTGGCCGAGGATGCCGGGCATGCCCGGTACACCTACCGCGTGCGCGTGTCGTCCACCGCCCTCGCGCTGCTGTCTGCGGAGTGGGGCCGGTGCCGCTGGATCTGGAACGAGTGTGTGGCGAAGTCCCGGCAACGGCACAGCGCCAACCGGGCGCGCCCCGAAGACGCGGACAAGGTGACGTGCGGTCCAGCCGAACTGGACAAGATGCTGACCTCGGCCCGCGCCGACATGGTGTGGCTCCGGGAGGGCTCCTCGGTGCCGCAGCAGCAGATCATCCGGGACTTCGCGAAGTCCCGGGCGAAGGCGCAGAAGGACATCAAGGCGAAGCTGCCGGTGCGGCAGCGCGCCGGGATGCCGAGGCACAAGAAGCTCAAGGACTCCCGGCCGTCGCTGAACTACACCCGGCGCGGCTTCCGGATCAAGGACGGCCGTCTGCACCTCGCGGGCGGCATCGTCCTGACCGTGGTGTGGTCCCGCGACCTCCCGGCCGACCCGACCAGTGTCCGCGTCTACCAGGACAGCCTCGACCACTGGTACGTGTCGTTCGTCGTTCCGGTGCGGGCCGATCCGCTCCCGGCGGTCGGCCGGTGCATCGGCATCGACTGGGGCGTCAAGGAGACCGCGACCACCACCAGCGACGCCCACGACCTCCCCCACGCGCAGCACGGCGCGCAGGCGGCTGCCGCGTTGGCGAAGTACCAGCGCCGTATGGCACGCCGCCGCCCTCCGAAGGGCAAGCCCGCGTCCAAGGGATACCGGCGCGCACAGAAGCAGACGGCGAAGGCCCACAAGAAGGTCGCCCGGCAGCGCCAGGACACCGGACGCAAGTGGGCCAAGTCCGTTGTCCGCGACCACGACTCCATAGCAGTGGAGGACTTCCGTCCGAAGTTCCTCGCCAAGACCACCATGGCCAAGAAGGCCGCAGACGGAGCCATCTCCGCGACCAAGACGGCCCTGATCGAGATGGGCCGCAAGCACGCCCGGAGCGTGCACATGATCCACCCCGCGCACACGACGATGGACTGCGCGCACTGCGGGGCGAGAGCCAAGCACCGCATGCCGCTGGGAGAGCGCACCTATACCTGCACCGCGTGCGGAGCCGTCTCACCGAGAGACAAGAACTCCGCCCGTGTGATGCGCGTCAGGGCTGGTCTGTGCCCTGCTGACGTTGAGTGCGTAGGACACCGGTCTCCGTAGGGGACCATGCAGCACGAGTCAGAAATCCCCCAGACGAAGGCGGAATCCCCCGCCTTCCAGGCGGGGGAGCAGTCAAGCTGCTGTTCCTGCTCGCGGCGGACGCGGTGCAGCGGGCCGCCCACACGGCGCGGCTGCGTCCGCTGCTGCTGGCCGGGGTGTGGGTGGGACTGGCGTTCCAGACCAAGATGCTGGAGGCGTGGGCGGTGCTGCCCGCGCTCGCGACGGTGTACCTGCTCGCGGCGCCGACCGGTCTTCGGCGGCGGGTCGGGCACGTCGCGCTGGCCGGGCTGGTGACGGTGGTGGTGTCGGCCTCGTGGATGCTGGCGGTCACGGTGACCCCGGCGCAGGACCGTCCGTACGTGGACGGCACGACGGACAACTCGGCGTTCAGCATGGTGGTCGGCCACAACTTCCTGAACCGGTTCTCCTCGCTGGGGATGAGCGCGGCGCAGACGGGCAGCGTGCGGGCGGTCCGGGGTGGCGGCGGGGGCGGGGGCCGCGCCGGCGGAGCCGGTGCGGATGGCGGTGCGGGTGCCGGTAAGGGCTCGTACGGCGGTCACGGCACGCAGGGATCTCAGGGCACGCAGGGTTCTCAGGGTTCGCAGGCGCAGGCCTCGTCCCAGGGCCAGGGCCCCGGCGGCTGGGGCGGTCAGGGCGGCGGCGCGAACGACGGCGGCTGGACGAAGATGTTCGGCTCGCAGTTCGCTCCGCAGACCGGCTGGCTCTACCCGCTCGCCGCCGTCGCGCTGGTGTGCGGGCTGGCCTGGCGGCGGCGCGAGCCGCGCACCGACGTGCTGCGGGCCGGCTACGTCCTGTGGGGCGCCTGGCTGGGCGTGTTCTTCCTGGTCTTCAGCGCGGGCAGCGTCGGTGGCCACAGCTACTACATGGGTGTGATCGCCGTTCCCCTGGCGGTCCTGGGCGGTGCGGGGACGGTCCTGCTGTGGCGGGGCTTCCGCGAGGGCGGCGCCCGGGCGTGGGCGCTTCCCGTCGCGATTGCCGGGACGGTCGCCTGGTCGGCCTACCTGGCCCGGGAGTTCCCGACCTTCCTGCCGTGGCTGGCGCCGACCGTGATCGGCCTGGGCGTCGTGGCGCTGGCGCTGCTCGCGGCGGTCGCGCTCAAGCGCGTCACCGGGCGGGGGTTCGCGCTGGCGGGGCTGCTGGCGGGCGTCGCGGCGATGCTGGTCGCGCCGGGTGCCTGGGCGTCGTCGGTGCTGAGCTCGGCGTACGGCAACTCGGGCATGGGCACCGTCGGCCCCTCCGGGGGCGGGCACGGCGGGGGCGGGCGGCACACGTCGCCGAAGGGGTCCACTGCCGCCATGGCCGCGCTGCGCGCGCAGTACGGCGGGGGAGGTGGCAGGTTCGGCGGCTCCTCGGAGCACCTGACGGCGCCCGAGCAGGCCCTGTTCGACTACCTGCAGGCTCACCGGGGCGGCACCCGCTACCTGTTGGCCGCCTCCAGCTGGAGCGCCGCATCGCCGTTCATCCTGGCGACGGGCGAGGAGGTCCTGCCGATGGGCGGCTTCAGCGGCTCGGCGCCCTCGCCGACCCTGGCGGAGTTCCAACAGCTCGTCGGCAAGGGCGAGTTGCGCTACGTCCTGCTCGGCGCCGACCGGCGTGGCGGTGGCGGTGGCGGTGACGGTGGCGGCGAGTCGGCGGGAGCGACGACGACGGCGCAGATCCAGTCCTGGGTGCGGAGCGCCTGCGCCCAGGTGCCGACCACCGACGTGCTCGGCACGACGCCGGCCGGCGGCGGCCGGGCCGATGACGGCGGCGTCACCGGCCAGCAGCTCTACCTCTGCACGCACGCGGGCTGAGAACCGCCCCCGGGAGGCCGACTTCACCGGCCTCCCGGGGCCCGGCGGCCGAAGCCCCGGGGCACGGCGCGGGCCGGCCGTGTCCGGGCCGCCGGACAGAGTCTTCGCTCGGCGCACTCGGCTGGGGACGTCCGGTGGCCTTCGTCGGGGACCGGTGGGGGCCGGCCGGGTTCGCCGCCGCAGCCACCGAGTCCGCCCTGCTGGAGGCATCCCTTGGCACCGGGTCTACTCCGCGCCCTACGGGCAGGTGGACGCCGGTGACCTGGTCCGTCAGGAGCACGAGATCGCCTGGCTCCTCACCCGCCAAGGCCTTCCCGCCGCCACCGCGATCGAGCTGATCACCACGGCGGACGGTCTCGTCGTCTCCCTCGCGGGCTACGTCCAGCACGACGGGCTCCCCGTCTCCCCGAAGGAGGTCGGCGGCTTCCTGGCGGCTCTCCACCGGCCGGAGCCGCCGTCGATCAAGTTCGCCTACCAGGAGCCCGGGGACTTCCCGTCCTTCCTCGCCGAGCGGCTGACGACCCGCCATACGACCCTGCGCGGCTTCGCCGCCGACCTGCCCGAGCTGCCCGACCCCGACGGGATCCGCGCCGTGCTCGAAGCCGAGCCGGACGAGCCGCGCCTGCTGCACCCGGACGTCCGTCGACAGAACCTGCTGGGCAGTGGGGGCCGGCTCACCGCCGTCGTCGACCGGTCCAACGCCCTGGTCGGCCCGGTGCTGATGGAGCTGGCCCGGGTCGCCGAGTACGCCAGGCTGGCGGACAACGGCATCGACGCGGACGGCATCCTGGCCGGCTACGCCGACCTGCCCGACCTGCACTCCAGAGCCGCCCTCCTGCACCGGCTCGACACCGCCGTGATGCTGGCCCTGGTCTTCCACTCGGTGGCCCCCGACCCGACCCGCGCGGCCGACCTGGTCGCCCGCGCCCGCCACCTGCTGGAGACCCTCCAGTCCTGACGCCAAGGCGCAGCGGGCGGGCGGCTTCCCCACGGCCCGTGAGCGGGCACACGCGAGGGTGCAGGCCGCCGGCTGCGTCGCGTGATCGATGAGCACCGCGGCTTCCCCGGGGCGGGGGCCCGTCCGGGGCGCGGGGTCCGGCGATCCGCGGCTGCGCCGTGCGGACGCGAGTGACCCGAAGCGTTGCCGTAGGCGGGCGGCGGCGGGGTCCGGGGGCCCGGCCGCGTGCCCGGCCGGGATGGCGTGTCAGAGCACGGCGAGCCGGTCCACCAGGAGTTCCACCCTCTGCTCGGCGTACTCCGGCGGCAGCCGTCCCGCCCGGGTCAGGGTCGCGATGCCGTGCAGGCACGCCCAGAACACCTCGGTGAACAGCCCCGGGTCGACGCCGTCCCCGGCGGCCTCGCCGAGGCTCTCCAACAGTGCGGCGAAGGCGTCCTTCAGCGGCTCCGGGGTGTCCTCCTGCGCGTACGCCAGGCCGCCGTCGAGCTGGAACAAGGCGTCGTAGACCGCCGAGTTGCGCGCGGCGAAGTCGAGATAGGCGTGCGCGAGGGCGACGACCCGGGCGCGCGGGCCGTCCGCGACGGAGGTCGCGGCCCGCACCGCCGCGGCCATCTCGGTGGCGCCCTCCACGGCGACGGCGCCGATGATCTCCCGCTTGCCGCGGAAGTGGCTGTAGAGGACGGGCTGGCTGTACTCGATGCGCTCCGCCAGTCGGCGCGTGGTGACCGCGTCCCAGCCCTGCTGCTCGGCGAGTTCACGGGCCGTCGCCACGATGAGGCGCTCGCGGACCGCCCGTTCGCGTGCCTTGCGTTCCTGTACCGACATAACTCGAATCCTAGCACCGCTAGACAATCAAGCGGAAGCAGTACTAGCGTTGACCACATCAGCTAGCGGCGCTAGATCCAGGGAGGGGCACCATGCTCAGCGCACTCGAGGTCATCACCACCGTGGTCGTCGGCGTGATGGTGGGGGTGGAGTTCTCCGTCGCCTTCGTCATGAACCCGATCTTCAACGCCCTCCCGGAGGACAGCAACCAGCTGGCCCACTCCCACGGGGGCCGGATGCTCGGCGCCGTGATGCCGTTCTGGTACATCGGCTCACTCGTCCTCGCCGGCATCTGGGCCGTCGCCGGATGGCACCACCACGGCACCGGCCTCGTCGTCACCGCCGCCGCGCTGCTGATCGTCAGCGTGATCATGTCGATCCTGCTGCTCGTCCCGATCAACAACCGGAACAAGAACTGGACCCCCGAGAACCGGCCCGAGGACTGGAAGGAGCAGATGAACCGCTGGGACCGCTTCCACTACGTCCGCGTCGCCGTCATCATCGCCGCCTTCGCCCTGCTGGTCTCCGCCCTCGCCTGAGCCCGCGGGCCCCGCGGCACCGGATCACTGGGCCGGCCGTTCCCACTCACGCCGACAGGCGGTTCTGGCGACGTCCGTGATCAGCGGCCTTCTCGGCGGAGAGACACCGCCGAGAAGGCCGTCCGCGACGGAAGGCGCCGCGGATGATCCGAGGACTACGCCTCCGACTCCGCCGGGCCGCCCTGCTCCTGCGGCTGGCTCGGCGTGTCCACGGAGTCGGTGCTGTCCTCGTTGCCCTCGGTCTCGTCGACCGGCGCGATGCGGGTCGATACGCGGCCCGGGTCCACCATGGTGTCCTCCTGTTGTGATCGCGCGTGAGTGCGCGGGGTGATTACCGCTGGAACCCGATTGGTTCCGGCAGGTTCATGAGGCGCGGCGCAGTTGCTCGCTCGACATCCTGAACAGCAGGAAATCGGCGTGGGCGCCACGCTGTTCCACGTACCGGCTCTCCCGGCCCCGTTGTTCGAAGCCCACGCGGCGGAGGAGCTTCGCGGACGCCGTGTTGCGGTCGTCGCAGGCGGCCTTGATCCGGTTCACGCCCGTGGCGAAGAGGCGGTCCGCCACTGCGGTCATCGCCTCGGTCGCGTAGCCCCGATGCCGCATGTCCGGCGCCAGCGTGATGCCCATCTGTGCCTGATCACGGCCGGACTCGATCGCGACAGCGAGATCCCCGATCAAGCCGGGCCGCCGGCGCAGCTCGATCGCGTACTGGAAGCAGCCGGGCCCGTCGGGATCCTCCGTGAGGTAGCCGGCGATGATCGCCTCCGCTTCCGTCCGGCCGATCGGCGAGCACCAGGTCTGGTAGCGGGCGACACGGGGATCGGAGCGGTACCGGGCCAGCGTCGGCGCATCGTCACGGCTGAAGCGCCGCAGGACAGGGCAGCCGCCGGTCCCGCTCCCGCGCGTCCGTGGGCGGCAGGCTCGCACCGGACGACGGGAGGCCTTTGAAACCGTCTCGACCCGCGGTGATGCGGCTGGCATCGTCCTCAGCGCTGCCCCGAGTCCGGGGTGGGGGAGGAGCGGGCCCCCGAAGGTCCGCTGGTGGGCGAACGCACATGGGAATGTCCTGGGCGGCGAGCCGTCCGCCCAGGGCCGCGTGAGCCGGGCCGTGAGCCGGGCAAGCGGTTCGGGCAGGCGGATGGGAACGCGGTCCAGGTCGAAGAGCGTGGCGCCGATCAGCACGCCGATGTCGGCCGCGAGTCCGGCGCCGCCACCGCGGCCGACGCCCTGGCCGCCTGGCGGCGCCTGCACGACACACCGCCCACACCCCGGCGCGCCGCTACGACGCGCCGGGCTGCGCCTCGCCGCTCGCTGCGAGGGGAGTCTGCCCGCCGTGGCGCCCGGTGTGAGCTGGTGGAGGGTGGCCCGGATGTCGGGTCGTCCCGGACGCCCGCCCTGTGGCGCCACTGCTGGTGTGGCGCCGCAGGGCGGGTGGGTCAGTTGAAGTGGACGTCGCAGACGGAGACGAAGTACTCGCCCGTGCCGCCGTGGCCGCCGTGGCCGCCCCAGATGTTGACCAGGGCGTGGCGGCCGGTCTTGCGGGGGACGGTGTGGATGGTGCGGGTCTCGGTCCGGTTCAGGTCCGGGTCGTCGATCGGGACGTCGTCGCCGCCGTAGAGGTCGACGAGGAAGGGCATGGGGTCGAGGGTGTCCCAGGAGATGCCGTCCTCGGGCTGCCAGCCGTCGCGGGTGACGAACCACTGGTGGGTCCAGGTCCAGCCGGTGTGGGGCTGGGAGTATCCGTAGGTGAGGGTGAGCTCGCCCTGGCCGGTGTCGAGGCGGTCGACGGGCCAGTCGGCGCCGGCGACGTCGGCGGGGCGCAGTGCGAGGCCGCGGAACTCGCGGCGGCCGGCGGAGGGGATGACGGGGTCGTTGGGGGCGAAGTACTTGCGGTATTCGAGGTACTGGCCGTTCCAGGGCTTGTTGTCCGCGGTGACGGCGGGGACGACCGCGGCCCAGTCGCCGGGGTTGTCGACCTGCTGGAGGGCGGCCTGGCAGACCGGGTCCTGTTCCTTGCGGACCAGGGCGCGGTAGGTGCGCGAGAGCGGGCGGCAGACGGTGCCGTGCCGCGGGGTGGGGGCCTCGGCGCGGGCGGGGGCGCCGCTCTCGGAGTAGGGGTTGCGGTAGGCGGTGGCGTCGGCGAGGTCGGCCTCGGCGGTGTTCGTCCACTCGCTCCAGCCGCCGTTCATTTTGGCGCGGATCCGCATGGTGTGGCGGCCGGTGGCGGCGGGGCCGAGGCTCACCCAGTGGGTGCGGGCGAGGTTCCAGTACGTGCCCCAGGTCGGGAGGCTGTTGAAGCCGATGACGAAGGTCTGCTCCAGCTCGCCGTCGTTCACCCGGACCTCGTACTGGCGCGGGTAGCGGCCGTCCTTGCCCTCCGTCCAGTCGCCCGGCGCTCCGGAGCCGTTGTTCTGGCCGACGGTCCACTCCAACGAGATGCCGAGGATGCGCTCGGCGCCGTCCTGGCGGTACGTCGGCGATGCCTTCAGCTCGGTGGGCGGGATGGCCGCCGCGTCGGACCGGGTGGTTGCTTTCAAGGGGCTCGTTCCTGTCCTCGGGCCGCCCGCAGGGGTGCGGGCGGCTGTGGATTCGCTTCCGAACGGGTCCCCTGCCGGGCGGACCGGCGAAACCCCGCGGCCCTGGTTTCCAGCCTTCGTCCGGCCCCGGCACGTCCCCGCCCGGCGGGGCCGCCCGCCGACGGGACCCGGTAGTGAGTTCCGATCTTCCCCAAGGGCCGATCGGCCCCGCGGGTCACTGCTCGAAGAAGTCCCGTACCACCCGCTCGGCCGCCTCGTCCGCGGCTGCTTCCGGCGACAGCTCATCGAGCGTGTCCAGATCGGTGTCCTCGCTGAGTTCGGTCTCCCAGGCCGCAGCCAGTTGCTCCTGCCGCTCGCGTGGCTGCGCCTGCACCTTTTCGCGGCTGGCGGGGCTGAGGGCGGCGAGGAAACGGTGGAGTTCGTCGTCAGCGGGCATGAGGGCCTTCCCGGGAGCGGGGTCAGTGTTCACGTGACACATGTTCACCGGTAGGTATCCCAGCGGATAAGCGCAATGCGCGCGGCGGAGGCGGGAGTCACCCGAGCGCAGGCCGGGCCAGGTCCAGCGGACGAGACAACAGTCGCACTTGGGTCCGGTGTTGCCGGGGCAGCCGCCCCTACCGCCCATCCCGACGAAGATCTTCAGCTTCTGGCCCGGTGGTCCGCCGCGGGGCGGCCGGGATGACCCTGGAGAACGTCGGGCAGCCCCTGCACCGGGCCCGGGACGACGAGCGCACCGTCGACCGGCACGCCGGCGCCGGGGACGGGATCGCCTTCGCCACCTACTTTCCTGGCGGGAAAGCAGGTGCTGCTTTCCCTATAGGAAAGTACGCACCCGAGAGGAGAAGAGCATGAGTACGCCCAGCCCCGCCGAGGCCCGGGACGCGCTGGCCCGTGTCCGCGCGGTCCGTCTCGGCGCCGCCGAGTCGCTGCGCACGCCCTGGTGGCTGTGGGCGGCGGCCGCCGCTGTCGTGGCGCCGGTCCTCGCCGCCAACGACTTCGGCTCCGCCGTCAAGGTGGTCGTCAATCTCGGCTTCGGTGCCCTGGCCGTCGCCTGGGTCGTCGCCGGGCGGCGCAGCCCGCGTGTGGCCGCCGCCTCCGGCGCCCTGCACCGCAGCGCCCTTCCCGGGTACGCCTGGCTGCCCGTTCTGCTGGTGGGCCTCATCGCCGTCATCGTCGAGCACTTCGCCGGCCCCGCCGCGTACCGCATGCTGGCCGGATCCGGAATGCCCGCCTGGATCCGCGAGCACCCGCACACCACCGCGGCGCTCCCGTACGCCGTCCTCTACGTTGCCGTGGGCCTGCTGTTCAGCGCGGTGCTGCGGCGTATGGCCCGTCGCGCGGCGATCCGATGAGCGAGACCGGACCGGCTGCCGACGTCGTTCCCGGTTTGGAGCAACTCCTCCTGGATCCGACCAGGTTGACCATCGTCTCCCTGGTGTCCGCGACCACCTGGTGCGAGTTCGCCTTCGTCCGCGACCATGCCGGGCTGAGCGACTCGGCGCTGTCCAAGCAGATCACCACGCTCGGCGGCGCCAATCTCATCGAGATCCGCAAGGGTCATGTCGGGAAGCGGCGTTGCACCTGGGTGCGGGCCACCGCCGACGGCCGGGAGCGGCTGCGCGCGCACGTGACCGCGCTCCAGCAGATAGCCGACCGCGCCGGGCAGGTCGCCGCGAACCGCCCCGACGATGCCGCCGACACGGGCGTCGACCCCGGTGCCGACACGCAGCGACCCCGCACCGGCTGACCCGCTGGTTCCGGTGGTGGCCCCGCCGCGGGTGGCCGCACGGCTCGGCGGTGACGAGTTCGTGGTCCTCGCGCGGCGGGACCCGCGTGTGCAGGACCGGCTGACCGCGCTGCGCACCGCCATCTGCGCTCCCGTCACACACCAGGGCGTGCCCCTCACGGTCGGGGTGTCGCTGGGAACGGCCCGGGTGTCACGATCCCACGACCTGTCGGCGGCGCTGGGCCGGGCGGACCGGAAGATGTACGAGCTCAAGGGCCGAGGCCGCGCAGGACGCACCAGGTACTCAGAGCACGCCCACCAGCACGATGACCAGGGCGGGCAGTGCGATGAAGACGGTGCCGAGGTAGACGGCGAGGACCCATCGGTGCTCGGAGGCGATGCGGGCGAGGTTCTCGGCGCAGAACAGCGGCACGGGGCGCAGGAGCGGAATCACGTAGATCACGACGATCGCGAAGAGGTTGTAGATCAGATGCACGAAGGCCGCCTGCAGGCCGATCTTCGCGTCCTGTCCGACGCCTGCGAACGCCGCGAAGACCACCGTGAACGTCGTGCCGAGGTTGGAGCCGACGACGACGGGATACACCTGCGCCGGTGTCAGGATGCCTGTTCCGGCGAAGGGGACCAGCACGGACGTGGTGATGGTCGAGGACTGGGTGACGACGGTTACTCCCATGCCTGACGCCATGGCGAGGTAGGCGTTGCGGCCGACGGCCTTGATCAGGATGTCGCGGGCCCTGCCGACCATGAGCAGTTTGAGCAGCTTTCCCAGGTAGCGGACGGCGACCAGGATCAGCGCGGCGCCGATCACGATGGTGAACAGCGGACCGAGTGTGCTGCTGATGTGCGACGTCGCGTGGATCACTCCGTGTTCCACCGGTCTGGTGGCCGCCCGGATGAAGTTCAAGTGGGCCGGGTTCGGCAGCCAGTCCGTGCCGTACAGCGCATTGGTCAACGTCCCGCTGATGTGCTTCAGCGGATGCCAGATCAGCTCGATCGGGAAGAAGATCAGCAGCGCGAGCCAGTTGTAGAAGTCGTGGACGGTCGAGGCGCCCAGCGCCCTGCGGAACTCTGTGCGGTCGCCGATGAAGGTCAGGGCGACCAGGCTCGTCGTCACGGTGGTGCCGACGTTCGCCCAGAATGATGGGGATCGCGCCCTGGATGGGCAACGCGCCCGACCCTACGGCGGTGACGGCGATGGCCGTCGTCGTGGTCGACGACTGGATCAGGACCGTACCGAGAATGCCGACGCTCAGACCGACCCACGGGTGCGCGGCGAAGGCGAACATGGCGTGCGCCGCGTCGCTGCCCAGCCCCGCAAAGCCGCGACTGATGATGCTCACGGCACAGATCAGCAGGTAGATCAGCCCAGCGACACCGCACCAGCCGAGGGCTTTGGTCCAGGTGGGGAGCTGGTCGGCTCCGGCGCCGCTCCCGGCTGCGGGGGCCGTGAGCGCCGAGCCACCGGAAGGGGGCGCCCGGAGATGTCGCCCTTCTCATGGCTGTTGTCCGGCCCGCTGTCGGATGTGGCCTCCGCCATGAACCAAGGCTATGAGCTCCTGAGGAGGGGCGCGCGTGGCCGAGCGCCGTACGTGTGCAACGGACGGCCGGTGCCGTCAGCGACTGCGGTTTCCCCTGGCCCGACGACAGGTGGCCATGGTCGGGCCCGCCGGCCGGGGCCCCTTTGCGGGCCCAGACCGCGTGTCGGTGGGCCCGCACGATCGCGGAGTCCGCCGGCACCGCCCGGGCCAGGTCCCCGTCGGCGCCGGCCTGGACACACCCCATCCGGGGGTGGACCGGTCGGTCCGCGTGTGTCGAATCGTCGTCCGCACGACGAACGGTGTTTTGATTTCACGACGCGGCACGTCGGGAGGCGAACACGTGGCTACTCAAGCGAGACCGGGACCGACCGGAACAGACGCCGGGGCATCACGGCGCCGCGTCCTGACCACGGCCGTGCTGGGATCGGCATTCGCGGCACTGCCGGGACGGGCCGTCGGTGCCGGGCAGGACGCCTTGGCCGAAGGGGCGTACGGCGGCACGGATCACGCCCACGGAGGCGAGGCGGGCGCTGACGGCGGGGAGGCCGGCGCGCCGGTGCGTCCGGCTGAGAGCACCGCGGGGGACTGGACTCAGGTCGCGGCGGAGCTGGGCCGCAAGGGCAGCATGCTGGGCAAGCTGATCTACCGGACGGCTTTCCCGCGCACCGACCTGCATGTCCTCTCCCACGGCGTCACCGTTTCGCCGGAACTCGCCGTCGGCTCGCACGTGTCCTTCATCCGCTATGCCGACAACACCACCCTGACCATGGGAGAACTGGCCGTCACCGAGGCGGAACTGCCCCCGGTGATCGGCGCGCTGCAGTCACACGGCATCGGGCAGGTGGCCATTCACAACCACCTGCCCGCCCACACTCCCCGTCTCGTGTGGATCCATACGCACGGACACGGTCCGAACGCCGTGGCCCTGGCCCGCGGCCTGCGCGCCGCGTTCGCTCACACGGGCACGCCGCCCGCCAAGTCCTCGACGACTCCCCCGAAGAAGCTGGAGCTGGACACGGCGGGCATCGACGCCGCCCTGGGTACCACGGGCACCGTCTACGGCAGTGTCTACAAGTCCGCCTTCCTGCGCCGCGAGACGATCACCGACGGCGGATACGTCCTGCCGCCCGGTTCCGGGGCGACCACGGCCTTCAGCTTCCAGCCGGTGGGGGGAGGCCGCGCCGCGCTCAGCGGGGACGTCGCCGTGCTGGCGGGGGAGGCGCAGCATGTGCTGGGCGTACTCCAGCGCGACGGGATCGGGATCGTCGAACTGCACAACCACGGCTTGGTCGACTCGCCCCGCATGTTCTTCATCCACGTCTGGGCCGTCGGCGACGCCGTGAAGATCGCACGGGCCCTGCACCGTGCGGTGGCCGCCACCAACGCCGCACCCGCCAATGGGGCGGGAGGGGGCGAGTAGCGGGCCTGCCGAGGCCGGCGGACTCGTGCTCACTGCCCGCCGCTGCGCCCCGGCGGCCGTCCGGGGCGTGGCCTCGGCCCCGGCCCGCCCGTCCGGCCGCAGTCCAGGCCGTGCCCCCCTGTCCGCCCTGGTGCCGTTGCGCCGGCGCGGGGTGCTCGCGGCTATGCCTGCTCGGGAAGCCCGTCTCCGGTGGGCAGTGCCTGGACGGCTCGGGCGATGTCGGAGCGGAGCTGGTCGAGGCTGTGGTCGGTGCCGAGGATCATGCGGCGGACCTGGGGCATGGCCAGGCTCCAGCCGACCAGGCCGAGTGTGAGGAACAGGCGCGTCCGAGGGTCGCCCTTGTCGTCGGCGGCTTGTGTGGCCTGGAGCTTGTCCTGGTAGTGGCGGGTTCGGGTCTCTTCGCCCGGCACGGGCTGGTCACCGAGTTCGAGGGCTTCCCACATGAGCAGCCGCAGAGCCTCGGGATGGGCGCGGTGGTAGTCGAAGAGGCGCTCGGCGTAGGCGGACAGGTCGTCGTCGCCGGGCGGGACGGCCCGGGCGAGGTCGGCCATGAGGCGTTCGAGGACAGCGGTGAAGAGCCTGTTCTTGTCGCCGAAGTAGTCGTAGATCGCCCGCTTGTTGGCCTGGCCCTGCCCGCCACCGCGCCGGCCGCCCGCGTACGGTATCCGGTCCTGCTCGCCGACACCGTGCGGATGCTGCGCACCGAGCCGGGCCTGCGCCGTTCCGCGCTCTACCAGGCCTTTCTCTTCGGCGGCTTCAGCGCGGCCTGGACCGCACTCGCCCTCCTGCTCACCGGCCCTCGCTACCGCATGGATGCCCAGGCGGTCGGCGTGCTGGCCCTGATCGGAGCGGCGAGCATGTTCTGCGCTCCGGCCGCCGGACGCCGGGTCGACCGGCACGGCCCGGATCGGGTGAACGGCTGGTGCATCGGGGCCACCCTCGCCGCGGCCGCGGTGCTCGCCGCGGGCGCATCGGGCGGCCCCATCGGCCTGGCCGCCCTCGCCGGAGGCCTCCTGCTGCTGGATGTGGCGGTGCAGTGCAGCCAGGTCGCCAACCAGGCCCGCATCTTCGCCCTGCGCCCCGAGGCCCGCAGCCGGCTGAACACCGCTTACATGACCTGCTCGTTCCTCGGCGGCAGCGCCGGATCCTGGCTCGGCATCCGCACCTACGCCCATCTCGGCTGGCCCGGGGTGTGCGCCCTCATCGCGTTTGCCGCGGCCGCCGCTCTCACCGCCCGTCTCGCCGACCGCCGCCCACGTCACCGCGGTCGCAAGGACACGCCGTCCGCGCCGCCGGTCAGGCGCTCGGCGGCCTCACCGAGGTGAACGGCGATCGCACGTCCACACGGGCGCCACCGCCGCTTTCGCGCTCATCTCCCCGCCCCGAAGCCAGCATCCGTCTCGAAGGATCCTCCATGACATTCCCGGCCATGCCTCCTGCTGTCCTGCAGTTCTTCCGCGCTTCCCAGGAAGGCGACGCCGACACCTGGGCGAAGACTTTCGCCGAGGACGGCGTCTTCCACGACCCCATCGGCACGTCTCCGATCACCGGACGCACCGCGATCCGCGACTTCATCGCCTCCGTCCTGCCCAACTTCCAACCCTTCCTCGGGCTCACGCCCATGGAGGCGCACACCATCGGCAACCACGTCGCCGTCTCCTGGCGTGGCGCCGCCGTCGCCCTGGACGGCAAACCGGTCAACTGGTCCGGCATCAACATCTACGAGCTGGATGACACCGGCCTCATCCGGGAGGCCAAGGCGTACTTCAACAGCGCCGTCTTCCAAGCCCAGCTCGCCGACTGAACCCGCTGAGCGGCGGCCGGTTGCGGGCCGAGGGGACACAAGCGGCTCGGCCCGCACCGGGAGCATCGGTGACCGAGCGTCTCATCCCGATTCCTGGCGCATCAGGCGCATCAGCAGCATCGTGCGTCACCGGCCCGCACCGCCAGCGGCCGGCGCAACTGCCCGGTGATGGAGCCGCGCACCGCCCCGCCAGCCGTCGCATCCCCAATCCGGGATATCCTCCCGAATATGAGAGAACCGGAACCGTCCCCCGAGGACCTGCGACTCGCCGCCCGCCTGGCCGCGCTCCGCGCCGAACACGGCTGGTCCCTCGACGACCTCTCCGGTCGCAGCGGCGTCAGCCGCTCCACCCTCTCCCGCCTGGAACGCGCCGAGATCAGCCCCACCGCCGCCCAGCTCGGCCGGCTCTGCTCCGCGTACGGCCGCACCATGTCCCGCCTGCTCGCCGAGGTCGAGGCCGAACCACCCCAGCTGCTCCGCGCCGCCGACCAGCCGCTCTGGCGCGACCCGGCATCCGGCTTCGTCCGCCGCTCCGTCTCCCCGCCGCACGCGGGCCTGCGCGGCGAACTGATCGAGGGCACCCTGCACCCCGGCGCCGCCATCGACTACGACGCCCCGCCCGTCCCCGGTCTCGAACAGCACCTGTGGGTCCTGGACGGCACCCTGGAACTCACCGTCCGCGGCGAGGCCCACCAGCTGGCCACCGGCGACTGCCTGCGCTTCCGGCTCTGGGGCCCGTCCCGCTTCCACTGCCCGGGCCCGCGGCCGGTCCGCTACGCCCTCGCCGTCGTCCTGCCGTGACGGCCGTGACGGCCATGACCGCCTCGATCGCCGGGACTGCCCGGACCGCCGTGACAACCGTGACCGCCTCGACCGCCGCGCCCCAGGCGGTACCCGCCATGACCGAGATCGTCCGCCTCGCCGCCGCCGACCTGACGGCCGACCAGGACGGGCTCGCCGACCTGCTGCTCGACGCCGTCGCCGACGGCGCGTCGATCGGCTTCCTCGACGGCCTCGACCGCACCGAGGCCGCCCGCTGGTGGCTCCAGTACGAGGACGCGCTGGCCGCCGGACACCGCCTCGGCTGGATCGCCCGCGACCCCGGCGGCCGGATCGTCGGCACCGTCAGCCTGGTCCTCGGCGACAAGGACAACGGCCGCCACCGCGCAGAGGTCGTCAAACTGATGGTCCACCGCGACGCCCGCGGCCAGGGCCTCGCCCGCCGCCTCCTCGACACCGCCGAACGCGCCGCCGCCGCGGCCTCCGCCACCCTGCTGATGCTCGACACCCGCACCGACAGCCCCGCCGAACGGCTCTACCGCTCGGCCGGCTGGACCCCGTACGGGCTCGTCCCCGGCTACGCCGCGGACCCCGACGGCACCCTCGCCTCCTGCACCTTCTTCTACAAAACCCTCGCCTGACCCACCCGCCGAACTTCCCGTCCGTACCGTCCGAGGCCGCCGGGATGATCCGTGGACGACCGGGGAAGGGGACCGGCCATGGACACCTCCGCACCGATCTCCCTCGTCACCGGCGCCAACCGCGGCATCGGCCGCGAAACCGCACGCCAACTCGCCGAACTCGGCCACACCGTGCTGCTCTGCGCCCGCGACCCGCAGGCCGCCAAGAACGCCGCCGCCGACCTCTCCCGCAGCCGCGGCCTGCGCGGCACCCTCCTGACCCGCACCCTCGACATCACCGACGCCGCCGGTGCCCTGGAACTCGCACGCTCGGTCGAGACCGAGTTCGGCCGCCTCGACGTCCTGATCAACAACGCGGCGATCAACTACGACACGGGCCGCCGGGCCGTCGACGTCGACCTCGACGAGGTGCGCCGCACCATGGAGACCAACCTCTTCGGCGCCTGGCAGGTCGCCCAGGCCTTCGTCCCGCTGCTCCGGCGCTCCGCCCACCCGCGGATCGTCAACGTCTCCAGCGAGGGCGGCTCCCTCGCGTCCATGGGCGGCGGCACCCCGGCGTACGGCGTCTCCAAGGCCGCGCTCAACGCCCTCACCCGCACCCTGGCCGGTGAACTCCGCTCCGACGGCGTGCTGGTCAACGCGGTCTGCCCGGGCTGGATCGCCACCGACATGGGCGGTGCCGGCGGTGCCCCCGTCTCCACCGGTGCCGCCAGCGTCCTGTGGGCCGCCACCCTCCCCGACTCCGGCCCCACCGGTGGATTCTTCCGCCAGGGCCGCCCGATCCCCTGGTGACCACCCGTCGGCCCGTGCGCCGCGACCGGCTGGAGCGCGCCCGTAGCGTGGCCTTCACGCTGCGCGGCCTGAGCAGGCCCCGCCCGCCCGCCGGCGGGCGGACAGCGCGAGCAGGACGGTTGCGGCGCGGCGCCGTAGGCGGCGGGGAATGGTCATGCCGTGCACGCACCACCGACCGCCCCAGGGCGTACGGCAGCCGCAGGTGGACCCGCCGCCCCGGCGGCCGCTGCCGGCCCTGCCACCAGGAACGCGAGGAACGGCTGCAACGGGAGGCCGAGGAACAACTGGACGCCGCCCGCACGGCGAACGCCTCCCTGCGCCCGTGTCGGACGCACCGGGGTTCGATCGGTGGCGAGACGGGCTCGGAGCCGGAGCTGCGGGAGGAAACCGGCCCGGACCGGTTGGAGCGCCCGGGGTGCGAGGACAGGCGCCAGCGCGCCCGCAACCACCCCGATCGCAAGGCGTACGGCCGCACGAGCCGGCTTCTCAGGTGGGATGGGTCGGTGGTTCGCTGAAGATCCCTTGAATGGGCGATGCCGGGCTGCGGCGCTGCCTGTGATGCTGGTCGTGACGGCGTGGCCTTCGGCACGGCCCCGCCCCGATCCGGAAGCGAGGGCCTCATGAGCACGATGCGCGCGGTACGCGCTCACCGACGCGGAGGCCCCGAAGAGCTGGTCTACGAGAGCGCGCCGCGTCCCGAGCCGGGGCCCGGTGAGGTCGTCGTCGCGGTCCGGGCGGCCTCCATCACCACGGGCGAGCTTTCCTGGGACGCCACCTGGACCGACAGCTTCGACGGTTCCGGGCGGGACCGGACGCCCGTCATCCCCGCGCACGAGGTGTCCGGCGTCGTGGTCGAGCACGGGGCAGGTGTCACGGCCCCGGCGCTGGGTGCCGAGGTGTACGGACTGATTCCGTTCCTGCAGGACGGGGCCGCCGCCGAATACGTCGGCGTGCCGGCCGGGGTCCTCGCCGCCAAGCCGGCCCGACTGGACCACCGCAGCGCGGCGGCCGTCCCGCTGGCGGCGCTCACGGCATGGCAGGCCCTCGTCGACCACGCCCACCTGGAGCCCGGCCGGCACGTCCTCGTCCACGGCGGCGCCGGAGGCGTCGGCTCGTTCGCCGTCCAGATCGCGGCCGCACTGGGCGCCCGGGTCACCGCGACCGCCTCGGCCCGCGACGCCGCATTCGTCGCCGGCCTCGGCGCCCGGAACGTCATCGACTGCGCGGGCGGCCGGTTCGAGGACCAGGTGGCCGACGTGGACGTCGTGCTCGACACAGTGGGCGGCGACACCCAGACCCGGTCGTGGGCCGTGCTGCGCCCGGGCGGCGTCCTGGTCAGCATCGTCGCGCCGCCCGACCCCGGCACGGCCCGGGACCCTGCCGCACACGGCGTGTTCTTCATCGTCGAGCCGGACCGTGACGGGCTCGACTCCATCAGCGAGTTGATCACGAGCGAACGGCTGCTCCCGCAGGTCGACCGGGTCGTTCCCCTCGCGCAGACCCGCGCCGCGTACGAGGCGCTGGAGAAGGAACACCGGCGCGGCAAGGTCGTCATCCATGTCGCGGACGGATAGTCGACCGCCGGACCAGGCGCCGGTCCCGGCCGCCGCGCAGGGCTACGCCCACTCCACACCGCGCCGCCGCCACCGTACCCACGATGCCGACAGGCAGCCGGGTGTGTCGGCGGCTCGGGTTACGGTGCCGGGCATGACCGATTGGATCAAGTGCGGCGTCATCGCGTGGCTGGGCGAAGACCGTTACGGGGACGACGAATCCGTCCTGGTGTACTTCAGGGGAACCAGCCTGGCCTCCATGGCGGAAGGACTGGTCGCGTTGCACCGGCCGCCGCTCGCCCACGGCAACGACGTGGCACCCGGCGACTGGGGTGTGATCGTGCACAACCTGGTCAATGCGTCGCGTGACGACTACGACGACATCGACTACCGCGAGCTGTGTCCTCAGGGCGCCGAGCTGGTGGTGTTCGTCCCCAACCCGTGCATCGCCAAGGCCCACGGACCCAAGGCCTACCACTACAAGGACGGCCGGACCTCGTCCTGCATCGACTACGAGGGACCCGAACACGTAGGGGAGCACTGGCCCAACGAACTGGCCCCCGTCATCACGGCGGCCGGACTGGACCACGAGAGCAGGGACTTCGAGCAGCAGCTCACCAAGCTGATCTGCGACCACCTGGGGCTGCCCGCACTGGACCGCGGCACCCTGACGGTGGACCACGACCTGATGGCCTCCCACCTCTAGCCGGACTCCCGCTTGGGCCTGGTCCGCTTCCGGAGCGCTGCCACCCGGCCGAGTCAACGCCGCGGTTCCACGGGGCCGTCGACCGGGCACGCCCAGCTCGACCACGCCGCCACCGGCCCCCTCCGGACAGGTGGAACCAGATGCCTGGGCAACCGAGTCTTCTCCGGAGGGCTGGAGTTCGGGTTCGACGTCGATGAGGGGCTGGGATGCGCCACGGGTGGCCGACCGACCAGGAGCTGCGGCAGATCTTCCATGAGGAACTGGAGCGCGTGCTCGCCGGCGGGGGACCGCACTCCTGCACCGGGCTGGACGACGACACCGCCGAGGCGCTCTGGGCGATCGCCTCGGCGGAGCCCGCCGACCGCGAGGCTCTGGTGCCGGCCGCCTACCGGGCCTTCGCCGGTCAGCTGGACGGCAGCAACGCGGCTCGCTGGAACGAGGACCTCGAGCGCTGGTTCGAGGAGCGCGAGCAGCAGCGGCGGCAGGGCGAGGGATCGGGTTCGGGCAGCTTCATGTGATGCGGGTGGGTTGACCGCGAACCGACAGTGACTGAAAGCGTCGTGCCCGGCGGTCCGGCTCGGCCCGGATCAGGCCTCCTGGCCGGTGGCGGCGAGGACGATCTCGCGGATGGTGACGTTCTGCGGCTGGTTGTAGGCGTAGGCGATGGCCGCGGCGACGACCTGCGGCTCCAGGGCGCCGCCCGCGGACTCCTTCCACACCTCGTAGTCACTCTTGATCTTCTCGTCGCTGGTGTGGGAGAGCAGTTCGGTCTCCACGGCGCCGGGGGCGATGGTCACCACGCGGACGCCGGTCGCGGCGACCTCCTCGCGCAGGTTCTCCGACAGGGCGTGCACGGCGAACTTGGTGGCGACGTAGGCGGCGTGGTTGGGGAAGGTCTTGCGGCCCGCGATGGAGCTGACGTTGATGACCGTGCCGGTGCCGCGGGCGAGCATGCCGGGCAGCACCGCGCGGGTGCCGTACAGCACGCCCTTGACGTTGAGGTCGATCATCCGGTCCCACTCGTCGACCGGCTGGTCGCCGATGCGGCCCAGCAGCATCACGCCGGCGTTGTTGACGATGGCGTCCGTGGGGCCGAACCGCTCCTCCGCCTCGCGCACGGCATTCTCGACGGCGTCGCGGTCGGTGACGTCCACCTTGCGGCACAGCGTCTCCGGCAAGGCGAACTCCTCCAGCTTCTCCAGCCTGCGGGCGAGCAGCAGCAACGGGTGTCCCTGCGCGGACAGCAGACGCGCGGTGGCGGCGCCGATGCCGGAGCTGGCGCCGGTGATGACGATCAGGGGCTTGGTCATGGAGATGCCTCTCGAAGCGGTTGGGTCGTGCCGCATTCCAGGAGATCACCACCCCGGGCCCCGTGCGTGCCGGTACAGGAGCCCGGGTCCACCGGGGGTCCCGCAGACCCCCTCTCACGTGGCCCGCGGCCCCGTACACCGTCCTAGCCTGAAGGAATGAGCACGTCACCGGAGCGCGGACCCAACCTGGAACTGCGGGCTTCCTGCGCTCCCGCAGGGCACGGATCCGACCCGACGAGGCGGGCCTGGGCCCGCACGCCGGCCGCCGCCGGGTGCCCGGCCTGCGCCGCGAGGAGGTCGCCCGGCTGGCCGGAGTCAGCGTCGACTACTACGTCCGTCTGGAATGCGGCCGCACCCCGAACGCCTCCACCGCCGTCCTGGACGCCGTGGCCCGCGCCTTGCGCCTCGACCCCGCGGAGCGGGCCCACCTGTTCGACCTGGCCAAACCCAAGCCTGGCTCCACCGGCCGACGCCCCGAACCACCCCAACGGGTACGGCCCGGACTGCTGCGGGTCCTGGACACCCTGACCAACACCCCGGCGATGATCCTCGGTCACCTACGAGTCACTCACCCTCCCCGACGACCCCGACCAAGCCCTCTACCTCTCCACCGCAGAACCCGACAGCCCCTCCGACCACGCCCTGCGCCTGCTCGCCGGTCGGTCCGCCCCGTACGACCCGGCCGGTGATCGCGCGTAGTCGTCGGGCCCATCCGGTCCCCGGTCGCCTTCCCTGCCCCTTGTGCCGGCGGGAAGGAAGGCAATGATGCCGCCGTGGGTGAGCGGCGTGTCGTGGCCGGCCGTCATCCGGGCCCACCGCCGGATTCGACGGTGGGCCCAGAGGCCGACAGGTCAGCTCTTGCGTCGCGGCGCACCGTGCAGCGCCACCGCTGCGACCCCCAGAGCGGTCACGCCACCGCCTCCGAACATGACCGCCGGAAGCCAGCGCCCAAGGGTCAGTTCGGATGCCGCTTCGAGGTGAGTGGGTTCCGACGGATCGTAGATCACGTCGACGGTGGTGCCGACGTTGCCCGTGACGCTGCCGCCGCTCGTCCACTGAGGCGCCAGGTGGGTGCTCGGGTCGAACCTCAGCAGGTACCGGGCGTGGTTCGACCGATGGTCCTGGGCTTGCTCGGTGCGAATGATCGTGGCCCGGGCGCGTAGAGCTCGGCTTTCGACATCGTGGGCCTGCTTCTCCAGGTGAACCATGGTGCCGATCAGGCCGATGCCGAGGACGGCCAGCGGTATGCCGGCGGCCCAATGGCGGTCCCGTGGAAGACGCGCGTCCTTGATCCCCCGTCGCATGAGCGGATCCTTGCATGTCTGGGGCCCGCGCCGTGCTCGGAGCCGTGATGGTCCGCGGGTGATGGCCAGTTGATGGTCGTCACCGTGATGTCAGCGGAGGATGCGGCTTGACCGGGGACGAGCTGCTGACGTCCGCTGCCGGCTACTTCTGACCGGAGTGACGAAAGCCGGTGTCAACGTCGTGCAGACCGGCCGGCGGTCCGGGACCACTTCTCCGACCGGCAGCCGAGCACCGGGGTCCTCGTCCGGCGCATGGACGGGCGAGGACGGCGGGCCCTGCCAGGGCAGGGCCCGCCGTCACGGCCGGACCGGGGTCACTGGGCGCTTAGTAGGGCCAGCTGGCGAACGGGTAGCCGAGGCAGGACGGGCTGTAGGTCCAGCCGGGCTGGGCGAGCGGCAGGCCCGGGGTCGGGCAGTTCGGGGGGAAGTGGACCGGAGGAATGGACGGCTGGGGGTAGCCGGCGTTCAGGGCCGGGTACCAGAGCGGCGTGGTGCCCTGGTAGACCACCAGGTTGCCGTCGTCCTGGACCGCGAGGTAGGCGCCAGGGTGTCCGTTGGTGCCGCTCCACCAGACCGGCGCGTTGGAGGCGTCGTAGGCCACCAGGTTGCCGTCGCCCTGCATCACGAAGTGGTCGCCGCGGTTGATGGTCCAGTTCGCGGCCCAGGTCGCGACGCCATTGTGGTAGAGGACGACATGACCGTCTCCCTGCATGGCCACACCGGTCTGGCCGTCCGGAGAGACCCACGAACTACCCTTCGGCAGAACCGAGTTGCCCTGGATGATGGTGGCGCCGTTGTCAGTCGCAGCCATGGCGGCCACGGTCCGCGCGGCCGGGGCAGGCGCGGCCACCGCCTGTGCGGCGCCCGAGGCGAATGCACCGAGGCCGATCGTCGCCGCGACGGCGACCGCCGCGACGCGTGAGCGGAGAAACGTCATGTCGAACTCCCATCTGCCGTCCCAACCCGGGTCCTTCCCCGGCTGGTTGATGGTTGTGCGGCGACAACGGTGGCAGTCTCACCGCACTTCAACAAGGCCGCGAGTGGCTGGGGCGGCGGTTTCGGCCGGTCGGCTGCGCCGTGGTGCTGGTTCTGGTGGGGTGCTAGAAATCCCTCGTGGACGATCACCCTGAGCCCTCGACCCTGCGGGTCTTCGTGGCGCTGGCTCCGCCCGACGACGCCAAGGTCGAGCTGGCCCGGGCCTTGCGGCCCGCTTACGCCATGTACCCGCGGCTGCGGTGGAACCGGATCGAGGACTGGCACATCACCCTGGCCTTCCTCGGCGAACTGCCCTCCACAGCAGTGCCGTTGCTGCGGTCGGTGCTGGCCGGCCGGGCGGCATCGCACCCCGCCCTGCGCCTGGGCCTGCGTGGTGGAGGCCACTTCGACGAGCGACTGCTGTGGAGCGGGATCGACGGGGACCTGGAGGGACTGCACCTGCTCGCCGCCGACGTCCGGGAGCTGGTCAGGTCCTGCGGGATCGAGTTCAGCGACCGTCCGCTGCGGCCCCATCTGACTCTGGCACGGTCCCGTCGCGACGATTCCACCAGCGTGCCGCAGGCCGCGGCCGGGCTCATCGGGTTCGTGGGCCGACCGTGGCGGGCCGAGCGTCTCCACCTGGTCGGCAGTAACATCGGCCGTGGCCCTGGGCCAATCCGTTACCGCGACATCGAGTCGTGGCGATTCGGCGCCGCGGTCCGGGGCGGGGACGACAGCGCTCCCGCCGAGCCGTAGCCGACCGGCGAGCGCCTCCTCGCCGTCTCGCGTGGTGCCTGCCGGCCGGGTCCCCCCGCCCTCGCTGTCAGTGCGCGGAACCCGGACGTACCCTTCGCGTTCGACGAAGACCGCGAGCGCCGCCAGGCCGTCGCCGAACCGGTCGGCGCGGGACAGCGGGAACGGTGGGCGGAGCTTCTCGTCGCCGCACAGGGCGCGGGTGCTCACAGTGCCGGGGGAGTGGCGGGCCCCGGCTGGTCCAGCACCGAACGGAACAGCTCGGCCACTGCCGCCGCGACCGCCGCGCCGATCCGGTCCGGCTCCAGCTGCGCACCGCCGGCCTCGGCGCGGGCCGACGGGAAGCTGACCGAGCGGCAGACCGCGCTCCTGGACGCGCTCCACCGTGGAGCCTCCGATTTCCGAGATCCCGACAGCGTCAGGCACTCATGTGCTGACGGGGGCTTTCCCCACGCCGAGTCCGGGCGGTGGCCCCATCCCGGTGCCGGTGCCGGGGCGGAAGGCTTGGATCCCGACGGACAGCGGCCATTGCGGGCCGGATGCGGGGGATGGAGGACAGCGTGCGGATCGGGGTCCAAGGAGTGATCGGGGTCCAAGGAGTGGTCGGGGCAGGGCGATGGGGGCTGATCGGGGCGCTGGTCGCCACGCTGCTGGCGGTTTCGGTGCCCAGGGCGAGCGCCGACGACGGACCGACCCGAACCGAGGTCACGTTCGCCGGCGCCGACGGCACTGTCCTGCACGGCGAACTGATCGCGCGGCCCGGTGCCGTCCGGCGTCCCGCACTGGTGATGGTCGGCGGTGCCGGCCCGGTCACGGTGGCCGAACTGCGGCCCGCCGCCGAGGCGTACGCGCGGCAGGGGATCCCCACGCTGGTCTACGACAAGCGCACCGCCGGCTACTCCACCACCCACCGTGACTACGGGCAGTTGGCCGACGACGCCCTCGCCGCTGTGCGGCTGCTGCGCTCGCGGCCGGAGGCGGACCCGTCCCGGGTGGGCCTGTGGGGGCTCTCCGAGGGCGCCTGGGTGGTCTCACTGGCGGCCGGCCGCTCCGGCGACGTGGCCTTCGTGGTCACCGCCGGCGCCGTCGGCCTCACCCCGGCGCGCCAACAGGCCTGGGCCTATGGCGGATACCTGCGCCACGCGGGAGTTTCGGGCTCGCTCCTGCCGGCCATGCAGGTCAGTGCCATCCGGCAGCTGGCCGCCGCCGGCCTGTTCCCGGAGGCCGGCTACGACCCGGTGCCGGCTTGGCAACGCGTGAGCCAGCCGGTACTGGCCGAGTGGGGTGCGCTGGACCGCGAGGCGGCGCCGGCCGAGAGCGAGCGGATCATCCGGCAGGCCCTCGACCGGGGAGGCAATGCGCACTACACCATCCGCACCGTTCCCGGGGTCCGGCACAACCTGCAACGCACCTTCGCCGACGGCTACGACCGGCCCATCGCGCTGCCCGCCGACTACGCGGAGTACGAGGCGGCCTGGATCGGCCGACTGGCCGCCGCAGCGCCCCCGATCACCGTCGACCCGGCACCCCGTCAGGACACCGCGAGCCGCCCGCTCGCCCCGCTCTCCTGGTACGAGGCGCCTTGGCTGCAAGCCGTCTCGGCCGCCCTTTGCCTGGTCGGCTTCGCGGGGTACCTGCTGACCGGCGCGCTCCGCCGCCTGCGAGGCCGGCCCCGGCCCGCCGAGCTGCCGCGCACCGCGCGCTGGGCGGCGCTGGCCGGCACGGCGGCCACGATCGGGGCCACGGGCTACCTGTTCTTCCTGGCAGTCACCGCGGGCGGGCTGCCCGGACCGGTGCTCCTCGGACGGCCGGTGGTCTGGCTGGCAGTCCAGCTGTTCGCCGCTGTCGCCGTTCTGGCCACCTGCGCCACCGCGATCACCACCGCCCGCCGCTCCCTAGTGGCCGCGGCCCGGGTCCGGCTCGCCGTGTTGCTGCTCGCAGGCGCGGTCTTCGCCCCATGGGCCCTGTACTGGGGACTGCTGCAACCCTGACCCGAGGAGCCGGCACCGGGCGCCGGCACGTGTCCTGGCGGCAAGTGGGTTTCTGCCACTTGTTCTTGATCGGCGGGGGGAGGCAGCGGCTGTTGCCGCGCCGGGCCCGCGCGATGTCGGTCGGCTGTCAGTGGGGACAGCGACCTGTCGGCGGGATGTGAGTGGCCCCCGGAACCGTAGGAACCGGGCGTGGCCGACCGTGAAGGTGCGGGCCCGCTCTCCTTTGAGACCACTCCGAGCTTCCGGGAGCCCGCCATGCCCTCCGTACCCCAGGCCCAGCAATGGGACGTTCACCGACTGCCTCATGCTCGGGGTAAGAGCTTCCTGGTCACCGGCGGCAACGCGGGCATCGGGTATTTCGTCGCCGAGCAGCTGGCCAGCACCGGGGCCACGGTCGTTCTCGGCAGCCGCGACTGGGCGAAGGCCGAGGCCGCGATCGGCTCCATCGGCTCGCGCGTGCCCGGTGCCAGGGTGAAGCACGTGCCCCTGGACCTGGCCGATCCCGCCTCGCTCAAGGCGTCCGTGGACGCGCTCGGGCTGGACCGCCTCGACGCGGTCGTCCACAACGCAGGGGTGGCGCTCGACCACCCGCCGCGCCGTGAGACCAGGGACGGCCACGAGCTGATGTTCGCGACCAACCACCTGGGGCACTTCGCGCTGACCCACCACCTGGCCCCTCTGCTCATGGCGACCCCGGGGAGCCGGATCGTCACCACCGGCAGCTTCGCGGCCAAGTCCGAACGCCTGGACCTCGACGATCTCCAGAGCGTGCACGACTACCGGCCCAAGCGCGCCTATGCGCGCTCCAAGCTGGCCCAGATGCTCTTCGCTCTCGAACTCGACCGCTGCCTGCGTGCCGCCGGCAGCACGACACTGAGCGTGCTCGTCCATCCCGGTGGCGCGCTCGACTCCCTCACCCCTTCGCGTCCGCCGTTCCACGTCCGGACCACCGGCGAGCGGTTGAGCCGCCTGCCGCTCGGCCTGGTCGTCCAGGGCAAGGACGCCGCCGCATGGCCCGCGGTCCGGGCCGTGCTCGACCCGGGTGTGCGCGGCGGCCAGCTGCTGAGTCCCCGAGCGTTCGGACTGCGCGGTACGCCCAGGATCGAACCCCTCTGGAGCCATCTGGCCGACACCACGAGCGCGGCACGTCTCTGGGCGGCCAGCTGCGATCTGACCGGCATCGACCCGATGTTCGCCGCACCGGCAAGGTTCGGCGGGACCGAAGGCCCGGCGACCGGGCGTGGCGAAGCAGAAGTCTCGACCGGATGAGATCGAAACCTGCGGTCGAGATCGTAACGGTCGAGATCTCATGACACGGGACACCGGTTGTCCGGTGCCACCGAGCCCTGGCGGACGCAGGTCTGTGTCATCGAAGGCTGGTCTGCTAGCCTTCCGGAGGCCGTGCGAGAGAACGAGGAGGTGGTACCCGTGAACGCAGTATCGACATGGGTGCTCTCCTCCGGGGTCACGGTCGGGCGATAGGTCGTCGTCCGGGAGCGCCGTTCCAGTGCACTCCCGAAAGGCACGACCATGCAATTCACTTCTGAACAGCGTCTCGACGACGGCGTCCTCGAGCGCGAGTTCACCCTCGGTGAGATCCCCGGCGTCCTGTGGACGCCTGAATCCGCGTCCGCGTCCGCACCGGTGCCGCTGATCCTGCTCGGCCTCCCCCCGCTCGGACTGCGCAGGATGTACCCCCGGCTGGTCGCCCGGGCCCGAGGCTGTACGGCGGACGGCTTCGCCGCGGCCACCATCGAGCTCCCCGGGAGCGGTGACCGGCCCCGCTGGGCCGCCGCCGAGCAGGCCCGCGCCGACCTGCGCCGGGTCATGGAGGCCGGCGAGCCGGTCGGTGACGAGATCATCGACGCCCTCGTCCTCCCGCTCGTCGAAAAGTCGGTCCCGGAATGGCAGGTGTCCCTGGACGCCGTCCTGTCGCTGCCCGACATCGGCGGCCCGGTCGGGTACTCGGGGGGAGTGATCTCCATCGGCATCCGGTTGGCGGTGGTCGAGCCCCGCATCGTGGCCGCCGGCTTCTTCGCCGGGAGCCTCGTGCCTCGCGCCATGTTCGAGGAGGCCCGCCGGGTCACCATTCCGCTGCACGTCCTGCTGCAGTGGGACGACGAAGGCAACGACCGGCAGGCGTCCCTGGACCTGTTCGACGCCTTCGGCTCCAAGGAGAAGACGCTGCACGCCAATATGGGCGGGCACACGGGCGTCCCGCAGTTCGCAGGGGAGGACGCGGCCGGGTTCTTCGCCCGGCATCTGCGCTAGTCACGGGCCGTCCCCGCCGCCGGACCGGTGCACAGCAGCGGGCTCACGCTCGGTCCGTAGCCGACCTAGGACGCGCCCGTCGCCGGTCAGCTCCGGTGCGTCGACCACCCGTGCGCCAGGCGGGCGTTGCCCCGGGCCGTGTACGCCCCGGTCACGCCTCCCGACCTCCCGGTGGGGAGGGCGAACTGCCGCAGGATCACGGCGTGTTCCCCTCGTGGTCGATGTCCTTGGCGGCACCGGGTGCGTCAACCACGGCCCGTGCCAACCCGTCGAGGATCAGGTCGAGCCCGAACTCGAACTCGTGGCCGTAGTCGTAGCCGGGCCGGAGCACGTGCCGGGTGGCCATTTCGGCCAGGTACGGGTACTGGCCGGCCGGGAACCGCGCCAGCATCGCCTCGGCAACCTGGGCGGTCTCCTCCGGGGAGTCGAACGGCAGGCCGCGCTCCTGCAGCGCGAACCCGTACACGTAGCTGTCGATGGCCGAGTACGCGTGCGCGGCCAGCTCGATCGAGAAGCCGGCGGTGCGCAGGCAGGCGAGGACGGCGTCGTGGTGGCGCAGCGTGGCGGGGCCCGGAGTGGCCCGCGTCTCCATCAGGCCGATGGCCCAGCGGTGTCGGGACAGGGCTTGGCGGACGGAGAGTGCCCGCTGCCGCATCGCGGGCTGCCAGGCCGCTCCGGCGGTCGGCAGGTCGATCTCGCCGAACACCGTGTCGATCATGCCGTCGAGCAGGTCGCCCTTCTTCGCGACGTGCGTGTACAGGGACATCGCCTCCACCCCGACCGCCTCGCCGAGCCTGCGCATTGTGACGGCCGCCAGCCCGCTCTCGTCGGCGAGTGCGACGGCTGCCTGGAGCACCTTGGCGCGGGTGAGCGGGGTGCGGGGCGTCCGGGGCGGCTCCCGCCGTGCAGTCATGTCGGTCTCCGTTCGCTCCGCTCGATGGCTTGACACCTTACTGCGTAAGGCCCAACCTTACGTCGTAAGGGCGAGGGCATCATGTCCTCGGACGAGTCATCTTCGGAGCGTCGTGATGCAAGCCGAACAGCTGTCAGGGCCGACCGCGGCGACGGTGGCCGCCGGGCAGACCATGGAGTCGGTCGTCCAGGACCGGTACGGGGCCGCTCCCGAGGACGTGCTCCGTTGCGCGGTCATCGCAGTACCGGGCATCGGCCGCGACGAGGTCCTGGTCCGGGTGCACGCGGCCAGCGTGGACCGTGGCACCTGGCACGTGATGGCGGGTCTGCTATGGGGTGGCGGTGGGTGTGCGGGTTGGGGTGATGGTTGGCCTGGGGTTTCGCGGGTTGGTTGAGAAAGTTGCGGGTTGGGGTGGGTCGGCTCTGGCGGGTGTTCGGTGTTGCTCGTGGAGAAGCCGGTGGGTGTTGGGCTGGTGGTTTCGCGGGTGTGGTGAGGGGGTTGCTGTTTCTTCGAGAGGTTTCCCGGATGTGGCGGTTTCGGTGAGAGCCCGTTAGGTGGTCGGGTTCAGTCTGGTGCCGGAGCGTGCTTCCGTCCGGTGGGCGGTGCGGCGTGGTGATGCCGTGCTGGGTCGTGCCTGGGTGTGGTGGAGGAACGCGGTGACGGTGGGGTGGGTGTGGCGGCGGGGGCTGTTGTGGTTGTCGGGGGTGAGGAGCAGGCGGTGGTGGTGGAGGGCGCGGGCGAGGGTGACGGTTTCGGGGTAGGTGACGGCGGGCCGGGCGAGGAGTGCCCATGAGCCGTGGGTGGGTGCCAGTTCGGGGTTGGTCCTTTCCAGGGCGGTGGCGCGTCGCCGCCACCTTGGGGCTGCGTGTTGCTGGTGGTCGTACCAGCGGGTGGTGATGGTCTGGGCCCAGCTCCAGGCGAGGTCCGCGCCTTGGCGGCGTAGCAGGCGTTGGTGGGCGCGTTGTGCGGGCTGGAGTTCGGGCAGCTCGGCGACGTTGAGGATGTGGTTGTGCTCGCCTGTGGTGGGCCAGGTGTGGTGGCGGGTGCACAGGCGCTGGTGGTCGGGGGTGTAGGCCCAGGCTGTGCGGGTGGCGCCGCGGGTGTGGTGTAGGACGCAGGCGGGGCAGGCGGTGATGGGTGGCTGCCGGTGGCGTGCGGTGCGCTGCCAGCTGATGTGGGGCAGTTCGTGGCCGCTGCCGGGCCGGGCCGGGCGGGTGCTGGCCACGGGTTCCCAGTGGGGCAGGGCCCGGGCGAGATGGGCGTGCGGGACGCGGGCGAGGGCCGCGATGCGTACCTGGGCGCTGCGGTTGGGGTGGAGTTCGACGCCGGGCACGGTGGCGAGGCCTTTCCCTTGCGCGTCGACGGCGATCGCGAGGGCGTCGAGGAGCTGGGGCAGGCTCTGCCGGTAGGCGTGTGCCAGGCGGGTGAGGTAGGAGGCGGTGCTTTCGCCGGGCAGGGGCCGGATGCGCAGGCAGCCGGGGGTGACGGGCGGCCCATAGAAGGCGATCGGCGGGTGCGGTGTCACTGCCGGGCGGTGGCTTTGCGTGCGGGGCTGTGCGGGCTGGGGCGGTACTGCTCTTCGGCTAGGTAGTCGAGGTCGATGTCCTCCAGGACGGCGCGGGTGATGCGCTGCGTGCCGTCCAGGATGGTGGTGATGGCCGCTTGGCGGACGAGGCGCGAGAGGCTGCCGATCCTGCCGCCGGTACGGGCGTGGAGGTAGCCGGCCAGGCGGGGCAGCGTGCCGGGGCGGTGCTGGTCGAGGTCGAGGGCGTTGTCCATGGCGGCGGCCAGCTCGCGGAACGGTTCGCGGGTGCCGTGGCGAAGCGGCAGTGCACCGGTGTCGATCAGGCTGGCGCGGGCGGCGAGCTGTTGTCCGCGCACGCCGGTGAACAGCGGGGTGTCGGTGACGTCGATACCGGCGTAGAGGAACGTCGCCCGGATGCGTTCGGTGAGGTCTTTCAACAGGTCGGCGGCATCCGCGCCGGTGCTGGTGCGGGGGTTGAGTCGGTGGATCTCGTCGATTTTACCGACCGCAGGAGCCCGGATACCGGCTCTGAACTGCGATGGTTCATAGACTACATGTCCGTGACGGTGATTCACCCTCATCGCCCAGATGATGGCGCGGGGCCGGCATCCGGCGGCCCCGCGCGACCGGCTATCGGGAGAAGTAGACCTTGACGCTGACGGCCGGACCGCCTGAGTACTTCTCCACGGACGCCTTGGCGTCTCCCGATACAGTCACAGAAATTGTGCCTCCGGCCGGAACTGTGGTTAGCCCGCCGATCGGGACCACCTCAATCGCCTGCTGGGACAAACCGGGCTTCGGCTGGTCATAGACCAGATAGACGACGCGGACCGAAACCGCCGTGTTGTTCGGGTTCTTCAGAATGACCTGGTCGAAGGCATCGAACTTGCTCATAGGCTGACCGGCCGCGTCTGCTGGCTGGGCCTTGACATCGGATGCATCGGCCGGAAAATCCGTCGGGACAAGCTCTTTGACGGTCACTTTCACATCGGCGACCTGGCTGGCGCTGGCTCCACTGAAGGCCAGGACGTCGTAGCCGCCGCCGGGTTGGACGACGAGGCTGCCTCGGTCGCTCCCGTAGGCGGTGGTGACCCGCACGTCAGGCAGATCCTTCCCCGTGCTGTCCACCGCTGTGATCGCCAGGGTTGGCACCACGCTCGTCCGTCCGTCGTTGCTGATGGAGAGCGTCTGGTCGATGTACTCCTGCGTGCCGAGCGCGTGGTAGCTGAAGGACAGCGGTGTGACCGCCGAGCTCGCGGCAGGGCTTGTCGCCGGTGGTGCCGACGCCGACGCCTTGCTCGTGGCATTTGCGGGCGGGGACGCCGCTCCGGCCGGACCCGTAGAGGCACCACTTGGACCGCAGCCGGCCAGTGCGACGACGCTGAGGACAATGCCTGCAACTGTCGCGCCCCGCCAGTGTCGAACGATAGATCGATCAATGCTTGGCATCGCCGGAGAGTAGCGCAAGAGGGGGACACGAGGGGTCGGCGGGCCTCGCGCTTTGCTCCCTGTCGGCTATCACGGACTCCGTTGGGAAATTCGCAAACCGCTGATGAACAGTTGTCCGGGCTGCCATGATCGGCCTGTTCGTCGATCGAGGGTGGGACTGGGTGTCGT
>NZ_JBIWPN010000050.1:0-49641 GCF_044768305.1 Kitasatospora sp. NPDC101155 | reverse complement strand
TGGCCGTGGTGCTGGCCGCTGTCCTGCTGGCCTGAGATAGCACCCCGCCCTGGTCTGACGCTGGACCGCATCGTCAGCGTCAGGCCGGCCGCAGGCCCCGGGCCGTCTCTGTGAGACAGTCCGGGGCTGTCACATCTACCTAGATAAACCGGAGTGTGTTTCCGGGGTTCCGTGACGTGTGGCTGGTGTAGCGGAACGCCGCTGAGCACCGTCGTGGTGACCGCCTCTCCAGCAACCAGTGGCTTCGACGCCCCAGCCGTCCGACCCGCGTACGACACGATGAACCCGGGGGCCTGCGCCGCACGGCCCCCGGCTCTTTCCCCAGGGAGACCACGCCCGTGAGCGACACCGCACCCACCCTCAACTCCGAAGTCCTGGCACCTGCGACCGCGCCGACGCCGGTCCTGGCGGACCTGATCACCGAGGCTGCAGCGGGCTGCAAGGTTCGGTTCCGCGCGGGCCAGACGATCATTCAGCAGGGCGATGCCAGTACCCACGTGGTGCTGCTGCGCGACGGCGCCGCCAAGGTGGTACTCCAAACCGCCAGCGCCGAGATCGTCCTGGGCCTGCGAGCGGCGCCGGAGATCCTCGGCGAGCGGGCCGTCCTCGACGGAACACCGAGGTCGGCCTCGGTGGTCGCGTTGACCGACGTTGCCGCGCTCGCCGTCCCGGCCGAAGACTTCCTCACCCTGGTCACGGAGCACCCCAAGGTGGCCACCGCCGTCTTCGCGGTGATCGCCGAGCGGCTCTGCGAAGCCGACCGTGGCCGAGTGGACCTGGCGACCCACACCGTCACCCAGCGGGTCGCCGCGCGGTTGGTGGCCCTGACGCCGTGGATCGGGGTAGCCGAAGAGGAAACGGGAGCCGTGCGTCTTCCCCTCACCCAGCAAGACTTGGCCGGATGGGTAGGGGCATCCCGTGAGGCGATCGTGAGGACTCTGCGCCTGCTGCGCGAGGCGGGTGTCGTGACCACCGAGCGACGGCAAATCGTCATCCGAAGTCTGGATGCGCTGCGAACCAAGATGGCTGGCTGACGCCCTTACAGGCACCACCGGGCCCCCGGCCACCTGGTCAGGGTCCGAGGGGCCGAGCGTTGCGCCCTGGACTACGCTCAGCGGCACGTCTACGGAGGGGGTGTCCGGCATGCATGTGTCGCGGGCGGAGGAGATCGCCGAGCGGATCGTCCAGGGCCTCGGATGGCAGGACGAAGCGACTGTGCTGCTCGGGCACCTGCCTTACCAGCGGCGGATCGTGCATGCGCCGTCGGGCCGGTGGATCGGCATCGACGCCCCGTACCGCCGGGCGACGCTGGTGGCCGGCCGGATCGCCCCGGACGGCACCTTCAGCGACCCGAGCCCGGACCGCGTCCCCGTCGGCCCGGTCGACAGCGAGGACACCGACGCCCTGCTGGGCGTGGTCAGCGAGCTGCTGCGCACCCTGCCCTGACCACCGGCCGCGCGGCCGTCCGGCCCGGAACGCGGCGGGCTCCGGGGTGGGCCGTTTCCTGGGCCGAGGTGAGTGAACGTCCGTCAGGATGGGGTCATGACGCTACTGCTCGACGACATGGCAGCCCGGCGGGACGCCGCGGCAGAGGGCCCTCACGGTTGGTATGAGGCGTGGGACCGCTCGGTGGCGCTGCTGTCCCCCGGCTGGCGGCGTGGCATGCCGTACGGGGCGACCTGGTACTGGGACAACATCGTCAGGGCCGACGGGTGCGCTGGCCTCGCAATGGCCTTCTACCTGATCGCCCGCGAGGACAACCGGCCGGTCGACGCCGTCGACATCTCCGAGGTGGTCGCCCTGATCCACGGTCCGGGGCTGAACTGGGGCAACATTCCCGGCCGTTGGGAGAACTCCATGCGGCGCCTTGGCCACGACCCGGAGGACTCCGCGGACCCGGTCTCGGCCTGCTGGCAGGAACTGCGGCTCGACAACACCCCTCCGCCGGACGCCCCCGACGAGGTCCACATGGACATCACCAGGCGCTGGGGCCCGCGGTTCCTCGAAGGCCTGAACCTTGTCCTCCGCGGTCCCAGCGATCTGGGGATCAGCTTCTGACCGTAGTGGTGTGGCTCGTGTCAGCGATGGCGGACTTCCCCGGTTGAGCCGTCCCGGCGCGCCGCGCTCGCTACCGTGACGGAAGACGTCGTCCAGGCGCGGGGAGGCCGCTCGTGAAGCTCGTCATCGACACCACCGAGAGCACCTTCGAGGAGGCCATGGCGGCGGTCCGTACGGCCTACGGCCGCGAGATCGGACAGTCCCAAGGCGTCCGGAACTATCAGGTGCCGGGCCGCACCGTCTGGAGCCACAACGGCGGCTGGTTCATCCAGCAGTGGAACGCCCCGATGCTCCGGACCTGGATGGACGGGCTGCAGGAGACGGAGCTGCTCGCCGCCGCCTGGCTGGTCTGCCGCAAGCCCGGCATCTACATCACGATCCCCGAACTCGCCCAGTTCATCGCCCCTGGCGGGGACGAGCGGTGGCGCCTGGCCCGCGCCCGCCGCGCGGTGCAGGCCATGATGCGGCTGGGACGCGGCGTCGGCAGCATGGGCGGCATGCCGTTCGACAAGAGGGAGAAGGGGCCCAGCGCCTACCGGGCGGCGAAGCCGGTCGCCGCCTTCGTCCAGCGACAGATCAAGGAATCGCCGCTGTACGACCAGCTGACGGAGGAGTACCCCGCCATCGGCGAGGCCGCCTCCGCCTCCCGCTGACCGCTATCGTCACGCCCAGCTCGCGTTACGTTTCGCGGCCGGAGCCGTCGTCAATGCGTCTGTCCCGGAACAGCCCGGGAGTACTGGTGTGCGAGGTTCCGCGCCTCGTGGGTGGAAAGGAACTGGACCACGGCCGGCAGCCCGGCCGGCCACCACACGGGAGGGGAAGAAAGACGTGGGCAGGTTCAAGGCGAAGAAACCGCGCCGGTCGCGGTTCCAGATCGACGACCGGCCGGTGGACGAAGCCGAGATGATGGCGCACGCCACCGAGCTGAGCAACACCGTGGACGACCACGGACTGCTGCTGTTCATGGACGACCCGGCGCTCGGCTTCGGTAAGGTCGCCACCGGCGTCGCGCCGGACGGCACGATCGAGACCTCCGACGAGGAGGAGCCGTTCCCGGCGGCCCTGTTCGAGCCGGCCCGGGCGATGATGTCCCAACTGCCGGGCCAGGCCCCGCGCGAGATCCAAGTCGAAGGCGCGATCGCGGCCGGCCTGCGGCGCCTGCCGCGCGGGATCGCGGACCTTCGCGAGAGCCCCGGATGGCAGCTGCACCGTCTCGGCGACGAGCGCCTGGAGCTGCGTTCCCCCGACGGCGGGGTGTACTCGCGGATCACCGTGCCGCTCGACCCGGCCTGGATCTCCTCCGCCCTGCACCACCGCTTCGCGCTGTGCCTGTACGGCCCGCAGCTGGGCGTGCGGCTGCCGCCCGACCGACGCCCTGACCAGTACACGGCCGCCGACCGGCTCGCCGAGATCCGTACCGCCCGCGGTCAGGGCCTGGTCGCCGCCGGCTTCGTCGCCTTCCACAACGACCGCTGACCCGGAACACACAGGCCCGCTGGACCTGTTGGGCCCAACAACACCCACCTGGGGGGACTCCCGTGCACGACATCATCACCCTGGCCGACGACCCCGACCTGGCGCACCTGGTCGACCTGATCGACATGCTCCCGGATCCGGACGAGACGAGCTTCTGGGGCCAGGACTCCAGCAGCATCAGCGGGAAGATCGGGCACCGGCTCCGCGCGGTCCTCAACGGCCGGGCCTACGCGAAGGACGTGGACTACCTGGCGGTGTACGTCCTGAAGTACCTCGGCCGCGGCAACGGCCACATCACTGAGGAGCAGATCACCAAGAACCTGACCGGCGTCGGCCAGGTTCCGGCCGCCGGCTACGCCTGGGTCGAGGACGCTACCCGCACCGCGTGGACCCTGGTCAACCGCTACAGCCTCCCGAACTGGCGCGGCTCACGCACGGCGCCCGGCAAGGCGTGGCTCGAAGGCTGAGTGCCTGTCTGAACTCCTGGGCGGGGCCGGGGTCGTAACCTGGTCTCCCCATCCGCTGCATTCTGGGGAGAGTCATGTCTGAAGCTTCCGCCGGCCACCTGCGCACCTTTGCCGCCGATGCCGAGGCACTTCAGCAGCGGCTACACGATGCCCTCGCCGGGTTGGACGGGCTGACGCCCACCGCAAGCTTCCAGCTCGGAGAAGCGTTCGCCTCGCTCGGGTCGGCCGTACGGACCCTGGAAGCGGCGGCTGGCGAGGCCGCCTCAGCCTGATTCCAAGGTGGCTTCTGGGCCAAGGTGATGGCCACCACCTTGAGCAGCCCAATAACGACGTAGGCCCGTTGGACCTAACAGGTCCAACGGGCCTACGTCTGTCCCGGGGCAGGGACCTCGCTCATTGGTGCTGGACCCAGCGGGCGGTGATCTGGGTGAACAGGGCCTCGGTGTCGTCGACCAGGCGGGCGTTGCGCTCGCCGGCCTTGCGGCGGGTGAAGTAGCCGATCGTGGTGGCCGGGTCGGAGTGGTCGGCGAAGGCCTGGATCTCCGCGAGCGGCTCCTTCGCGTCGATCATGTGCGTGATCCGGCTCGCGCGCAGGACGTGCGGGGTGAGGTCACGGCCGGGCAGGACGCCGGCGCGCTTGCCGAGCCGGGTGAGCATCCGGTCGACGTCGTGCCGGTCAAGGCGTTGACCGGATGCGTCGAGCAGCAGCGGGCCGGTGGTGCGCTCGCCGACGTGGAGCTCCAGGAGCTCGTCGACGGTCGGGGACAGCGGCAGCAGCCGGTCCTTGGAGCCCTTGCGGTTGAGGTCGAGGAAGGCGCGGCGGCCGCGCACGATCCGCTTGTCGACGTCCAGGGCACACATCTCGGTGACCCGGCCGGCCAGGGTGTAGAGCTGGGTGACGACCAGGGCGTCGCGCTCATCGTCGCTGGCCTCCACCACGGCCTGGAGCTCGTCGACCTCCAGCACGGGGGTGGCGGTGGAGGTGTCGTGCCGGTCGATGGTGGGCCGGTGGTCCTCGGAGTCGACCGGGTTGACGCAGGCGATGCCGCGCCGGGCGGCGTAGGCGTGCAGCGAGGACAGGGAGGAGAGGCGGCGGGCCACCGAGCGGTCGGAGCCGCCGCGGGCCTCCTGTAGCAGGCGCCAGGCGGTGACGTCCTCGTAGCTCAGGCAGCCCAGGGAGAAGGGGGCGATGCCGAGCTCGGCGGCGAAGGCGGCCCAGAACCGGATGTCGTCGCAGTACGCCCGGCGGGTGTTCTGGGACTGGCGCTTGCCGGAGGAGAGCCAGGACATGACGGCCTGGAAGGTCTCGCGGTCGCACAGCTCCGCCATGAGCTCGATCCGCCAGTGGACCGGGTCCGTGCGCTTGCGGCCGAGCCGCACCGTGCCGAGCTCGGCGCGCAGGAAGTTGAGGATCTCCTCGCCGACCGTCGCGGTCGGCCGGGAGAGCGTCGCGGAGGGGCGGAGAACGGGCAGCTGCTGAGCCTGGGTCATGCCAGCAAAGCTAACGCATAATTCACGTTATGCGCTGGTAGAGGGGCCTTCACCCACACGGGCGCGCCAGAGTCACCAGCAGCCCACCCGCTCGTTCACTGGCCGACCACGACATCGTCGGGACCGGAGGACAGCACCATGGGACAGGCCAGGCTCAGGCGGCTGCGCGGAGAGATGCCCCGGCCCCGGCCCCGGCCCCGGCCGCGGCTTCCCGAGCGCGACCGGTTCAGCAGTGTCGGCGACGTCGTGAAGCAGCCCGAGCTGTGGGCACAGCTGCCGGAGCCGGTCCGGGACACCGTCCGCGACCTGATGGCGCACTTCATCGCGCTCAGCCGCACCGACCCGGACGGGCCAGCCTGTGGCGGACCGCTCCTGATCCACGAGGACGGTGCCACCGAGTGCCGCGCCGGCTGCCCTGGCGAGCGGGCCGTCCTGCATGTTCCCGAGGCGCTGCAGTTCTGCGTCTACGCCGACCGGTACGACGACGCGCTGCCCGAGCAGACCTGCAACTGGTGCGCCCACTTTCGCAACGAGGCTCACGACCGGCTCCAGGTCTGCCCCGGCGTCGAGACCGACCACGACGACGGCACCCAGGAGTGCAGCCTCGGCACCGACTGCCACGCCCCAGACGGCCTCCACCTGAACGGCCAGACCTGCGGCCTCTTCGAGCCCTGCACCCGCTGCTGACGTCCCGGACGCGATGGCGGGCTCCGGGCCCGGGTTCCGCCATCGGGGCTGTCCGCCTGGCGAGTCGATCAGGGCGGTGAGTTGAAGTAGTCTCTTAGCCACCCAAAGGCCGTTGGCTGACCGAGCGTCACCGTCCGCTGGGTAGACGGAGGTTCGACGATGTGGTAGGCGCTCGACCTCTTGACAGCGGCGGGGTGGATCCATAAGGTTGGCCGCATTCCCGAAACCGACAGGCGCTTCATCCTGCCCGAATGACGGATGGAATGTGAGAAATTCCGGGCACTTGACGGAATTCAGAAGCGGGTGGAAGAATTCTCGCAACGAAAGGAGACGGCTGGGCTATATAGGGCATTTCTATGACGAATTCAGGCAGGGTGGACTCCCTGCCTTTAGTGTTATCCGAAACAAACTTAGGACGTGAAGATGAAGCAGAACAGCAACCAGTACGTCGGGTTCGAGTGGAAGACCCAGGGCGGCCAGGGCCGCCAGCAACTTCCCCTGAACCGCAGGTCAAAGGCCTACTTCAGGCGCCTGAAGCGCGGAGGCGTCGTCATGATCGCAACGGCCGGCACCGCCGCGATCATGTGGACGGCAGGACATTCGCCGACCACCCCGACACCTCAGAACGTGACCGTCACCCAGAACGTGACCATCATGCAGCCCACCGTTCCACCACACTGACGGAGCCATCCCCACCGACTCCGCCTGAGCGAAAAGCTCACGGCGGCTTTTTTATGCCATTTTCAGGGTCGAAATTCGGGAAACCGAATGATTCTGAATTGCCGGTTGGGGATTCCAGGCCTCGGGTGGCGGGACTGAAGTCCCGCCACCCGAGGCCTGCATCAGGCTGCGGACGCCTGGCCGGCTTGGCCTTGGTGTGGTAGCGCAGGGGCCGTCCGATTGCCCGCCTGTCGCCGCCGCTCCGTCGAGTCCCACGGGAGCCGGCCCTGCGGTCGCGGCGGTTGGCAGGAGCGCGCACCGTGGATCCATGCCGGTCATCGTGCTGCTGGAACTGATGGAGCCAGCGGACGCACACATCATCCAGACGAGCGAGGAGCCCGTCGAAGCCTCAGCGGTCCGCCAGGTCCACGCGGCGCCGAGCGACCCGGACGTGCCCGGTGACCCCGGGCCGACCACGGCGTGCGGGCGCGACACCGCCGCGATGCTCGTCGAGCACTGGCAGCCGGCCGGGCCCGGTTCCCGCTGGTACCCGCCACACTGGGCAGGCTGGATCTGCCCGACCTGTGACACCGCCGCCCGCTCCAGTTGAGCGGCCACAGGAGTAGGCGCCGAGAGGAAAGACGCGGGCGTCGTGGCACCGGCATCCGCCTTGCCGGGCGCGGGATGATGCTGCCGTGTACGACGAGATCGCCCCCAGCGAGGCCCAGCTGCGCGCCGCCCTCGCCGCTCTTTCTCTGCCGATCCCGCCGCAGATCGAGCACCCGGACGAAGGCGAACGGAAGGCCGCCCTGGCCGCCCACCTCCTGCGCGCCGCCACCCGGGCCACCCACAACCTGGTCAACGCCACCGACCGGATTGGCGAGGCCGGCCACCGCGCCGAAGCCGCCTTCCCGCACGGCTGGCCCGTTGACGAGGACCACTGGACGGTTGCCCACCTCGAACTCGCCTTCCCCGCCGACCGGATGGGACTGCTGCTGGAGGACCAGCACGCGCAGCGCGCGGTCAGCATGGACGACCCGGACAGCGACATGGGCGACGACGGCGGGATCGACCAGGTCGAGGCCCACGCGGAGGGAGCCTGGGCTGCCATCGAAGCCGCCGGCGCCCTCATCGAGCTGCGCCTCGGCCCGGCCAACCCGCACCTTGCCGAGGCGTCCCTCGACCTGATCAGCGACCGGATCGACCGGCTCCTCGCTGCCTACCAGACGTTGGCCCGGCACCACGGCCTCCGGACAGAGAAGTAGAAGGCCGTCCGGCCAGCCCGAGGGGCGGAAGGAAGACAGCCCGCACTTGCGTCACGGCCCTCACCTCGCGACAGGACCGCCTTTCAACCAAGGTGGCCCGGGTTATCTAGGTAGATCTTTCTTTCGAGTCCGAGGCCTGCCCCGCCCGGCTGTTACGAGGTCGCCCCGAGCGCCTTGAGGACCAGGGGGCGCGACATCGCCCCGTGCACACGCTTGGCGAGCTCGTTGGCCGCATGCTCCCGGCGCAGGGCTTCGGCGAGGTTCGCCCGTGCGACGTCCACGGCCTGCAGCGCGTCCCGGACCGCTTGGGCGGCCTGGTCGGTGGCGAGGGCCAGCGGGTGGACCTGAACGACCGCGGGCTCTGCCTCGGGCTGGTCGGCCGGATCGCTCTCCGGGTGGTCAACGCCTTGACCAGCTGCGGCCGGAGCACCCGGGTACCGGCTGGATAGGTCCAGCACCTCCCGCCGCCACGGGGCCGGCTCCGGGTAGCCGACGGACCCTGGGTCGGACAGGGCGCGGTTGACCTCGTCGCGGTCGAACACGGCTGGGTTGTACTTGTGCAGGCCCCACTCACGCAGCTCCCGGTAGCGCGGGCCCTTGCGGCTGCGGATGGCCCGCAGGGTGCGCTCGTAGCCCAGGGGGCCACCGCAGTCCTCGGGCGGGCAGGCCCGGGCGCCGGCGCTGCAGCGCGGGTAGTGGGTCCTCAGCGCAGGCCGGTGGATCTTCTCCACCAGGAGCTGGTGCACCCACTCGTCGCCGAAGTCGTAGACGTAGCCGGCGCCGTCGCCGACCTCGGGCATCAACTGGGCGACGGTGTACGCCGAGGCCTGGTGGCCGTACTGCTCCCACTTCGCGCCGAACTGGTAGAGGTGGGCGTCGTCCCAGCCCATGGCGACCTGGATGACCGCGTGCAGCCCGGACAAGGGGGTGTGCGAGTAGACGTGGATGCGCCGCCACACGACCGGCTCGATGTCCGGCATCGTCACTTTCAGCTGGTGCACGCTCCCGCTCACCCCGGCACCGTAGCGCCTCGACCGATGCGGGTGGTTCCGTCACCGGGAGGAAAGCGTCACGGAACCACCCGGGGACCTGTTGCCCCCGTTGGACCCAACAGGTCCGGCCGGGAGCTGCCGCTGCGGGCGACTCACCCGAACCGGTGGCCGGGTGGTCCCCGGTCCCGCCGACCGGCGGGTTATCTAGTTAGATCTGGCCCATGGCTGATGGGGCACAGTTCGTGGTGGGCGTGGACACTGAGCCACTCCTCCGGCTCGAGGTCCGGGTCGCCGAGGAGCGCGCCAGGGACGAGGCGTGGCTGAAGGCTGCCCGGGCCGACCTGGTCGGGCTGACCAAGCGGCAGGCCGCCGAAGAGCGCCGCCGGATCCGCCAGCGGCACGCCTCGCTGCGTGCGGCCGGGACGCTAGCCGGTACCCGCGACCTGGTGATGGCTCGGGCACTGCGGGCGGAACTGCGGGCGCGGGGCCTGGACCAGGAGTGGCCGGAGCCTCCCAGGGGCGAGGTCGACGCGCCCGGCCGGCGGCTCGGGGTCAGCCCGCGTCGGCACGGCCGGCAGGTCGGCGACGGCGGGTTCCCCGAGCGCCTGGCGGTGGTGCTCCCCCCAGAGCTGGCGACCACGGTGCGGCGGGCGGCGTACTGGACGTCGGCCGAGGTGTACGAGGAGCTGCTCGCGTGGGAGCTGCGGTGGGGCGACGGACCAGAGGTCGCCCTGCGACAGGCCGAGCGCAGCGGGGCACCCGCGCAGCTGGCCCTGCTCGTCGCGGCGGGGCGCCGTGCGGCGCCGGCTGATGCCCTGGAGGAACGGGAGCGGCTGCGGGCGAGGCTGTTGACGACCGGCGACCTGGTGCGCGCCGCCGTGGACCGTGCCGGGCGCGGTGAGGACGTCGAGCCGCCGAAGGTGGAACCGCCGAAGCCCGACGCGACGCTGTTCTGAGAGGCCCCCAACATGCCTGTTGCCCCCATTGGGCCCAACGGGGGCAACAGACTCTGAGCTGGTCAGCTCTGGATCGGCGGGCCGGTCTTGAGCTTCTGGTTCGGCCGGGCCGGGAACGGCCGGCCCTTGTTGTACCGGGCTTCCGCCTGCTCAATCGCCTCCGTCACCGCGGCCGCGACGAACGCCGACAGCGACACCGGCGGCTCGTCGACGGCGGGGGTGCGCTGCAGCGCGACCACCGTGTTGCGCAGCCGGTCCAGCGTCTCGACGTCTAGGTAGGCGGGGATCTTCTCCTTCTTCCCTGAGCCCTGCTCGGGGAGGCCGTTGCCGAGGAGCTTGCCCAGCACGCCTCCGCTGTTGTTGTTGCTACTGAACGGCATGCCGGTCATGCGGTGATCTCCTTGGGTGCCAGCAGGATGCGGCCGGCCTGGTCGTAGTCGGCGGCGGTGGTGCCGACCGGGTCGAACTCGCGCACCGGCATACCGTGGTCGGGCGCCTCTGCGGCCCGGATGGACTCCCGGATCGTGAAGACGGCGGCCTCGGGGTAGTCGGTGCGTACCCGCTCGGCGACGGTCCGGGCGTACTCGCTGCGCTTCCAGGCCGTCAGAAAGGCGGCGCGGACGACGAGGCTGGGGTTCGTGTCGTCCTGGACAGCCCGGATCGTGGTGTGCAGGTCCGTCAGTCCCTTGGTGTCGAGGGCTCCGACCTTGAGCGGCACGAACACCTGGTTGGCTGCGGTCAGGCCGTTGACGCTCAGCTTCCCGAGAGCGGGCGGCGAGTCGATGATCGTGATGTCGATCGGCGCTTGGCTGGCGGCGATGGCCTTGCGCAGGGCGTTGTCCTTGCCGACCCGGGAGTCGAGTTCGACCAGGGCGAGGTCGGCGGTGCAGGGGACCACGTAGAGGTTCTTGAATCGGGTGTAGTAGGTCGCCTCGTCCAGCGTGCACCGACCGTAGAACACGTCGGTGAGCTCGCGCCGGTCGCGGGGGTCCATGTCCTCGGGGTAGATCGGCTTCAGCCAGCCGGAGAGCGAGAACTGCGGGTCGCTGTCGATCACACGGACCGTGTAGCCCATCGCCACCCAGGCCGCCGCCAGCTCCATCGCCGTCGTGGTCTTCCCCGCGCCGCCCTTCTGGTTGGCGATCACGTAGATCCGGGTGATCCCGGGGAACTCGGGAAGCAGCGTGACCAGGCTCGACGGGACCAGGTGCTGGGCCCGGAACTGCTGGTAGGGAATCTCCAGGTCCCAGCTGCTCACGATCTCCAGTGGTTCTCGCTGGGCTGGCAGGGGTGCCAGGACGGACATGTTGGGCGGCACGGGCGGTCTCCTTGTCATGGGCGGCGCTGAACGGACGCCCATGACGGTATTGGACCTAACGGGGCCAACAGGGGCATGGTCACGTTTTCCGGCGTTTCGTCACGGCCTGTGGTAGGTCACGCAGCGCCCGGGCCGGGCTGGCGGGGCATCATGGCGACATGGATGACGAGCTGACCGAGGACGGGCTCCAGGGGCTGGTGGGGCTCGATGATGACCGGCCGGCGGGGGCTGACGAGGACGAGTACGCCTTCACGCCGCGCTGACCGGCCCGGCACCCGGTCGCTTTGGAGCTCGTCGATCCGGGCCGTCTGACCGTGGGCGCATTGTCGGTCCGGCACCATAATCGGATGACAGAACATCAGAAGAGGCGGGTGCTGTGGGCCGGTCCGCGGTCCGGCCCTGCCGAAGAACGAGCCACTCCGCGCGGACCGTGGAATGGGCCGCTGTTCAGCGGACTACCGGCGGACCCACTGGCGGACCAGGAGCCGACCGGGCAGCCGGCGGCGGACCAGCGGACCGTACGGCGCCCGCTCGGTCCGGGAACGGACCGCACCTGACCCCGGAGCGCCCTCGCTCCGGACCGTCCGCACCGCTGGGCGCGGCCCGCGTTGGACCGTCCGACAGGGCAGTCCAACGGGATAGCTCGCTCCGCGCGACCGCGGCGGAGGGGACGGGTGGGGTGGGGTGCCTGGTGGGTCATGCGGGTGGGGGTGGGGTCACACCCGGTCTGCTGGCCGTACGCTGACGCGACGAGGCCCCTGGCACTTGCTCTGCCAGGGGCCTCGTCGCGTCAGAACGGGAAGATCCGGGTCAGGACGACCTGGTGGTGTTCGGTGTCGATGCGGTACTCAACGATGCCGCCGCCCCCTGGGATCGGCAGGGTCCGCCAGGGCTCGCCCTGTACAGCGGGTCGGCTGTTCTCCAGCCACGGGTTCTCGGCGATGGCGACCGTCAGCGCGACGATCCTGGAGAAGAGCGCCGAGGGGAGGGCCGGATCAGCGAGGGCGTCCTCGACCGTCTCGGATGGGATGACCGGCCAGAGCTCGTCTTCGTCACTCACCGGGCATCTCTCCGCCTCGCTCGCGTCGGCGCCGGTAGATCTGTTCCCAGGAGGTCGTCGGCAGCGTCCCGGCATTCGCGGCGGCGATGATGCGCTCGCGGTCCGGGTCGGTGTCGAGCATCGCCTCGCCCCACCAGGTGGCCACCACCTGCTGGAGTTCCCCGCCAGCTTCGGCCTGGCCGACCTCTCGGTAGAAGGCCATGCGCCGGGCGGGCGCGAGGGCGGCGGCGATGCCGTCGATGGTGCGCGGCACTCGCGGCTCGGGGTGGTGTACGGGCTGGACGCTCATGACGGTGTACCTCCTGCCTGCCACGGTAGCCGGGACGCTCACCGGTCGGTCCTCCTGGTCTCGGTGGCGGCCAGGCCTGCGGCGGCCTTCGCGGCCCGGACCCGGTTGTAGTCCTGGAGTCGGCGCAGCCGTTCGGTGTCGGTGGTCAGCGTGCGGACCGCGTCGTCGCTGCTGGCGGGGCCGAAGCCGATCAGGCCGCAGTCGGCGCACTGCACGCGGGCGGCGGAGGCCGGGCAGGCGGTGGCGCCGGCGCACCGGATGCAGACGTGCTCGGCGTCGAGGGCCAGGAGGTTGTGCTCGGTGACGGTGTGCAGGTGGCCGCACTCCCCGCAGCGGATCTCCGGGGGCCGGGAACTGGTCCAGTTGATCGTGCCGTCCGGGTTGCCGGCGTAGTCGGCGGACTCGGGCGGGCCGACCAGGTCGCAGGCCGGGCAGCGCGCGTACAGCGTGAACCAGGGCGAGGTCACATCGTCTCCTCAGCGGCGGGGGCCGACTTCGGCAGCCACCGCTGCCGCTCTCCGTCGCGGGCCTTGATCGGGTCGTCCGGCAGGAATCCGCCGGGGAAGGCGACCGGCCACTCCTCGGTGATCAGCGCGGCGAACTCGACCAGGTCGGGGCGCCGCTCGAAGTCGCGGACGATCGCGACCGCCTCGCCCTGGTGGTGCAGCGACACGAAGCGGCCGTTGTCGGCGTCGGACAGCTCGATCCCGGCGTCGCGCCACTTCGCGGTGTACTCGGGGTGCTTGTTCTCAAGCTCGGCGAGGTTCATCTCAGGCCTCCGTGGTGTTGCCGAGGAGGGTGGCCTCGAACCGGCGGTGCGCGGCCAGCTCGGGCCCTTCCTGCACCTGGTACCAGCCCTCCATGCCGAGGCTGATGATGTACGCCTCGATCGCACGGCGGGCGTGCGCGTGGCCGAGGGTGTTGAGGAAGTCGCCCAGGACGACCGGCTCGCCGGAGGCGTAGGAGCGGGCGAGGGTGAGGAACCGCTCGTCGCCGCCGGTCAGGGGGATCCCCTTGTCCTCGGCGAGGGCGTCGAGGTCGACGTGGGCGACCAGCACCTCCAGGCCGTCGCGGTCGGTCTCGTAGCGCAGGTGGATGTACGGGGCGACGTCGGCGCGGCTGAGCAGGTCGGTGAACGTGAGCAGGTGCATCGCGGCGCGGCGGGTGTCGCCGCCGGAGAAGCGGGTGCCGGCCATGACGGCCGCGTGCAGGGTGTCCGTGGCGAGCGAGCGGGGGTCGGGTGCGGTGGTCACTGGTGGTGGCCTTTCAGACGGTGTAGCGGATGAGGGCGGCGTCGGCGCGGTCGCGGGCGACCCGGTCGATCAAGCGGCCGGTCCACCGCTCGTAGGCCTCGACGGCCTCGCCGCGCAGCTCGACGGTGGTGCCGGGCTCCGGCGTGCCGATCGCTTCCAGCAGCAGCGCGGTGTCCTCGTCGGTGGCGCCGAGCAGGTCGAGGGCGACGGCCAGCTCCTCGACGACGTCGGCCTCGGTGAAGTGGTGCCGGCGGGCGCCACCGTTGGCGTCCAGGTCGGTGCGGCGGTCGGCGATCTCGTTCAGGACCTCGATCAGGTCGGCGTGGTCGGCGGGCCGGGCGGTGGGCAGCGCGCGGCGCAGGTGGTCGAGCAGGTTGGTCATCACCGCGAGGTCGGCGCGGCGGATCGCGACGGGGTAGAGCGAGGCGCGCTGGTAGCCGGCCCCGGTCAGCAGCTGGTAGCTGCCGGGCACCGGCTCCTCTCCCGCGCGGTCGCGCAGGGGCGAGGTCAGCGGCTCGGGCAGCGCGTGCAGGATCCGCGTCCACGCCCGGTCGACGGCCTGGACGTTGAGGGTGTCCGGCATCTGCCAGTCCTCGGCGTCGGGGTCGGTGTCGCTGGCGGGCTGCAGGTAGCCGACCAGTGGGTCGTCGATGAGGTGGAGCAGGGTGAGGACCTCGTCGATGTCGGGGATGAGCGCGGTGACGGTATCGGTGTCGGTCACGGGTTCGACTCTCTCTCGGAAACGGCGGGGGGCCGCCAGCACGGCGGCCCCCCAGGGTCATCTTGTCGGGCACGGCTGACAGATGGGGCTGGTCTGCGAAAACGCCGGTCTTGCCGGCCGCAGGCTGCTACTCCTGGCCGAGGAGGAAGGCGGTGGTCGAGGTGCCTTCCGTGCGGGTGGCCAGCGCGGCCTGCGCCCGGTCGTACGGGACGTCGATGCCGAGCTTGGTCCGTGCGGCACGGCGCAGATCGACCAGCGAGGCGGAGAAGCCGTGCTCGGCGACGGCGAGGTCCGCGGCGGCCAGGGCGAGGAGCTCGCGCATCGGGGAGTCGGTGTTGCCGTTGGGCGCCATCGGCGCACGTCCTTCCAGGTTGGGCCTGTTAGGTCTAACAGGCCCAATGGATGTTCGGTCTGGTCTTGGCCAGGGGTCAGCGGGCGGTGCCGACCTTCTTGCGATCGGCGGAGCAGCGCGCGCAGTACGCCGTTCCGTCCGGCAGGTACTGGCCGTGCTCTGCCTGGTCGTGTCCGTGGCGGCAGGTCGCGGGCCGCCCCGGCTTGCCGTGGACGATTCGCAGGGCGGCGCGGTCGCGCTGCCTGCGGGGGAGGTCGTCGATGTGGTCGGGCGAGACGCAGTGCCGCATGCCGCAGCCGGGGGCGGCGTAGCCCTGCGGGTCGGTGCCGTGCTTGATGCGGTAGGCGATCCGGGCGGCGGTGTAGGCCTGGCCGGAGTGACGCATGACCGGGGTGCCGCTGCCGGTGGCCCGCTCGCCGGTCCATTCCAGGTGGCCGCCGACAGCAGGGCGGACGCGCTGGCGCCACTTCTGTTCGACGGTCAGGGGCTGGGCGGGGACATTCGGCAGGCCCATCTCGGTGCGCAGCGTGGCGACGTCGTGCTTGTCGACGTGGAGCTGGCGGGCGATCGCGCTGTTGCTCAGGCCGGCGGTGAGGAGGTCGCGGGCCGGGCCGATCTTCGTCGGGTTCATCGCGTTTCCTGCGCGTCGAGTTCGGCCAGGGCGTGCCGCAGCTGGCGGCGGAGGTCGTCGACCTGGCCGTGGAGGCGGTGCGGGTCGTCGAGGGGGGACTTGAGGTCGAGCAGGGTGACCGGCACGGCGCTCGGGTCGTCGGCCTGGGTCCAGGTGATGTTCCAGGCGACCTCGTCCGGCCAGCCGTTGTCCTGGCTGTGCTCGAGCGGGACGGCGAAGGCGGCCCAGGTCTCGGTCAGGCGGCGCAGGCTGCGCATCGCGCCGGGGGTGGTGTCGTCGAGGAGGTTGGCCCAGTCGTACTTGTGGCGCATGTGCCGGTTGGCGGTGGCGACCAGGCGGCGCCAGTCGAGTCCGTGGCCGAGCGCGAGGAAGGCGTATTCCCCGTCGTGGTCGTTGAGGAGGGCGGCGACGGGCAGGCCGTAGGGGACGTCGAAGGCGTGGTCGAGGAGGTCCTGCGGGTTGGTGGGGTCGGGGCGCCAGAGCTCTTCGACGGGCTCGCCGAGCGAGTTGACGCGGATCTTGAACGGCCAGGTGATGACGTACAGGTCCATGGGTTCCCTTCCATGCGTGGGAGGTGGAGCAGGGTGGTGTTGGGTCCATCGGGCCCAATGGGGGTGTTGGGCCTGATGGACCGATGGACGGTCAGATGTCGAAGGTCAGTTGGCCGGCCGCCTCGCGGGCGGCCCGGCGGGTGGCGGCGGCGGTTTCCCGGTGGTGGTCGCGGTCGTAGTGCAGGTGGCAGCCCTGGCACATCGCCTTCAAGTTCTGCGGGTCGCAGTGCTCGGGCGTGTGGTCGAGGTGCGCGGTGGTGAGCACGACGGTGGAGCCGGTGCCGTACGCGGGCAGGCCGTGGCGGTTGGGACAGCGGCCGGGGTGGGTTCCCCGGCCGCATTCGCCCAGGCATTCGCACTGCCAGCCGCCGCGCTGCTTGATCGCGAGGGAGATGTCCGGCCAGTCGGCCGGGTACCGGTGGCGGTTCTCCGGACGGATCGGCACGGCGGGTGCCGCCGGTCAGGCCGCCAGGCCGTGGCCGGTGGCCTTGCGCCAGGCGTCGACGATGTGGCCGGGAACGATGCCGGCCGGGGCGACGTCGTGGCCGTTGGCGGCGGCCCAGGCACGGACGGTCTTGGGGTCGTAGTCGCGCTTGGGCTTGCGCCGCGGGGAGCTCTGCTCGGGCTGGAGCTCGGCCACTCGGCCGCGCAGGGCCTGCAGCTGTTCCTCCAGGTGCCGGATCTGGGTCTGCGCGGCGTGCAGCTCGTCGTCGGTGGCGCGCCGCTTGCGCAGGGCGGTGATGCCGGCGCGGACGGCGGCCGCGTGCTGGCGCACGGCCGTGTCGCTGTGGGCTTGTCCCCAGGCGACGAGCTCGTTGAGGACCGGGTCGGCGGTGACGTCCTCAATGAGCTCGACCGGGACGGTGACGGGGGCCGGGTCGATGAGGTCGACCGCCGGGGTGACGGTGGCGACCGGGCCGCCGGGGGGCGGGTTCACCGCGAGCATCTGCTGGACCTCGTCCAGCGGGATGCGGATCTCGGCGGCGATCTCCTCGGCGGTGCGGCCGTCGTTGCGCATCGACAGCGCGACGGCGGTGTAGGCGTTCGGGCTGGTGGCCATGGGCGTTCCCTCGGGGTGCGGCCGCCGGACGGCGACGGGGTTGGGAGTGTTGGTCCTGTTGGGGACAATGGGGGTGGCGGTGGGGTCGGCCTGGCCGGGAGCGAGGCCGAGGACGTCCAGGAGCAGGCGCAGGTCGCTCGGCCCGGTGGCGTTCGCGGCGCAGACGAGGGCGGCGGCGCGCTGGTCGGCGGCGGTGACGGCGCGGGTCGGGATCGAGGCGTCGCGTTCGGGTGCGGCGGGCATCAGGCGGCCCGGCGCAGGGTGTGGGCGAGGGTCAGCGGGGTGGGCCAGCGCCGTCCCCGGCGCCCGCGGCGCTTGCTGCGGTACATCGCGTGGTCGGCGGCCTCCAAGGCGGCGGAGACGGTCGGCACCGCGAGGTCGGCGAGCTGAGCGGCGCCGATGGAGGCGCCGACCTGCAGGAGACGGCCCCGGTGGTCGACCGGCCGGGCGAGGGCGTCACGCAGTTTCGTCACGCGCTCGGCGAGGTCGCCGTGGTCGGGGACGGCGGCGACGAACTCGTCTCCGCCGAGGCGTCCGGCGCACCCGGCCGGGCCGCACCAGTCGGCGAGGCGGTGGGCGGTGGCGGCGAGCACGGCGTCGCCGGCGGCGTGGCCGTGCCGGTCGTTGACCGGCTTGAAGTGGTCGAGGTCGACCAGGAGCACCGCGGTGGGTCCGGCGGCGACGAGCTGCTCGGCTCGTTCGGTCCAGGCCTGGCGGGTGACGAGGCCGGTGAGCGGGTCGCGGCGGGCGCTCTGCAGCCGGGCGGCAAGGCGGTCGCGGTCGGCGAGGGTCTCCTGCAGGAGCGGAAGCAGCGCGGCCAGGTCGTGGTGGATGTACCAGGCGGCGCGGGGGCCGGCGTCCTCGTCCAGCTCGGAGGCCCAGGTGCGGGCGTGGGCTTCCAGGTGCCGTCGGGCGCGGTCTATGAGGTCGGCGGGTGCGGGTGCCATGGTGGTGGGGTTCCTCTCCGTGCTGGGTTGCGGGCGAGGGATGCCGGGGCGGCCGGCCTTTGGTCGGGCGTGCGGCCGCCCCGGCGCCGGTCAGTGACCGGTCATCAGGTGCGGGGTGCGGTGGTCCAGGGGTCCTCGGACAGCACCGTGAAGTGCTCGACCTCGGTCTCGGCGCCGGCCTCGTCGGTGGAGTCGGGCTCGGGGGCGTCGGCGTCCTCGCAGGCCTGGGTGCAGTACCGGCGGGAGCCGTAGAACGGGGCACCGCACAGTTCGCACTCCGACTCCGCAGGCTCGTCGTCGACGTCCTCGAAGTCGTCCTGGTCGCCGTCGCCGTAGTCGTCCGGCGCGGTGTCGCCGGGGGTGCCGTAGGCGCAGGCGTAGCAGAGCGTCTCGGCGCCGTGGGTGGTGAGCCAGCATCCGACGAGGCGGCAGGGCTCGTAGGGGGTGCAGCCGCACCGTTCGCAGGACGCTGGCTCGCCGAACGCTTCGGCCAGGGCCCGCCAGAGGTCGCCGCTCGGGCTGGCGTGGCGTTCGGCGAGGGTGATCTGCCAGGCCCGTTCCATCGCGCGGACCGCCTCGCGGCCGGCGCCGCGCCAGATCAGCCGGACGTCGGAGGCGGGCAGTGCCCGGCCAGCCCGGGTGTGCGGTCGGCCGCCGCGCTCGGTGACGGTGATCGGCTCGGGCAGTGCGCCGATGTAGGTGAAGCGGTACTCGCGCAGCTGCAGGTCCCATTCCTCGGCCGCGACGTGGAGCCGGTGGGCCGTCTGCGGGTCGGTGACGAAACCGGAGACCGCCGCCTTCTGGGTCCACCAGGCGTCGTCGGCGCCGGCGCCGCTGTAGCCGGGCTGGGAGAAGTGGGTGACGAATCCGCTGCGGTTGGCGAGCAGCAGGGCCGCGAGGAGCTCCGGGTGGCCGGGGGTCTCCTGGTCCGGGCCGGTGCGGCCGACGGTCGGGTGGTAGGAGAGGTGGCCCTGGAGCCACTGGGCGGTGAGGTCGCCGAGGTCGGCGGCGGTGCGGGCGGCGCGCCAGCGTCGGCGGTCGCGCAGGGAGCGGAGCACGGATGCCTCCAGGCAGTCTCGTGGTGCGGGGTGGCGCAGGGGTGGTCAGCGGTCCGCGTGGGTGAGCTCGTGGGTGTGGCAGAGGACGGGGCCGATGAGCCAGCCGACCCGGGAGACGGTCCAGCGGCCCTCGGTGAGGGGGCCGGGCGGAACCTCGTCCACGATCACGCCGGTCCGGCCGGCCGCTCGCGGGTCGTCCGCGCAGCTGACGATCAGGACGTTGTCGCCGGCGGTGAACGTCATGGTGTGCTCCAAGAAGGGGTTAGGCCTGTTAGGGGCAACAGGTCCGATGGGTGTCGGGTGTTCTCGGCCCGGCCGGACGGCGGTGCGCGGGCGGTCGGTGAGGGTGGGTCAGGCGCGGACGGCGGCGAGGATCGCGGGCTCCAGCTCGTGGGCCTCGGCCTCCTCCAGGCAGATCTGCGCCTCGGCGCGGTAGCTGTCGGCGACGGGGCGATCGATCAGCCGGTGGTTGGCGCGCAGGTCTTCCAGGCGCGCCTGACGGCGGCCGGGCCGGTTCAGCTGGGCGGCGTGGACCAGCTCGTGGCCGAGCGTCTCGATCAGCGTGTCCTCGCTGCCGCCGAGCAGGGCGGGGGCGAAGAGGACGACCAGGACGTGATCGGCGGCGAGCACGCAGGTCGCCATGGCCCCGGCGCGCCGGGCGGAGGCCTGGGCGGACAGGGCCGCCCGGATCCGGGTCGCCAGCGGAAGGCCGCCAACGGCGCCGGCCTCGGCCTCGGTGGCGAGCCAGGCGCCAGCGGTGCGGCTGGTGATGACGATGCGGACCTCGGGCAGCGGGCCAGCCAGGCACTCGACCGCGGCGGCGATCCGGGGCAGGCGGTGGCGGACCGGGTCAGCGACCAGGCCGGTGCGCCAGGAGGGGGTAGCGGTGGTGGTGACGGCGATCTCGCTGGACGTGGTCGTGGTGCCCATCACGGCTTCCCCCTCCGGGTCGGTGCGGGCTGTCGCCCACACCTCCAATATGCCAACTTTTAGTTGGCGTGTCTAGTTGTTGGCCAACTTCTTATTGGCTAGATGGCCGGGGTGTACGTGGTGATCACGCGGCGCAGGGCGGTGAGGTCGTCGTCGTCCAAGGCGAAGATCTCCTCGAGGGCGGCGCCGTGGCGCTGGTCGAGGTCGGCGGCCCAGCCGCGCAGCGCGGTGGCGAGCATCGCCGGGTCGATCGGGGCCTGCGGCTGCCCGGCCGCCCGGGAGCCGATCCTGTACACGGCGGCCACGAGGGCGCCGAGGGTGGCGAGGGACCCGCCGGCGGCGGCGAGGACGAGGCGGCTGGTCAAGGGGTTGGACATGGTCGTCTCCAGACCTGTTGGACCTGTTGGGGGCAATGGGACTGACGGTCCCTCGTGCTGTCCGGGCCGGGCAGCACGAGGAGTCGTCAGGCCGGGCGCGGGGCGCCGGCGGTGTGCAGCAGCGCCAGGGTCAGTGCGCGCAGCTGGTGGGCGACCGGGTTCGCCGCCGGGTCGAGGCCGGCGAGGCTGTCGGCGATGCGCAGCGCCTCGGCGCGCAGGTCGCGCGCGGGGGTGGGGTCGGGGAGCCCGTAGCGGTGGGCGTGGACCACGAGGGCCCTGCTGGTGAGGGCGGGGCCGCGCAGGAACGGGCTGTCCTGGTACTCCCAGTGCTGGACCTGCAGCACGACCTGGTGGCCGTCGTGGGTGGCGTCGACCGCCCACAGTCGCCGGTCGGCGTCGGCCTCCAGGAGCTCGGCGTCCAGCACGGTGTGCTCGCCGGCGCGGGCGGGGGTGAGGGGCGTGATGCCGAGGTCGGCGAGCACCTGGTTGATCTCGTCGGCCTGGCGCCGGATCCGGGCGCGGTCGGCGGGGCTGGCGGCGCCGAACCGGCGGTATTCCTCCTCGGCGGCCTCGTACCAGGCCGGGATGCTCTTCTGGTCGGTGGCGGTGTCGGTCATGATGGTGGCCTTCCTGTCGCTTCGTGCGGGATGGAGGGCCCGGGGCGGCCGGTGTGCCGGCCAGCGTGGCGGCCGCCCCGGGGCGAAGTCAGAACGTCAGCTCGTCGTCCTCGGCGCCAGCGCCGAGGTACGCGGGCGGGGGCACCTGCGGCCGGACGAGGACGGGCTGCTCGGGCTTGTCGCCGAGGGTCAGGGCCGCCATGTCGACGTAGGCGGCGGCCTCGCGCAGCGTGTCGGCCTCCTCCTGGTCGTGCTGCTCGCCGCGGGCGGTGTACTGCTCGGCGGTCTTGGCGAGCAGGTCGTGGAGCTCGCGTACCAGGTGCGAGGCCTGGAGGCTGATGAGCAGGTCGTCCAGGTCGGCTTCGGGCTGGGAGACGTCGACGCGCAGCTGGCCGACGGCGACCGCGGCCTCGATCGCCCAGTCGACGGCCTCGGGCCAGGTGCCCTCGTGTTCGGTCGTGTAGACGCCGGGCTCGGTCTCCTCGGCGAAGAAGGCGGTGGGGATCTCCTCGTAGGGGTCGGGGTCGTGGGTGGGGGCGGCCAGGTCGGCCAGCGTCCGAAGGACGTCGCGCAGGACGTAGCCGCAGCCGGCCAGGGCCATCACCAGCACCGACAGGGCGGAGAAGGTCAGGTCGGCGGCGGCGTGCTGGCCGTCGATCGGGACGTAGTGCGTGACGGTCAGGAGGCCGGCGGCCAGGGCGGCGGCGATGGACACGCCGTCGGCGAGGGAGTCGAGCAGGTACGCGGCGGCGGCGCGGTACGTACGGACGGAGTGCTTGGTCACGAGGTCCTCGCTCTCGAGGGGAGCGGGTCCGGACTGTCCGGGCCCCCGCACCGCACCGACCTCCAGGAACTCCGGGGACCGGTGCGGCGCGGCGGTCCGTCAGGCTCGGCGGCCGAGCAGGGCGCGACGGGGGCGGGGCTGCGCGGCGGGCAGCTGCCGGGCGGTGACCACCGGCGCGACCGGCTCCGGCAGCGCCAGGACGATGCGGGTCTCCAGCGGGGTCAGGTCGGCCTGCTTCGCGCCAGCGGCCACCGCCATGCCGCGGTAGCCCTTGACGATGCCGCGCGCGGCCTCGCTGATGCCGCGGGCCTCGCCGAGGGTGGTGAGGGCCCAGTGGTGGTGGACGTCGTCGCCCTGGCCGAACGAGCCGGCGGGCGCGGTGAGCTCGATGAGCAGCTGCAGGGAGAGGTTGTTGAGCTTTGAGTCGAGGTACCAGCCCTGCGGGTGGGCGTCGCTGGCGTGGGTGTGCAGGGTGAGGTCGAGGGCGCGGAGGGCGTGGCTGGCGCTGCCGACGGTGGCTGCGGTCCAGACGTGGTGAGGCATGGCGAACTCCGACTCTGGTCCTGTTGGACCTGTTGGGGGTGTTAGGGGTGGCTGGGTCTGACCGCACGGTCCGGGACCTGGGCGGGGCGCAGGCCGCCGGTTGGTCAGCAGCCGACGCGGACGACGTCGATAGGGAGGTGGAGGGTGTCGGGAGCATCTGGTCTGTCCGGGCCCCCGCACCGCACCGGTCCCCGGGCGTCCCGGGGGCGGTGCGGCACGGCGGTCCGTCAGGCTCGACGGCTGCGGCGGGCCCTGCGCTGGGCGAGGACGGCGCCGGCCTGGGCCTTGGCCACCTGCCCGGCTTCGCGGCCGGTCCTGTACTCGTTGAAGCTGCGCAGGACCACGACGGCGAGGACGGCGATGACCAGGCCGGTGATGGCCAGGGTCTGCAGCAGGCTGATGAGCATCGGGCCGAGCAGGACCAGGGCGGCGACCGCCCCGGCCCCGGCGCCGGCCGCGAGGACCAGGCGCAGGGTGATCGGGCCGAGCTCGCTGGTCTGCTGCGGCTGCTGCATGACGATGACCTGCGGCGGGGCCGCGTAGTACGGCATCTGTCCGGGCTGCTGGACGACGCCCTGCAGCTGGGTGCCGTATGGGCTGGGTGCGGGGTAGTAGGCGGCCGGCTGGACCTGGTGGCCGGGCATCGGCACCGGGACGTAGTGGTCGGCCATGCGGCGTCTCCGATCTGGTGGGCGGGTGATCCGGTCTGTCCGGTCCCCCGCACCGCACCGAAGTCCCCGTTGGCTGCGGGGGTCCGGTGCGGCACGGCGGTACGTCAGCCCGTGCAGCTGATGGAGCCGATGAAGCGCCCGTGGGCGTCGTGGCGCGCCAGGGTGCCGGTGCCCTTGCACCGGAGGCAGTTGGCGTGCGTGCCAGTGGTGAGCGGGCGGGCCGAGCGACGGCGTCGGATGGCGTAGGCCCGGCCGGTGTCCCAGGCCCAGGAGCCGACGGCGAGGCCGGCCCGGCCGGTGAAGGCGAGCACCTTGCCGGTGGGGCGCAGGACGCCCCGGTAGAGCACGGTCCCCGCAACGGCGGTGGTGCCGACGAGGGCGAGGAACGGGTGTTCCCAGGCGAAGCGGGCCGCGTGGATCGCCCAGGCGCCGATGTTCTTGGCCGGGGCCTTCTTCGACTTCTTCTTCGCGGGGGACTTCTTGGCGGCGGGCTTGGCGCCGGTGCGCTGCGCCGTCTTCTTCGCGGGCCGCGTGGATGCGGCGGCCTTCTTGGCGGGGTGCTTGGCCGGGGCGGTGGTCTTCTTCGCCGGGGCCTTCTTCGCGGTGGCCTTCTTGGCCGCCGTCTTCTTGGCGGCCGCCGGGGCCGGCGGAGTGGTGGTGCTCACGGAACCCCCTGGTGGCAGGCGGGGCCGGGCTGTCCGGTCCCCCGCGCCGCACCGGGCCCCCGCTGGCTGCGGGGTGTCGGTGCGGCACGGCGGGCTGTCAGCAGGCGGGCGGTTCCTCGGTGCTGTAGATGCCGTCCGGGTCCCAGGTCGGGTCGATGAAGCGGCGGATCCGGATGTTCATGTAGATCTCGGCGTGCCGGTGTTCACCGGCCTCGTCGTGGGCTACTGCGGCCCGGATCAGCTCGTCTTCGGTCATGTCCTTGCCGGGCTTGTGGAGCCAGGACTCGCCTTCGTACGGGGTGAGGTCCACCTGCTGTCCTCTCTATTCGGTGAGGTTCTTGATCTGCTTGCGGATGTACTCGCGGGTGAAGCCGAGCGCGTCGACCGCGTCGACCTGGCGCAGGGCGCCGGAGTCGATCTCGTCGCGGACCTTGGTCCAGAAGGCGGTCTCGATGCCGGCGTGGTCCGTCTCGCGCTGGGCGAGGGCGTCGGCCAGGCGCTTCTTGGCGGCGGCGCGGGCCGCTTCCTTGGCGGCCTTGTCGGTGTCGTCGGTGGCCATGTGCGGGCTCCTGTTCGGATCAGGGACGATGGGTTCTCCTCCCTGCTCCTCTTGGAGCGGGTCGGTGGCCCGGGACGGCCGACGATGCTTGCCGGCTGGGCGGCCGTCCCGGGGCGTAGTCAGCTCTGGGCGTGCGGGACCATCGAGAGGCAGAGCTCGGCGAGGCGGATCTCGTTCTCGGTGTAGACGGGGGGCACCTCGCCCGAGGCGTGCTGCTGGACGGCGGCCGCGTAGTGGGCGGCGGCCCGGTTGGCCCAGCCAGCCTTGGTGGTCTGGACGCGGCTGAGGTCGATCTGGGCGGCGGGGCTCTGCACGGTGGTGTCCACGAGGGTTCCTCTCTCAGTGGGGTGTCGGTCCCCGGCGGGCCCGACACATCCAGAATGCCAACTCAATGTTGGCATGTCAAGCGTTGGCCAACATTCACTTGGCCTTTTGTGTTCTGGCTGGTCAGCGGCCGGACGCCGAGGCGGTGACGGTCGGCGTGGGCGAGGAGCCGGTACCGGCCGGGGTTCCGTCGCCGTGGCCTGCGGCGGAGGCCAGCCAGGCGCCGGCGGCGAGGCCGACGACCGCGTAGACGGTGGGCTTGTGTCTCTGCCACCAGGTGGGTTCGTCGGGCTCGGATATCAGGTAGCGCACGCCCAAGCGGCGGCTCCCTTCGCGGTCAGGGGGTGCGGGCGCGGTCGGACGCGCATCGGGTGCCGGCGGACTTCCTGAGGCCCAGCCAGGTCTTCACCCGGGTCTCGCCGGCGCCGATCCGGCGGGCGATGACCGCGACCGCGGTGTTGTCGGCGTGCAGGAGGCGGGCGGCGAGCCGCTGCTCCGCCTCGGTCAGGCCGTCGACCGGCTCCCCGTTGAGGGCGCGTTCGACGGCGATGTTGTCGATCAGGCCGTCGGCGCTGGTGGCGCGGGCGGTGTCGACGTAGCGGCGGCGCTCGGGGCAGTGGACGGCGCGGTTCGCGCGGATCATGGCGGGGGTCCTTCCTGGGGAGTAAGGGCACGTCAGAAGGGCAGGCCGTTGACCCAGCCGAAGACGGCGGACATCAGGTGGCGACCGGGCCCGCCCATGGAGGAGTCGGCCATGGCCAGGCCGGCGGCGACGCAGATGACGGCCTGCCACCAGCGCAGGCCGCCCTTCCAGACCATGACGAAGACGGAGCCGCCCAGGACGAGCGGCACGGACAGGTGGAGCTGGGTGTCGGCGGCGGCCAGCTGGTGCACGCTCACTCCTGGTTGGTGGTGTCGGTGTCGGCGGTGATGCGGGCGCCGGGGCGGTAGCCGGTGCGGGGCCGGACGGCCCCGAGGCCGGGCGGGCGGGCGCCGGCGTCGCCGTGGCCGGCGCGGGGCTTCCTCGGCCGGGGGGTGCCGCACTCCGTGCACGGGATGTCGACGCCCGGGGCGGTGATCCGGCCGGTGTCCGAGCAGACCAGGCATCGCGGGCCGCGCTTGGCGGCCGGGATGCCGAGCGCCTTGCGGTACTTGGCGTAGGACGGGACCTCGATGTGCTCCTGGTCGTCGCTGGGCTCGTCGAGCCGGTCGTCCAGGAGCTCGTCCTCGAGGACGTCGTCTCCGACGATCCGGTCGCGCACCTTCTGCCCGGCGGCGCGGGCGGCGCCGGTGACGGCCTGGCCAGCCTTTTGGCGTCCCTGCCGGACGGCCTTCTTGAGGCGGCCGGTGGTCTTGGCCTTGATCTTCCGCTTGGCCCGCTTGGCGAAGTACTTGCTCAGGACCACGGCGGCTTCGCGGCCCTCGGCCCAGTAGTCGACCGGCGGCGGCGGTTCCTCGCCGTAGCCGGCCTCCAGAAGCCAGGCCCAGTCGGGATCGGGCAGGGGCAGGAACCGGAAGCGGCTGTAGCCGATGAAGTGGTCGCGGATCAACCGCGGCTCGGACCACTCGTGGAGGTCGGGGCAGCGGACGACCACCTCAGGGTCGGAGGACTCGATCAGGGAGAGGTCGAGGCCCTCCTCGGCCAGGCAGACCGGGCAGGAGAGCACCTGCACGACCCATCCGTCGAGCGGGCCGGACCAGGCCCAGGGGACGCACTCCGGGTCCTGCTCCAGGTAGCGGAACCGGCGCTCGGTGATCACCCGGTGCAGCGCGTTGAGCGGGTCGGGGGCGTGGGGCCACTCACGGTTCACAATCGGACCTTTCGTGATCTTTCGGGCGGGAACAGGGCGGGAACAGCCGCAAAAGCGCAGGTCAGAGCGGCGGAACAGGGAGGAACAGCACCCTGGGAGGCGGAACACGTTCCGGGTCCAGCGGGGGCGTTCCGCCCTGTTCCGGGCGGTCCGCACCCCGCTGACCTGCGTGTTCCTCCCCTGTTCCGGGCCGGATTCGGGCCGCTCAGGCCTCGCCGGTGATCTTCTTGAGGTCGCCGAGCTTGTAGCCCTTGACCGTCTTGGCGCCCGGCGCGGGCCGGAAGGAGTCGGTCTTCCACTCCGCACCGGCAGGGTCGAGCACGGCCTTGATCGCGGCGCGCAGCGCGGCCACCCGGGCGTCGGCGTCCGCGAACGCCTCCAGCTCCCAGTCCGGGTCGAGCTTGCCCAGGTACTCGGCCAGCTCCTCGGCGCGCAGCCCGGTCGGGTCGCCCGCCATCTCGAAGGCCTCGCGGGCGAGGGCGATCAACGCGGGCACCGCGTCCTCGTCCTGGTCGTACTCGTCGGCGAGGTGCCCGGCGAGGTCGGCGAGGTCGTCGTCGACGAACGCGGCCGACTCGGCGTCCAGCTGCGGGAGGCCGGCCTTCAGCCGCTCGTCCGCGCGCCGGGCCGCCTCCTCATCGCTGAGGATGCTGGCCCGGTAGGGGATCGGCTCGGTGTAGGCGCCGCCGGCCATCACGTAGGTGACGCTCGCGTCGTTGACCGCGTCGCCCATCGCGGGCAGCAGCCGGTCCGGCCGCCAGCCCTGCGCCATCGCCCCGCCGCCCGCGATCAGCTTGATGTCGTCCACGTCGCAGGCGCACATCAGCTGCGCCGGCAGCTCGCTCAGCCAGGTGTTCGGCCCGACGCGGTCCTTGGTGACCCCCTGCGAGCCGACCACCAGGACCACGTCCGACTTCGCGGAGGTGAGGTGGATCTGCTGCGCGAGTTCGTCCAGCCGCAGGAACGGCTCCAGGTCCTCGGCGTCCTGTCCCTTGCGCGCCACCTGGGCGACCTGCGCCTCCAGCTTGGCCTTGGTCACCAGCGCCGGGAATTCGTCGATGATGACGGTGATTCCCGGGCGCTTCTTGGAGGACTCCCAGTTCAGGCCCATTCCGAGCTTGTTGAACAGCTTCGGACGGTTCTCGCCGATCGCCAGCGCCCATTCAAGAATCCGGCGCGCCTCACCCACGGTGCGGCCCAGCGCGTGCAGGTCCTTGACGTACGGCCCGAAACCGGCGCCGTAGGAACCCAGGTCGATACCGACGACAATCCGGTCCTCGCACGCGGTCAGCGCGTCGACGGCGGCGCGAATCAGCGTCGACTTCCCCGAGCGTGGCTTGCCGATCACGCCGACCGAGGTCCGCTTGCCCGGCAGGGCCAGCGGCCGGCCGGACATGTCGGCGCCGATCTGCGCGGTGTGCAGGTTGGCGGTGGTCACCGACCCGGGCGCCCGGTACGGCAGCTCCGGCACGGCCTGCCACGGGTTCTCGCCGGGGATCCGCAGCACCGCCTCGTTGCGTGCCCGCGCCGACTGCTGCAGCAGGATCGAGTTGGTGCGCACCCCAGGAAGGCACGCCTCCAACTTGTCCAGGCCCTCGGACAGCTTGGCCGGGGTCTGGCGGTGGAAGGTGACGTCGACCTCGAAGCCCCAGGCCTGCGGCTTGATCCGCAGGCTCTGGATGGCGATGCCGAGGTCCTCGGTCAGCGCCTGGTGAAGCATCTGCTCGAAGTGGCGCACCGTCATGCCGAGCTCGAAGCGGTCGGGCATGCCGAGCTCCTCGCGCTCCAGTGCCTCCAGGCCCTCGGCGTCCAGGTTCGGGGTGCGGCCGCCGTAGGCCAGCACGCCCACATTGACCAGCAACGCGGCGGCCAGGCCGAGCCCTCCCTCGTACCCGTAGGCGGCCAGATCAGCGACGGCGAACGGGCTGAGGGCCAGCGTCGCCCGCACACCGATCTTCTTGTGCGCGGCCGTCTTCATCGCGGTGGCCTGCACGAGGGCGAGCCGCGCGTCCTGGCCGGCCTTATCCGCCGCCTTGCGCTTCGCGTCCCGGTCGCGCAGCGCGAACTTCGCCTGCCGGGTCGCCTTCGACGCGGCGCCGGCGAGCATCTTGGCCTGCTGCTCGACAGCGCGGGCGGTGGCGCCCTCGGTGCCGACGACCCAGCCCTGGATGCGCCGAGTGCCGCGCCACGCCGAGGGCGCGATGCCGCGCACCGTGGTCTGGCGCTTGACCCAGCGGCGCAGCTTGCGGCGGCCGCGGCGCTGCAGGTAGCGGGCCCGGGCGCGGCGGCCCTCCTTGGTGAGGAGCATGGGGTTGATCCACGGGGCGTCGCCCTCGGGGTCGTCCTCCAGCACCAGCTCGTCGGCGAGGTAGACCTCGCCCTCCAGGACCTCGCCGTCCTCGTCCTCCTCCTCGTCGGCGGTGTCCTCGAGGTCGTCGTCGTCCTGGTCGTCGTCGGCCGGGACGAGCGCGGGCTTGATCATGTCGACGCGCGGACGGAAGGTCAGCACATCGGCGTCGGCGCCGGCGGTCTCAACGACGGCCAGGGCGTCGGCGATCTGATCGGTGCGGAAGAGGACCTCGCGGGCCCGGCCACCGTCGGCGGGGCCGACGACGCCGGCGGCCTCCAGCCGGGCGAACAGGTCCTGGACCTGCGCCCAGCCCAGGCGCAGCTTGCGCTGGACCATGCTCGGGGAGCCGAACTGGGTGGAGACGACGAGCTCGGTCGCGTGGCGGATGAGGTCGGGGTCGGTGGAGGGCAGGACGACGCGGTCCAGGATCTCGGTCATGCTTGGTGTGCTCCTTGGGGAGTGGGCGGGGCCGGGTTAGCTGGCAGGCGGTCGGCCCCGCCGTCGGCGGGGGACGTACGTGGCGGTGCTGGTCGATCAGGCCGCGAAGGCGTACTCGTCCTCGTCGGCGAATTGGCACTCGACGCAGATGCCGAGGCTCTTGGGGATGCAGTAGTCGCGGACCTGGTCGCACTGCGGGCAGGTGCGGCGCTTGCGCATCGCCGCGTCCAGCCCGGCCTGCTTGCCCGGGGTCATCGGCCGTACCGGCAGCGCCAGCTCGACCAGGTAGAGCCAGGCGGCGCCGGTGCCGCCGGAGCGGCGGGCCTTGCGCGAGCGCCACAGGAGCTGGCCGGCCACCGGCTGGCCGCCCGGCCGCAGGCCCATCGCCCTCAGCTGACGGCGGGTCGCGTAGCCGTCCGGCGCCATCTTGCGCGGCCAGGTCGGCATGCCGAACTGCTCGCCCGTCGGGTCCCAGAACTTCGAGCGGCTCACCGGGTCACCCCGTACGCCGTCGGGTCCGACTCGACGGCCTTGATCTGCTTGCTGCCCCAGTCAGGGCTCAGCCCGTAGGCCTTGCCGAGGGCGGCCGGGGACGGCTTCTCGCCGCGGTTGAGGAGAGCGGCGATGTCGGCGCGCGCCTTGTCCCGCTTGGCGGCGAGGGCGTCGGCGTCCTTCTGCGCCTTCTTCGCGGTGTGCCGAGCCGCCGCGCGAGCGATGGCCGACTGCCGACGGGCAGGAGGCTTCTCAGACCCCGTCTCGGGGGTCTTTTCGACAGGGGGGATCGGCTTGCTGACCTGCGGTTTCGGTGCGTGTACGTCGGGGGTGATCGTCGGCTTCGCCGTCGGCTCCACCCAGCCGTCCAGACCCGGCAGCCACAGCGCCGAGCGTCGGGTCGGCTCGGACTCCTCGTCGGCGTAGACGCCCAGTTCCGTCACGTCCGACTCGGTGACGCTTTCGTCGGCGTCGTCGGCGATCTCGACCAGACCGGTGTCGGCGAGCATCGCGTCCTGCAGCCGGGCCCGGTTGCGGCGGCGCCGGCGCTCCCGGCGGGCCGTCACCCCGAGCGTCGGAGCGTGGTACTGGTCCCAGGCCTCGGCCCACGCGGCGTCGGGCGACATCGCGCCGTGCGCGATGGCCCGGATCCGCCAGGCGACGAACGCCATCACCGGGTGGGCGATGGTGCGGGCGAGGTCCGCGCGGACCTCCGCCATCGGCCGGCCTTCCTTCGCCTTCATCAGCAGGCCGAGGAACAGCTCCCAGACGAAGACGCCGGACAGTGAGGCGATCGCGTAGACCTCGCCGGTGCCCTCGGCCCGGTGGTGCCGGTAGTTCAGCGCCGCCGCGACGATGGCGGCGATCGCGGTCACCAGCCGGTACTTGCCGGTGGCCCGCCCCTTGACGTGGGCGAAGAACGCGAGCGCGGCCATGGTCCAGGTGACGCCCTCAGTAACCATCGGCACCAGGTTCGCCGCCGAGCCCATCTTCGCCCGGAAGCCGGCCGCCTGGCCGTCCCACGCGAAGTAGACGGAGATGACGACGAGCGCGGCGACCAGGACCGAGGCGACGATCAGGGGGGCCTGCCCGGCCAGCGCCTGGCGGCGCCGCGCCCACGCCTCCCGGCGCGCCTTCGTCTTCTTCTCCTTCACCCCGTCCTGGATCTGGCCGATCTGCGCGTCGGCCTTGGCCTGGGCGAGCCGCAGCTTCTGCCGGGCCTCCTCCGCCTCCAGGCCGTTGATCACCGCCTGGTGTGAGGCCTGGCCAGCCTTCGCGACGGCGTCGGCGGCCATCGCGTCGGCGCGGGCCTTCGCCTCGGCGGCGGCGGCCTTCGACACCGCGCGGGCGTCGGTCCGGGTGAATCCGTTGATCTGCGGGGGCGGCATCATCGTCGTCATCAGGCGGCCCTCCTCTCCGGGGCGGGCGCGGCCGGGGCCGCGCCGGTGCGGGTGGTGGTCTCGATCAGGGCGAGCTCGTCGTCGACCCGGCGGATCAGGTCCCGCCGGTCGGCGAGGTCGCCGTCGCACCAGAACATCGGCTCGCCGTGCAGGCGCACCATCGCCTCCTCGGCGATCAGCAGCGCCCGCTGGCGGCGGGTCACCTCGGGCCCCCGTCCGGGACGCGGGCCAGCAGCGCGAACACCTGGATCGCGGTGTCCGTCTCCGGGTCGGTCTCGGCCTGCCAGTAGTGCCGGCCGCCGATCTCGACCAGCTGGGGCGTGATGCCGAGCTCGGCGGCGATCCGGTCGACCTGCAGCAGCCGGTCAGCCTCGTCGCCGACGTTCGGCAGGACCTCGATGTAGATGCCGGTGGCGATGGCGGTGATGCGCAGTTCGGTGGTGGTCTCGGCGCCGGCCTCCAGGACCGCCGCGAGCGGGCGGACGCAGGCCAGGACGCCGATGGTGGTGGTCAGGTCGGCGACGCTCACCGGGCACCCCCGGTCGGGCCGGTGGTGCGCGGGGTGCGGACGGCGGTGACGGTCGCGGTGTCCGCCTCGGCGGCGGCCTGCAGGTAGAGCAGGGCGGCGACAGCGGGGACCAGGACCAGGCGGGCCGGAAGCGGGAGGGTGATGCCGAGCATCCAGAGCATCCCGGCCAGGCCGAGGAGCAAGTGGAGGCGGCGGGCCGCGAGCGGGCCCGGGCGGGAGGCCAGGATCGTCTTCACGACCGCACCGCCGTCTCGGCCGAGGCGGACTTGCCGGTGAGGCCGGAGCGGGTGACCCAGCGGGGGCCGTTGCGCCACGGCGAGGCGGCGGCGACGGCCGCGGCCACCTTCGGCGTCCACGCGTCCAGCTCGGCCTCGCGCTCGGCGCGCTTCTTCTCGTCGTTCAGCCGCTGGATCACGGTCTCGACCGCCAGGTCGGCCGCCTCGTCCGGGTCGACGTCCTCGCACTCGATCAGCTCGGGGTTCTTCTCCAAGCTCGGCGCGGAGATCCGCACGTAGCCCCGGTCGGTGTTCTCGGACTCGGCCGGCTCGGGGTTCGCGGCGAGCAGCATGTCGGCGAGCAGGGCCAGGCGGCGGGAGCGGGCGCCACCACCGACCTGGTCGATCCAGGCCTGGGCGTCGGCGAGCGTCTCGGCGGCGATGATCGCGCCGAAGCTGCGGCCGGCGCCGGGGGTGCGGTGCTTCGGGGCGGAAGAGGGCAGGATGGACACGCGGATCAGCTCCTGAAGGGTTGGTGGTCCGTGAGCGGCCCCGGGTGCCGGCGTGTGCAAGACGTCGGCGAAAAGCCCGGGGCCGTGCCGTTTTTGGCATGGCGGTGCCCTGGGAACAGAGTCCTGGGCTTTTGCCTCCACCTCTCATGAGAAGTGGCGACGGGTTAGACGTTAGGCCCGGCCATGACGATGCGTCAACCACTTCTCATGAGAGGTTTTCTGACGGTCGCCCGATTGGATCAAACCCACCCGCCTGGCGATCTAACTTCTCATGAGAGGTTGCGCTAACCTGCTCCCATGACGACTTCACGAAGCCGCCCCGACACCACGCCGCGCATCCCGGAGATCGCAGCCGCGCTGCGCTCACGTATCGACGCGGGCGAGTTCGGCACGGACGGCAAACTGCCCTCGACGCGCCAGCTGGTGGACCAGTACGAGATCAGCGCACAGGCCATCGCCCGCGTAGTGGCGCTCCTCAAGGCTGAGGGCGTCGTTGTCGGACGGCAGGGAGCCGGCGTCTTCGTCCGAAGCGTCGATCCGCTCCAATGGGACCTGACGCAGTTCGAGCGAGGGGCGCGTCGCGACGATGTCGCCGCAGGCCTGGACGACTGGCAGGCCTCCGTCGTCGCGCAGGGGCGCACTCCTGAACAGCGACTGATCGGCGTGACCCAGGCCCCGGGCCAAGCCCCTTCGCGCGATGTCGCTCGCTGGCTCGAGTTGGACGCCGACGAGCTCGTGATCGTGCGCCGCCGCCTGCGCCTGGTCGACGGCGTGCCAACCCAGATCGCCGACTCCTGGTTCCGCGCCAGCTTCGCCCTCGGCACACCGCTGATGGAGGAACGGGATGTGACCATGCCGGGCGGCATCCTCGCCGCGATAGGGCACCCCCAGGTCCGAACGCGCGACGAGATCACGCCCCGGATGCCGACAGCCGAGGAGACCACGCTGCTGGAGCTCCCGCTGGGCACCGCGGTTGGGCAGCACGTGCGCATCGGCTTCGGCGCCGACGGCCTGCCGTTCCGCGCCATGGTGACCATCGCCCCTGGCGACCGCAACGTGATGATCTACGAAATGGAGGTCTGACAGTGACCCCGGGAAGTGTCCCGCACCGGAGCCACCGCATCCGCCCGGCCGGCCCCCAGGATGTCCCCACGCTCATCAGCCTCCGCAGCGAAGCGGAAAGCTGGCTGCGGAGCATCGGCAGCAGCCAGTGGTCCGACCCCGAGAAGGGCAGCGCCGCCATGACGAAGTGGCGGAAGAGCATCGACGACGGCCTTACCTGGGTGGTGGTCGATGACGAGGGTGGGGTGGACGCGACCGTCAGCCTCGGCCCAGCCGACCCGGACTTTTGGGATGAGTCCGACAGTCCTGAGAGCGGCCTCTACGTCTACAAGCTGATGGTCCGCCGAGACCAAAGCGGGCTAGCCCTCGGGGATCGCATCCTCGACTGGGCAGGACGAAACGCCGCGCTCCAGGGGCGCCGCTGGCTCCGACTCGACGTCTGGCGCGATGCACCCAAGCTGCAGGCGTACTACCTCAACCGCGGATTCACACACGTCCGGACCGTCAGCCCATCACACCGACTGAGCGGTTGGCTCGGCCAGCGACCTGCAGAGCTAGTGCTCAGTTCCCTGCCGGCCCTAGAGCCCTCGCGCCGCTGGGCGGACGCGGTCCCGAACCATAGGTCGCCGTCTCGGCAGCGCAAGGTCACTGACCGAGCCTCAGCGGCGCAGCCCTCCTGAAGGTGAGGGCGCGAAAAGTTGTCCACAGCCAGACACGACTAGGGTCGTTGGCAGTGGGGGCGCACTAGGCGCCGCAGACGATCATTTGTCGGGGTCACCTGGATGATGAGGAACATGAGCCCTTAAACGATAGAAGGCCGACCTGGTGAGACAGGCCGACCTTCGTACCGCTTGGCCCGCTCGATGGGTTAGCAGCCCGTTCGAGCGGTGTGTAACTGAAACCTGGTGGTGGCTGCCATCCGGGTCGAGTGCACACGTAAACAGCGCAGTCCCCCGCGCCTCATCGCCAAGGATGCCAGACCTAGGACCGGTGCGACCACAGCACCCGGCCATCTGTTCATCCGAAGTGACCACGTGTGTTCCGGCCCAATGGCCGCCCACCACTGCACTCACCTACCCGGGAGCCCCCGCAGTGGTTCAGCACGTGTACCCGCGCACCGTACTCGGTGCGCCCGACATCCCCGACGAGCCGGCCAAGGCCGCTGTCTTCGTCCAGCAGCACCCGGCCGCTCCGGCGGTGACCCGATGAGCTGGCTCGCCTCAGAGTGGGCGGCAGGCGACGCACCGATCGCCAACGTCAACGAGTACGCCGTGCTGACCTGCATGGCGGAGACCGCCGGCCGTGACGGCTGCGCCTCCTACCAGTCGGGCCCGACGATCGCCGCCCGCACGACGCTCAGCGAGCGGACCGTGACCCGGGCCTGGAAGTCGATGGAGGAGCGCGGACTCATCGCCAAAGGCGACCAGTCCATCGTGGAGAAGAACCCCAAGATCCGCCCCGACAAGAGGCCGATCGTCTGGGACCTGCTGATCCCGTACTCCTGGTTCCCCAACATCGACAAGATCAACGCCGAGCGCGAGCAGTTCGGCCGTGACCCGCTCACCCCGGAGAACCGCCCGGACCTGGACGAGGCTCCCAGCAAGAAGGCCCGCGTCGACAAGGGGGTGAAGCGGCCGAAGAAGGGGACCGGCACCGAGCGGGGTGTCTCTGAGTCACCCCGTCCCGGGACCCCCGACGAAGACCACGGGGTGACTACAAGTCCCGAGCGGGGTGACTACAAGTCCGAGACGGGGTGTCTTGTAGTCACCCAAATCAGTCAGGAGAACCAGGTAAAGGAATCTCTCTCTCCCGCCCCCCAGGTCACAGGTACCTCTGAGACCCCGGCCGAGGCCGGAACGGAAGAGAGAGAGACGGAGGCTTCGCCCGAGGACAAGCCCACCCCTCCGGCCGCTCCGGTTGCCCCGGCACAGCCGGAGGAGGTGCCCGCCCTCGGTCTCGAGCTGACAGCCGAGCAGGGTCGGGTGGTCCAGGAGCTGTTCACGGCCTGGATGACTGCCCGAATGACGTCCGGCAATGGTCGGCACTCCAGGGGTCCGGTTGCCGAGCAGCAGTTCCGCGAGTCTGCCGCCGGCCTGGTGACCAGCGAGCGGTTCCAGCAGGACTGGCTGATCGAGCTGGCCGAGTGGATGGCCGCCGAGCAGCCGACCTGGGCGAACCTCGCCAACGCGACCACAGCGCAGTCGATGGGTGCCCCGGCTCAGCGGCGCGTGCTGCCCACGCAGCGGACCGGTCCGGTCGGCTGCCCGGCCTGCGACCCGTTCTCCCCCGGCTGGCACACCACCGAGGACGAGACCGGCAAGGAGACCACCGGCCGGTGTCCCACGGTCGCCGTGCCCGCCTTCGCCTGACCGACGCTTCCCCGCCCGACACACAAGAGCGGCGGCCGGATGACCTTGCCCAGGGTCCGGCCGCCGCATGACCTCGCATGGAGATCACCATGACCGTACCGCCCCAGTCACCCGCCGACGACAGCGCCATCGACTGGCCGGAGCTTGACGAGCAGGCCGGCCGTCGCGGCTCGGACCCTGCCGGGATCGAGATTGTCCCGCCGCAGGACATCCCCGCCGAGCAGGCCGTCCTCGGCGGCATGCTGCTGTCCAAGGACGCCATCGCCGACGTCCTGGAGGTCAAGCTCAAGGGCGAGCACTACTACCGCCCCGCCCACGAGCTGATCCACCAGGCGATCCTCGACCTGTTCGCCAAGGGCGAGCCCGCCGACCCGATCACCGTCACCGACGAGCTCCTCAAGCGCGGCGAGCTCACCCGGGTCGGCGGCCCCAGCTACCTGCACACCCTGGTCAACTCCGTCCCGACCGCTGCCAACGCCGAGTACTACGCCGACATCGTGCACAAGGCGGCCACCCTGCGCCGCCTGCGCGAGGAGGCCGTGCGCATCGTCCACGCGGTCGACGCGCACGCCGGCGAGACCGAGGACATCGTCAACGAGGCCGGGAAGGCGATCCTGGCCGTCGCCGAGCAGCGCGCCACTGACACGTACAAGGTCGTCGGCGGCGACATGCAGGACGCCCTCGACTGGATCGAGGCGGCCGGCAAGCGCAAGGCAGGCGAGATCAGCGGCGTCAGCACCGGGTACGCCGACCTGGACGCGCTGACCGACGGGTTCCAGGGCGGCCAGCTCATCGTGATCGGCGGGCGCCCGGGCATGGGCAAAAGCACCGCAGCCCTGGACATTGCCCGGACCGCCGCGATCAAGCACGGCGTGCCGTCCGCGTTCTTCAGCCTGGAGATGTCCCGCCGCGAGCTGCAGCTGCGCCTGCTCTCCGCCGAGGGCCGGGTTGCCCTGCACCACATGCGCACTGGCAACACCACCGACGACGACTGGGGACGCATCGCCCGCGTCACGCCCCGCATCACCGAGGCCCCGCTGTACATCGACGACGCCGCCGGCCTGAACATGCTGGAGATCCGCACCAAGGCCAGGCGCCAGGCGATGTCCGCGCAGGGCCTGGGCCTGGTGGTCGTGGACTACCTGCAGCTGATGAAGATGGGCGGCCGTGCCCCCGAGAGCCGTCAGCAGGAGGTCTCCGAGCTCTCCCGCAGCCTCAAGCTGCTCGCCAAGGAGCTCGACGTCCCGGTCATCGCACTCTCGCAGCTCAACCGCGGGCCCGAGCTGCGCACCGAGAAGAAGCCCGGTCTGTCCGATCTTCGTGAAAGCGGCGCGATTGAGCAGGACTCGGACATCGTGATCCTGGTTCACCGCGAGGACGCTTACGAGAAGGAGTCGCCTCGAGCGGGCGAGGCGGACCTCATCGTGGCCAAGCATCGCAACGGCGCCACCGCCACGATCACGGTGGCCTTCCAGGGCCACTACTCGCGCTTCGTTGACATGACAAAGGACGCCTGACCTGCGGCTTTGCCGCTTTCATGGTCTGACGCCCTCTCATATCAGAGTACTCCGGAACGGCTTCTCGACGCCACCGAACGGCGCCGAGAAGCCCCTCCCGATCGGGGGAGCTCCACCGATGCATTCCACCGAAACACCCAGCCCCGGACTCGACGAAGAGGCCGCCCTCGACGACGCTAACCGGATCGCCCGGGCGCTGCGCACCATCACCGGCACCCGTCTCGCTGAGCTCCGCCAGGCGCTCGGCCCGATCCCGGCTGGGCAGGACGACCGGCGCCGCTGGGCCGCTGGCCTGACCGAGAACCAGGAGCAGCTGCTCGCCGAGCACGACGACCTGGTCGCCCTGCGCACCGATGTCGGTCGGGCCTGGGCCGAGGACCGGTGGGCCGATGTCGCGCACATCGCCCACCGGAGCTGGCGCCGCCTCGGGCTTGGCGACGACCTGGTGGCCGTCATCCACCGCCTGGAGGACCTCGAGACCGCGCACCCCGGTCTTGGCCGGCGCCCCGGCCCGCGCGACCCCGGATGGAGCCCGCCCGAACGTGCCGGCCACCAGGTGCCGTGGGCCGTAGATCCGGACGCTCCCGCTCGCGGACCGGCTGCGGTGCGCCGTGACCTGTGGGCGCTGCTGCGCCGCCGCTTCCCCGGTGCGAGTTCCGGCGCGTGCACCGTCGCGGCGAACGAGCTGCTGGCCGAACTCCTGGAGCCCGCCGTCCAGCCCCGCCAGGCGAACGAGCTGCGCGCCGCGATCTCGGCGGCGCTCACCGCCGGTACCTGCCGACCGCTGGAGCAGCACGACCGGCAGTGGACCGTGGAGAGCGTGCTCACCAACGTGGTCGCCGGGCTGCTCGCCGAGCGGGACCTGCTGGCCGGGGCCGTCGCCGACGTGACCGCGCTCCACCAGGCCGAAGACGGTCTCTGCCCGATCTGCCGGGTGCCGGGCCCCTGCCCGACCCTGCGGGCCGTAGGCGGAACCGCTGATCACTCTCCGGCCGCGCAGCACCCGTAAACGATCAGCAGCGGCCCTGTGCGCGCCTGTGGGGCCTTCTGGCAGGTCAATCGACGTCGGAAGGGCCCACGGGCCGTCAGAAGGCCGCCCAGGGCCTTCGCTGATCGTCGCTCGGGAAAGGCGATGCCCCCGACAGGCCTGTCGGGGGCATCGGGCCTGTTGGGCCTAACCGAGTTCCGTCACGCGGTCGTGTCGTGACGGAGCCGGCTGTCGGCTGGCGACCTCGGCGGCGGGGGTCGCCCTCGAAGCCGGATGTGCCGTAACGGCCACAGTAGGTTTATCGCCACACCGAGCCCTGACCCTGTTGGGTCCAACAGGCCCAACGCTCCTGCTGGTAGGCCGGCGGTGTGATCCGGGTGGCGGGCTACCGGCGGGTGAGGGCGGGCGGTGAGGGTCGCCGGTGCGGCAGCTCGGCGTGATGCTGGAGGTATGGCAGGCCGAGGCCGGCACTGCGCCGTGTGCTTGGCGCCGCTGCCCGCGGGCTGCTCGCCGCAGCGGCGCTACTGCGATGCGGCCTGCCGCGCCCAGGCCTACCGAGACCGGCGTCGCCTGGACCGGCTGGCCGACGTTGGCTCGCTGGCCACGATCGCCCGCGAGCGCGAGGAGATCGGCTGGCAGCGCCTGTTCTGCCCGGTCTGCGGCCACATTCTGTTCCTCGGCTCCAAGCTGCGCCGTGACGCCTTCTTCTGCAGCGGCCGGTGCAGGACCAGGGCGTGGCGGCTCCGGAAGATGTACGGCGCCGTGACGTCCAGCCGTCACGAACCGGGGCCGGCCGGACCGGATCCGGACCTGGTGACGGCTGGACGTGATGGCCGGTGACGCCTGCCCGTCACACCTGGTCTGACCTGCGGGACAAGGGGGTCCGCCGACGACCGGACAAGGGGTGGATCAGACGCCGGACAAGGGGGGCGTGATACGGCGGCGCCCCCGTCGGAGTTGGGTCCAACGGGGGCTCGGTGTCGGCTACCGGGGGCGGTCAGCCGTCCATCTCGAGGCCGGGCGACCAGTCGCCGAGCGCGTCGAGGCCGATCACGGACGCGGGCTGCGCCCGGCCGCTACTTGGTGCCGTACGCGACCTGCAGGCGGGCGAGCAGGTCGCGCGCGTCGTTGGCGGAGAACGCGGTCACGGCGTCGGGGTCGTCGTCCGCGACACCGATCTCCATCTCGCCGGCGGCGTTCTTCGTGAGCTGGATGGGCGGCTGGGCCATCCACATCACGTCGATGCCGCGCCGGACCACCACGGCCACCAGGCCGGGCGCCATCACCGCCGCGCCGTTCGCCCCGCCGGGCCCCATGAGCAGATCGGCCAGGGCCTCGGTGGCGTCGTCGCCGCGCACGCTCGTGCTGTTGAGGGCGATCTCCCCGCCGCCGACATGCGTGAGCGTCACCGCCATGTGGGTGCAGTCCTCGAACCGCTGCCACGGCGGGGTCTTCCAGGTGAAAGTCATGACACATCCCTGCCCACGCCCGCGGCCCCTACGCCGGCAACGGTCGGACCGTGCGGACGCACCGCGCCCCCGACAGGCCCGTCGCTGCCGGGCGCGGCCGGCGGTCCGTGCCGGGGAACTACGAGAAGACCGTGCAGTCGCCGTCGCAATCCCCGAATTCGAAGTGCCCGCACTCCATCCGCTCGTCATCGTCCGAGCGCCATGACGGGCACTGCGCGCAGAAGTCTCCGAGGTTCTGCACCGGGGCCTTGCGGCATCGCGCACAGAGCTCGTTGAAGCAGCGGCTGCAGAGCGTCCGGGACACGGAGAGCCCGTCTCCGGGGACGCAAGCGCCGGCGCAGCGGGGGTAGGTCACCATGCCGAACATCGTGCCGTTCCGGCCTGCCGCCGACCCGGAGGAGAGTCGTGACACGCCCGCGCCCCCGTTAGACCCAACAGGTCCGACGGGGGCGCGGCGGCCACGGGTGCGGTCAGCCGTCCAGGTCCAGGTCCGGCGACCACTCGTTCATCGCGGCCAGGCTGCGACCGGCGCGCGAGCGGGTGCGGGCGACAGCGCCCTGCCGGCCGCCGCTGTAGTTGTCGATCCAGGCCAGGCCGGAGCGGTCGAGCACCTTCTTCGCCCGGGTGACGGTGACGTAGGCGAGCATCTGGTCCTCGCGCCGAGGGGGCGGCACCTGGCCGGTCTGCTCGTCCGGCTTCGGCTCGTCGAAGTCGTCGCAGACCTGGACGGTGTCCCACTCGCGGCCCTTGGCCTTGTGCGCGGTGGAGATCGTGACGTCCGCTCCGCGCTCGCCGACCAGCTGGCCGACGGCCTTGAGGATCTCCTGCGGGCCGTGCGAGTCGATCAGCCGGACGAAGGTGCGCAGCTCGCCCGCGCTCTTCTCGGTGTTCACGTACTGGCGCAGCTGGTCCCAGCTGGTGAAGGCCAGCAGCTCCGGGTGGGAGCAGCCCTTGCCCTTCTGCAGGGTGATCGCGGCTTCGGCCATCGACTTGATGGCAGCGCCGCCGCCGGCCAGCGCCGGGCGCTGGTTGTTGGCGAGCGCGAGCATCGCGCGGCGGATCGCCTCGCCGTTGGTGCGGCACAGCAGCGCCTTCGGGCGCTCCAGGCCGCCGTCGACGACCGTGCTGGCCGGGCCGGAGCCGGTCAGGCGCATCGGGGCGCCGAGGAGCGCCAGCCACTTGTTCGCCTCGGCCGCGACCGCCGGCCCGAACCGCCACGAGGTGGTGAGCTGCAGGCGCTGCCTGGCCGGCCAGGTGGCCAGTGCGTCGACGGCGCCGCGCCAGGAGTAGATCGCCTGGCAGGAATCTCCGACGGCGATGCGCTGCGCGTGCTGCTGGGACTGCACCAGGTGCGCGACGACCGGGTTGCTGTCTTGGGCCTCGTCCAGCAGGACGTAGTCGGCCTTGAGCTTCGGGTTCGTCAGCGCCCACTGCTTGAGGTAGTGGTCGTGGGCGAAGTGCAGCTGGCCGCGCGGCGAGCAGACGTCCTCCCATGCGGCCCGCGCGTACGGGAGCACCGCCTCGCGCAGCAGCCGCTCCTCGCGCTCGCTCAGGCCCTTGGGCACCTTCACGTGGTGCGCTCCCACCTCCTGGTCGGCGGAGTAGCAGAACTGGCCGACCGCCTCGATCGCGAGCCGGGCCTGGGTGCCGGGGGTGAGCAGCAGCTCGGAGTGGACGCGCAGCGGCTCCAGGATGCGCAGCACCTCGGCGGACCGGTCGGCCGGCACGCGCGGGCCGTTCAGCCGCGCCTTGAGCCCGTCGCTGGTCGCCCGGTACGCGAGCGAGTGCGCGGTGCGGCAGTCGATCGACGCCGGGAAGCTCCGCTTCGCCTCGTCGGCGGTCACCTTGTTGAACGCCACGTACAGGCCGCGCCGGGTCGGCATCGCGGAGGCGACCATCCGCAGCGTCGACGTCTTGCCGGTGCCGGCACCGGCCTCGACGACCAGGTCCCCGCCGTCGACGCACGCGTCGATGATGGCGGCCTGCTCGGCGGTCGGGGTGAGCCCGCCGACCTTGCACACCGAGGCCGCGGCGCGCTGCGCGGCGGCCGGCTTCTCGAACGCCTCCAGGATCTCGGCGGGCACCGCCTGCTGCCCCGGGCCCGGTGCCGGTGCCGCCTTGCGCGACGACGTGGCGGCGGGCGTCGGCCGGGCGGGCTCGCGCAGCTGCTCGCGGGTTGTCGTCAGGTCGGGCTGGCGCAGCTCGACGCCGAGCACCGCGTACATCCCGACCAGACCGCTGCGCACCGCGCGAGCGTGCCGCAGGAAGGTGGCGAGCTGCTGCTCGTCGAGGGCGAGCAGGTGCAGCTGCTCGGCGGTGGCGAGCGGGTCGATCTCCTTCAGCAGGACGGCGGCCTGGTCGCGCAGCGCCGGGCCTTCGATCTCGCGCTGGCGCTGGCGCAGCATCGCCTGCCGGCAGGCCTGGCCGCAGTAGAGCTTCGCCCGTCCGGTCTTCGCCCTGGGCGGCAGCGGCTTACCGCACGTCGGCCGGGCGCAGGTTCCCGTGGTCCCCTCAAGTTCCGTCACAAGGGCACTGTGACGAAACGGGGAGCTAGATCACAAGCCCACTCGCCGCATTCCCCCTGAACGAATTCCCGCCCATTGCCCCGGCTCCCCCGCTGCCACCCTCGCCGAAAATCCCACTGCCACTTCCGCCGCACCGACAAAGCCCCACAGCCAACATCACAACAAACTCAGACATACCAACCAAACCGACATCACATCACATCAACACACACCACAAGCAACTTGAACGACATCAATCAGCAACCCATACTGACAACTCAAACGATCAAGCCGAAATCTCAAACATGTGCCTGGGTATCTGTCGATACACGGCCTGCGGCCGGGGAAAGTGACCGGCGTCACCGCCGGTCGATGAGCCGGTTTCACCTGGCGGCATGTCAGCGGGTTCGCGAGCGGGGCAGGGGAGGGGACAGCAGCGTGGCCGTCACGGCGATCCGCACCCCTGCCCAGATCGAATACCGGCTGCTCGAGGGAGACGGCTGCGACCGCGACCACCAGAAAGCCCCCGGCCCCGGTGAGGACGGCCACGACCACACGCCGAAGGCCGAATTCGGGTACTGGCTGGACGGCAAGTCCCGGCCGCTGGAGTGGGTCGGTCAGGGCCTGGCCGAGGTCGGCCTGGCGGCTGGCGAGCGGGTCGACCCAAGGGCCGCCCGCCTGCTCATGGCGGGCCAGCACCCGGCCACCGGCGAGCAGCTGACCAACCCGGTATGGCGCGTCGCGGACAGCGCGAAACTCGGCGCAGCCCCGCTGCTGGCCGCACTCGCGGCGGCCGCCGAACAGGCCGGCGCGACCTCGGCGGCGGCGCTGATGCCGACGAAGGAACTGCGCGAGCGGCTCGCCCGGCTGGAGCGGATGAACCTGCGCGACGGCGGCGAGCACCGCGCCCCGGTGACCGCGCTCGCGCAGCTGGCGACCGCCGCCGGCATCGACCTGGAGAGCGTCTACCGGCCCGACGCGCTCGCCTCCGCGTGGCGCCACTCGGGCGACCGCGAGCGCGTCGACGTCGCCGGAGACGACATCACCTTCACCCTGCCGAAGACGCTCTCCGTCGCGTGGGGGCTGGCCGACCCCGCCGTGCGCGAGGTCATCGAGGAGGAGTTTCTCACCTCCGTCCGCCAGACCGTGACGGCGCTGGAATCGTGGTGCGCGTACGGCGTCAGCGGCCACCAGGGCGACGGACAGATTGCCGAGCGCGTGTCCGCCTCCGGCTTCCTCGGCTGGATCATGACGCACAAGTCCGCCCGCCCGGTGAAGGACTCGGTCGGCGATCCGCACCTGCACGCCCACGTCGTGCTCGCCCGCATGGTCAAGTGCGAGGACGGCGCATGGCGCTCCCCGGCCTCCGGCGGGCGCGACCTTCGCCGCCATTCCCACGCCGCCAACGAGCTCCAGAAGGCGCTGCTGCGCACCGCGCTGACCGAGAAGCTTGGCGTCGAGTGGTCCTTCAGCGAGGCAAACCGCGAGTGGGAGATCGCGGCGATCCCGACCGAGCTGAAGGGCACGTTCTCCCGCCGTAACCGGCAGATTCTTCAGGCCGGCGGGGCCGAGCTGACCACCGCCCAGCGCCGCGTCCTGGCCGCCCAGCAGCGCCAGGCGAAGCGCGACGTGCCCGAGGTCGATGTCCTCGCCGCGTGGCGGACCAACGCCGCCGACGTCCTCGCCGACCGGGAAGGCCGGGGCGGTGAGCAGCGTCTCGCCGAGGTCATGGCGGCCGCGTTCCCGGGGCCGGCCGCGCCCGGCGAAGGCCTCGATCTGCCGGGCGTCGAGCAGCTCGCCGCGCGAGTCTTCGACCCCGAGACCGGCCTCACGTCCAAGCGCAAGGACTTCAGCCGCGCCCAGGCTTTGGCCGAGGTCGCGCGGGCGCTGCCGCCCGGTCTGCTCGGCCGGCTGGAGCTCGAGAACCTGACTGACCAAGTCCTCACCGAGGCCGGGTACGCGGTCGCGCTGGTGGACCTGCACGCCTCCCACCACGTCAACGCCGACCGGTACACCACGCTGGACGTGCTGGCCGCCGAGCAGGTCATCACCACCCAGCCCCGGGAGCGGATTGCCGACCACTCGGCCATCGTCGCCCCCGCCGCGGCCGGCCGCCAGGTGGCCGCGTTCGAGGCCGAGGAGAACCTGCTGCTCGGCGCCGAGCAGCGCGCCGTGGTGCTGCGGCTGCTGACCGCCGGACACGGCATCGACACCGTCCAGGGCCTCGCGGGTGCGGGCAAGACCACCATGCTCGCCACCGCCCGGCACACCTGGGAGCAGGCCGGACTGACGGTCGCGGGCGCGGCGATGATGGCTGTCGCGGCGCAGAACCTCCAGGCCGAATCCGGCATCGCCTCCACCACCGTGGCGTCCTGGCTGCTGCGGATCGCCGGCGGCGAAGGCCTCGCCGGCATCGACGTCCTGGTCGTCGACGAAGCCGCCATGGCGGACGACCGCACGCTCGCCCGCCTGCTCGCACACGCCGCCACCACCGGCACCAAGGTCGTGCTGGTCGGCGACGAGCAGCAGCTGCAGCCGATCGGCATCGGCGGCGGCTTCGCCGCGATCCACAGCGTCGTCCAGGGCCTGGCGCTCACCGAGAACCGCCGCCAGCAGACCCAGGTCGAGCGCGACGCCCTGGCCGTCTGGCGCACCGGCGGCCGCTCCACCGCGCTGGCCCAGCTCGCCGACGCCGGGCACGTCCACGCCACCGAGACCGGCGAGCAGACCACCGCCGAGATGCTCACCGCCTGGGAAGCTGAGCGGCACCGGTGGGCGGATCCGCACGACAACCTCAAGCACCTGCTGCTGCTCGCCGGACGCAACGCGGACGTCGACGCCCTGAACACCGGGGCGCGGGTGATCCGCCGCCAGGCCGGCGAGCTCGGCGACGACACCGCCTTCGCCACCGTCGACGGGCGGGTGCTCGACTTCGCCGTCGGCGACCTGGTCCGCACGAAGGTCAACGACCGCCGCTCCCGCCGCACGAACGGCGCGCAGCCGGACGTCCTCAACGGCTACCGCGGCGTCGTCCTGGCCGTCGAGCGGAGCGGTGTGCTGGTCGAGTGGCGGCGCACCGCCGGCCCCGACCAGCTCGTCACCGAGCAGGCCTGGCTGACCGCCGAGCAGGTCGCCGACGGCGCGCTCACCCACGCCTACGCGATGACCGTCACCGCCGCCCAGGGCCTGACCGCCACCCGCGCCCTGGTCAACGGGACCGGTGCCGACGCCTTCACCCTGTACCCGGCGATCACCCGCGCCAAGGAACGCTCGGACCTGTGGCTGCCCCTGCACACCGTCGAGGACGAGGCCACCCGCGCCCGCCTCGGCGATCCCGCGAGTCCTGGCCAGCTGCTGCTGCGCGCGGTCGCCGCGTACGGCCGCAGCCTGGACGCCGACCGCGCCGAAGGCCTGATCTCCAGCCACATCGCCCCGGCAAGGCCTGTTGGACCCAACAGCCCCAACGGGCCTGATGACCCTGCCGCAGGCCTCGGCGCAGGCCGCCGAGACCCGCGCGGCCCCGAGCCGGACGGCCCCGCCGGAGGCCTCGGCCGGCGCCCGTCCGGTGCGGCGGTCGCGCTCGTCGAACCGCTGGTCGCGACGAGCGCCGAGGTCGAGCACGACCAGGCCGAGCCCGTCCGCGACCGGCAGGCCGACCGCCAGGCGCAGGCCTTCGCCCGCCCGGACGCGGCCGCCGTCCTCGCCCCGTGGCGCCACCGCCAGGCCCCGGTCGACGGTGACGGTCTGGGCAGGCCGCTGCCGCCGGTCGACGACCTGGTCGAGCGTCAGCGCGCCGAGCAGACCGCCGGTTTCATCCGTCCCGAGGACGCTGCCGTCGAGCGGCGCCGCGAGGCCGGCGCCCGGCGGGTCACCGCGACCACCGGCACCCACCACGGCACCGCCCGCGCCCGCGCCGCCACGGCCGAGCCCGACGACCCGGACACCCCGCACCGCTCCGGCCGCGCCGGGCAGCTGGCCCGCGCCGCCGAGCGCCGCCTCACCCGCCACCAACACGCCCAGGACCACGCCGCCCAGGACCGGACGCGGCAGGCCGACCAGCTCGAGGCCGGCGCCCTGGCCCCGGGCGCCGAGCGCACCGAAGCCCGCCTGCAGCCGACTGCGCCCACGATCGACCCGGCGTTCCTGGCCGCCATCGCCGAGAAGGCCCGCGCCGAAGCCGAGGCCGCACAGCGGGTCGCCGAGGAACGCGCGGCCCGCCTGGCCGCCGACGCCAAGATCCCCTCCTGGCGCGAGCGCCCCCACGGCCACGTCATCGGGCTCAAGCGCGCCCACGACGGAGCCCTGGCCAAGGCGAGCGAGGCCGAGCAGCTCGCGGCCCAGGCCCAGCGCACCGTCGACCGGCTCGCCCCGGTGCTCGGCACCGACCAGGCACCAGCGGCCGCACTGGTCGCCGAACTGACCGGCTACCTGCGCCAGTCCCAGGACCAGCTGCAGCTCGCCGAGCTCCACCAGCAGCAGGCCAAGCAACTCGGCGACCAGGCCACCGAGCTGTGGAACGAGCAGCGGCGCGAGTACCGGATCAAGGAACTGGTCGAGGAGAAGGCCAGCAAGCGGTTCACCAAACTCACCCTCCGCGCACCGGGCCTGCGCGAGGTCGCCAACGCCATCGACGACCGGCTCACCCAACGCCGCGCGCTGATCGACCAGCTCGACAAGCAGCGCACCACGCTGGAGAACGCCGCCCGGGAAGCCGAACGGGAAGGCTGGAAGCTGCGCGGCAAGTCCCAGATCGGGCGCGAGGAGACCCCTGAGCAGCACCGCGCCCGGATCACCCGCAACGCCAACCGGATGGACATCTCGGAGTACCAGCGCGCCGTCGCCAACGTCGAACGGCACACGGCGACCGCCTCCGGCCACCGCCAGCGCGCCCAGGAACTGGCCGAGGAGGCCCGCACCCGCAAGGCCATGTCACCGCAGCGGGCGGCCGCCGAGGACACCCGCCGCCGCGAGCACCACACCCGTGTCCAGGAACGGCACCGCCAGGAACAGCAGCGCCTGCAGGAGCAGTACCGGCAGCAGCAGCACTACCGGGGCCCGGAACCGCCGGGCCACCGTGGGCCGAGCCGCGGCCGCTGACCGGCGGCCGCCTGCCCAGGGCAGCTCAGGGTGCGGCGTTTTCCCTTGACCACCTGCGTGGTCAAGGGAAAACGGGTGGTGAATCCCCGTGGTACCAGGGCCGCTTGCCGCGCCCTGGACCCAGGCCCGGCCCGGCATCATCCGGCGCGGACAGGACGTTCCCGGCCGCTCGCCGTACGCGCCGGACGACGCCGGGCTTTCAGCCCGGTGGCGTCTCATCTGCCTGGACACCACCGGGGCGGTGGGGTGGGAGTGGGGCGGACGTGGGCTGATTGGGGGCGTTGGGTCCAACAGGGGCAACCAGCCGGACCGGATGCGAAGAGACCACCCAATGCGCCAACTGAATGTTGGCCAACTTCTAGACATGGCAACTAAAAGTTGGCATGCTTGAGGTGTCGGGCCAATCGGGCCTGACGATCCATCGGCACTCTCGAACCAGCACATCCGGGGCGGCCGTCCTGCCGGCAAGCTGACCGGCCGCCCCGGAGCTCCCAACCCGCAACCACGAGCAGAGAGAGCTCCATCATGTCGAACACCACCGCCGCCCGCTTCGCCGCCTCCTACGCTCTACTGCGCGCCTCGGCCGCCGTCGCGGACCACTGGGTGCAGAGCACGCACCAGGCCGCCTGCAAGGGCTTCCACGACGGCGAGACCGTCACCGAGACGCGCGCGCTGGCCGACGGCACCACCGTGAAGGAGGCGCGCGACGTCACCTCCGCCGAGGGGCGCTGGGCCTGCGCGGCGCACGTCGCCACCTACACCGCCACCCAGGGCCTGGCCCTCGCGGTCGGCTCCAAGGTCCTCGGCCTGCGGCTGCGGCCCGGCGCGGTCGCCGCCGCGCTCGTCGTCTCCGGCCTCACGCACTACGTTGCGGACCGCCGCCGGCCGCTCAAGAAGCTCGCCGAGCTCGTCGGGAAGGCCCCGTTCTACAACGTGAACTCGGGCGGCATGAACGGCGCGTACGCCCTGGACCAGAGCTACCACCACCTCTTCGAGACCGTCGCCGCGGCCGTCGCCGCCCGCTGATCCAGCCTCCCCTGCACCAAATCGGCTCTCTGAACCCATCGCGAGACCAGGAGAAATCCACCATGCGCGAGATCACCAACGTCCCCGCCGACCTGCGCGACTGGGCCGTGAGCTGGCCGGAGTACGCGCCGCTGGACGCCACCCCGCCGGAGCTGGAGCCGCAGGCCCTGGCCCGCGAGGTGCCCGCCTGGGCGGAAGGCGCAGCCACCCCGGCCCAGGTGACCGACTGGGCCCGGCGCCAGCGGGACGCGCTGGTTCCGTTCGGGCTGGACCACCATGGCTGGCCGCTGCACCCGGCCGGCCGGACCGGCCGCGCGGGCCGGAACCTGGGCCGGTGGGGCGAGAACCAGGCCGCCGACCCGATCGTGATCGCGGGCACCGGCTCGGACTGGCGAATCCTGCTGATCACCCGGGACGACATTCACCAGGAGGCGATCCCCGGCGGCATGGTCGACTCGGGCGAGACCGCCCCGGCCGCGCTCGTGCGCGAGCTGCGCGAGGAAACCGGGGTCGACCTGGCCGGCCACCGGCCCGTCATCCTGGGCCGGGACCTGGTGGACGACTGGCGCCAGAGCGACCACGCCTGGGTGGCGAGCACCTCCGCCCTGTACGTCCTGCCCGCCACCGTCACCGCGACGGCCGCCGACGACGCCCTCGACGCCACCTGGTATCCGGCGGGCTCGATGGCCGACCTGGAGACCGCCATCGCCGCCGCCGGGCGCACCCTGTACGCCGCCCACCGGCCCCTGATCGCCCGGGCCCTCGCCCACCTCGCCCAGCAGTAACCCGCACGACGCCGCACACGAAAGCGCCGCAGACAGTGCCCTTGGTGCAGACAACTGGCCAGAGCCACCACCACCTGTTCGAGACCGTCGCCGCCGCGATCGCCGCGCGCTGATTGCCAGCCATAGCCATCTGTGCCGCCCAAGGTGGGCGGCACCCACCGACAGGAGTCGACCATGCGCGACGAGATCCTCATCTTCTTCTTGATCGGGCTCGCCGGCCTGGCCGTGGTGCTGGCCGCTGTCCTGCTGGCCTGAGATAGCACCCCGCCCTGGTCTGACGCTGGACCGCATCGTCAGCGTCAGGCCGGCCGCAGG
>NZ_JBIWPN010000049.1:0-51102 GCF_044768305.1 Kitasatospora sp. NPDC101155 | reverse complement strand
CTCGCGCAGCCACCCGGGCAGCCGCCGGACGACGTCGCCGATGGTGGGGACGGTCTGCCGGGCGGTGGCGGTGGTCATCTCAGCCCTCCGTCCGGGGCGACCCGACGGCGGCGGGCAGGGTGTACGGCACCTGGTCGCCGTTGTGCAGGGCCACGCAACGGCACCAGGCCGTACGCCCGGGCCAGGACAGGGGTGACCGGGAGGAGGCCGAGAAGCGCGCACAGGGCCCGACACCTCGCCCACCGGGCCCGGCGGAGGCCCGGATCACTGGGCTGCCCACGGTCGAGGTGCGCTGCTGTCCTCGTGCCCGTTCGGCCATCGCGGGTTCCGATCCGACCTTCTCCTGCCACGATTCCACCGGCGGGTGACCGAGGGCAACCGGTGACCGAGAGCTACACCTCCCAGTGGCGAATCGTGCGGTCCGCGCTCGCCGAGACCGCGCGCCGGCCGTCCGCGGTGAAGGCCACGCCGTTGACGTTTCCGGTGTGACCCTCGTACCGGGCCAGCTCCCGGCCGTTCGCCGGGTCGACCAGCCGGACCCGGTTGTCGACACCGAGGACGGCGAGCAGGTCGGCGTCGTAGTAGTCGGTGCCGCTGCCGGTCAGCACTCGGCAGCCGTCCGGGGACACCGCCAGGCAACGCAGGTTGCCCGCGCCGACCTCGAAGTGGCCCGTCTCGGCACCGGTGACCGGGTCCCACACGTGCAGCACGTTGTCCATGGTGGTCGCGACCGCGAGGCCGCCCCGGACGACGAACCCGACGGCGGTGACCGCGAACAGCCCCTCACCGAACCGGCCCAGTTCCATGCCCGCGTCCAGGTCCCACAACCGCACCTGGTCGGCGCCGAGCTCGTACTGGGCGCAGCCGGACAGCAGTTGTCGGCGGTCCGGGGAGAAGGCGACGGCGGTGACGTCCGCGGTGTGCCCCGCGAGGCGCCGCAGCTCCTGCCCGGTCGCCGGGTCCCAGCAGCGTACGGTGTGGTCCCCGCAGCCGGTCGCCACCAGCCGGCCCTCCGGGGAGAAGACCGCGGCCAGGCAGCCCTGTTCCTGTCCGTGGAAGCGGCGCAGTTCGGCGCCGGTGTCGGTGTCCCACAGGACGGCCGGTCCCCAGACGCCGCCGGACACCGCGAGCCGGCCGTCCGGGGAGAGGGCCGCGCACTGCACCCCGTCCTCATGGGCGACCCAGCGCCGCAGCTCCGTCCCGGCTTCGAGGTCCCACAGTCTGAGCGTGTGGTCCTCGCTGCCGGACAGGAGCAGACGGCCGTCGCGGGAGAGGGCGAGGCAGGTCACCGCCGCCGTGTGACCGGTCAGGACGGACGCCGCGGACGGCGGGCCCGGTGGCGGACCTGGCGGGGGGCCGGGTGGCGGACCGGGTGGCGGACCCGGCGGGGGGCCGGGTGGCGGACCCGGCGGGGGGCCGGGTGGCGGACCGGGCGGTGAACCCGGCGGGGGGCCGGTTGGAGGTGTCCCGGTACCTGGCATGTCGGCTCTCCTGCATGAGGGGGTGACCCGCCCGCGACCACTGCCGACGCTACGCCTCGCCCGGGCCCGCGACCACGCGTGGAACTCCGCGTGCGGGCGCCCCGTCGGGTCCCGGTGCCGAGAGCATCACGGTGCGGGCGGTCGGCGTGGAGGACGAATCGAGACGCTTGGCGAAGGGCGGGACGAGGGCGCCGGTGCCGAGGGCTGGGTGGCCGGTCAGCCGCCCGGGTGTGGGGGCAGGGCGTCGAGTTCGGCCCAGACCGTCTTGCCGTCACCGTGCGGCAGGGCGCCCCAGCGGGCGGCGGCCTGCTGGACGATGAAGAGTCCGTGCCCGCCGGGCAGGCCCGGGCGGTGCGGGCGGCGCGGTTCGGGCAGGGCCGTCGACCGGTCGCTGACCTCGATCCGCAGGCGGGTCTCGGAGGCGTCGAGGACGAGGTCCACGGGGCCGCCGGCGTGCAGCATGGCGTTGGCGACGAGTTCGGCGACGAGGAGCACGACGTCGTCCTCGGCCCCGGAGGCGCCCGTCGGCCACGACCAGTCGGCGACGGCCTGCGCGGTGTACGCCCGGGCGCGGGCGACGGGCTTCGGCAGCCTGGCCAGGTGCAGACGCCGGCGCTGGCCGCCGGGCGGCAGCGTGGGGCCGGCGCCCGGCCGGTCGCCGTCGAGGGTTGCCCGGCTGGTCGTCATGTGCGGGTTCCCCTTCGGTTTCGGCGCTGTGTTCCGCTACGTCTGCTCGGTTTCCCGACCACTGCCGGATTATGCGTGCCTCCGGCCGGCGGGAGTGGTCAGAGCGGTGCGGCGAGCGCGTCCTCCAGGGACGGATGGAGCGAGAACACGGTGTCCGTGCAGGTCAGTTCCAGCAGCCGCCGCACCGCGACGGAGGGCGCCGACAGGCGGAACTCCACGTCCGCGGCCGCGGCCGCCATCCGCGTCCGCAACAGCAGGTTCAGGCCGGAGGAGTCGCAGAAGTCGACGTGCCCGAGATCGACGACCAGCAGTGGCGGATGCCGCTCCACCAAGTCGTCGAGCGTGCTCCTGGCGGGGTCCAGGGTCTCGATGTCGAGGTCGCCGGCCAGCGCGCAGACGGCCGCCAGGGTGTCGGTGTGCCAGCTGCGCACGGCCAGGTCGGGCCCGGAGCGGGCACCCGGCCGGGAGGGTTCGGAGGGGACGGTGGTCGGCGGCACGGTCGCGGGCTCGTTCTCTGCGGGCATCGTCTTCTCGGCTGGCATCGTCGTTGTGTTCCCTCCACGGGGGTCCTCCACGAGCCTACGCACGCCGACCGCAGTACGGCCAGGCCGTGGTCGGCGTGCGCGGCGTCACGTGTGCTCCTGGTGCCGTGAGGGCGGCTCAGGTGGCGGTGAGGTCCGCGTGCAGGTGCTTCAGCGTGCGGGTGAGGAGACGGGAGACGTGCATCTGGGACAGCCCGAGGCGGGCGCCGATCTGGGACTGGGTGAGCTCCTCGCCGAAGCGCATGGACAGGATGAGCCGGTCGCGTTCCGGCAGGGCGGCGATGAGGGGCTTGAGGACGATCAGGTTCTCCACCGTCGCGAACCGCGCGTCCTCCTCGCCGAGGCGCTGGGCGAGCGGGCTCGGCTCCTCCTCGCCCTCGGTGGCGGAGGTGTCCAGGGACCCGGCCGTGCGGCCGTTGGCGGCGGCGAGCCCCTCGATCACCTCCTCCTCCGACAACTCGAGGTGCGCGGCGAGCTCGGACACGGTCGGCGAGCGGCCCAGCCGCTGGAACAGCACGTCGCGCGCCTTGGCGAGGGTGATGCGCAGTTCCTGCAGGCGTCGCGGCACGTGCACCGCCCAGGTGGTGTCGCGGAAGTGCCGGCGGATCTCGCCGAGGATGGTCGGCAGGGCGAAGGTGGTGAACTCCGCGCCGTGGCCGGGGTCGAAGCGGTCGATCGCCTTGATCAGGCCGAGCGAGCCGACCTGTATCAGGTCCTCCTGGGGCTCCCGCCGGTTGCCCACCCGGCGGACCGCGAACCGCACCAGGGACAGATTGAGCTCGATGAGCGTGGCCCGCACGTACGAGTACTCGCGGGTGCCCTCCTCCAGTGTCGACAGCCGGGCCAGCAGCACCCTGGTCAGCTCGCGCGCGTCGGCGGGCGCGACCTCCCGCGGGTTCTCGATGCCGGCCAGCTCCGGGACGACGGCGCGCGGGGCGCCGGACGCGTCGACCGTCGAGGCCTCGTCCTGACCCTGGGCTGTCGCCCGGTGGAGGAGTTCGTCACTGGTCGTGGCCATGTCGGTCCTTTCCCCTCGGCGTACGGTCCGTCCCCGGGTACCCGCCGGGACCGGATCCATGTCCGGTCCCGGCGTGAAGGTTGTGCGAACGGTCGGCTCGGGCGGACGCCGTCGCGGCGGGCGCATGAACCGCGGCATCGGGGGCAGCCGAGCGGATACGACCCGCCGGGCCGCACCGGATCGGACCGGCCTCACCGCATCGCATCCCATCGGGAGGAGCCCTCGCCCATGGCCATCGCCCCCGCCCAGCCCGGTCTCCCGCCGCCACCGCCGCTTCCGGAGCCCCCGGTGCCGCCGAAGCCGACCCGGCCACCCGGCCCGCCCGTGGTGCCCGACCCGCCGCCGCGACCCGGCTCCCCCGTGCCTCCGGCGGATCCGCCTCCGGCACCCGCCCACGTCCGGCCGGACCCCGACCCACCCGCGCCGCGGCCGGGCCACCCCCACCCGACCGAACCACCCGACTGAGCCGCTGCCGGCGGCATCCGCCCTCCCGGGCCGAGCCCTCCCCTCCGGCAGCAGAAAGGAGTGTGGTGCATGTGGTGGAGTCTGCTCCGCCTCGCCGTAGTCGGCGTCGCGGCCGCCCTCTTCACCTGCGGCCTCGACCAAATGGTGCAGGTGGTGGCGCGGCGGCTGGCCGCCCCCGGGAGCGGCAGCGGCGTACCGGTCATGGTGCGCAGGTGTCGCCGCCCGGTCCTGGCGCTGACGGCGAGCCTGCTGCTCTCAGCCGCGCGGCCGTGGATCAACGCGCCGCCGGCCGCCCGCGAGGGGCTGCGGCACCTCTTCGTGATCCTCTCGATCGCCTCCGGCGGCTGGCTGTGCGCCCGTCTGGTGGTGCTCCTCGTGGACAGCGCACTCAGGCTCGCCGTGCACCGCCGCGATGCGGCGTGGGCCGGGCGGGCCCGGACCCAGGCCAGTGTGCTCGGCCGGATCTGCCAGGCGGTCGTGGCCGTCGCGACCTTGGGTGCGGTCCTGATGACCTTCCCGGTGGTCCGCGGGGTCGGCACCAGCCTGCTGGCCTCCGCCGGGCTGGTCGGTGTGGCGGCGGGCGTGGCGGCGCAGAGCACGCTGGCCAACGTCTTCGCCGGGGTGCAGATGGCCTTCGGCGACCTGGCCCGGATCGGCGACGTCGTCGTGGTGGCCGGTGAGTGGGGGACGGTGGAGGAGATCACCCTGACGGCGGTCGTGATCGCGACCTGGGACCAACGGCGGCTGGTGATGCCGATGTCCTACTTCGTCGGCCACCCCTTCGAGAACTGGTCCCGCCGCTCCAGCCGGATCACCGGCACGGCCCTGCTCCACCTCGACCACCACGCCCCGGTCGGGCTGCTGCGGGAGGAGTTCGACGACTTCCTGGCCAAGAGCGACCTGTGGGACGGCCAGGGCAGCGCCCTCCAGGTGGTCGATACCACCCCCACCACCATCGTCGTCCGGGCGCTGGCGACGGCGGCGAACGCCGACGACGCGTTCGAACTCCGCTGCCGGCTGCGCGAGCACCTCATCGGCCACCTCCGCGACAACCACCCGTACGCGCTGCCGCGCATCCCCGTGGCGGAGGCGCCGGTGCGGCGCCCGGACGCCCGGGACGCCGCCGACATCCCCGGGCCTGCGCCGGGTCGCCGCACCCCGTCGCCCGAAGGCCCGTAGTCCGACAGTCCGACAGTCCGACAGTCCGATGGTTCGACAGCCCGTCACCGAAAAACCCGTCACCGAATCCGCCGGTGTCCGGCCCTGCCCCGTCGCCAGGGCCGGACACCGGCGCGCGCTCGCTCGGGTTACGAGCGCGGGTCGATGGGTGCGAGCACGCCGAAGTGGCGCTCGATCACCTCGGCGGCCTCCAGGCACAAGTCCTCGCGGTACATCCGCCCGATGACCTGGAGTCCCTGCGGCAGGCCCTCCGCGAGCCCGGTGGGCACACTCACCGCGGGCACGCCGACCAGCGAGGTCACGGTGCACAGGGCTCCCGGCAGCATCATCCGGGCGTGGCTCTCGGCGTCGGTGGCGGCCGGGAGCACGTCGGCCCCGGGGACGGGCTGGGGGCAGGTGGGCCCGAGGAGCAGCGGGTGGGTCTCCAGGAGCTCGGCCCAGTCCCGCTGGAGGCCGAGCCGGACGCCGGTCTGCCGGAGGAACTCGGCGAGATCGGTGTGCGGCGTGCGCTCCATGAACAGGTCGATGTTCTGGGCGCCCTTCTCGGTGAGCAGCTCCCTGGTCCGGGACCACCTCACGCCGAACTCGGTCATGATGAGCTTGCCGTAGCACTCCAGGGATTCGAACAGCTTGGGGATCCGCACCTCCTCCACGGCGTAGCCCGCCCGCTCCAGTGCGGCGGCCGCCTCGTCGACGGCGGCACGGATCTCGGGGTGGACGCCGGTTCCGGACGGATCGGCCACGATGCCGACCTTGAGCGGACCGGTGGGGCGGGGCCCGTACGCGGGTACCGGAACCGCCCTGGGGTCCTGTGGGTCCGCGCCCGCCAGCGCCTCGTAGGCCGCGCGCAGGTCGGCGACCGAGCGGGCGATCGGGCCGTCGACGGGGATGAGCTGGGAGGCCAGCATCGGCTCCTGGCCCAGGATGCGGTGGTCGGCGGCGAAGCGGCCGTGGCTCGGCTTCAGTCCGGCCACTCCGTTGAAGGCCGCGGGCAGGCGGACCGAACCGCCCGAGTCGTTGCCCAGGCCGAGCGCCGCCATCCCGACGGCCACCGCCACCCCGTCGCCGGAGCTGGTACCGCCCGGGGTCTTCGACCGGTCCCAGGGGTTGTACGTCCGGCCGAAGAGCCGGCTCGCGGGGTCCGAGGAGATCGCCAGGTCGGGCATGTTGGAGTGGCCGATCGGGATCGCTCCCGCGGCGCGCAGCCGGCGCACCGGTGGGGAGTCGGTCTCGGCCACGTGATCGCGGAACCTCGGCACGCCGTGCGTGGTCGCCCACCCCGCCACGTGGATGTTCTCCTTGACGGTGAACGGCACACCGGCCAGCGGGCCCAGCTCCTCCCCGGCCGCGCGGCGCCGGTCGGTTTCGCGCGCGGCCTCGCGGGCGCTGTCCGCCATCAGCTGGGTGACGGCGTTCACGACCGGGTTCACCGCCGCGATGCGCTCCAGGTGGCTCTCGACCACCTCGGTCGCCAGGATCTCGCCACGGGCGACGGCCGCGCCCAACTCGGTGGCGTTCAGCTTCCACAGTTTCGTGTCCATCGCTCGCCGGGCCGCCCGCCGCCCCTTGGTGGTGCGCGGGCCGCCCTGCCCCCTTTCCCTCGCTGCGCCATGACGGGTCGTGCCACGCCATGGCAGCAGCGGCCGACATCGACCGCCCGTCGTTTCGATGCACTTGCATCACATCCCATTCCGGGAAGCGATGCAAGCGCATTACTACGAGGGTGGTGACGGACCGTCGAGGCGGTGCGGCTCGGCCGGTCACACCCCCCGCACCACGTCGAGGGCGGCGTCACCGAAGGCGCGTACGCGGGCGGTGGCGCCGCCCGCGGGCCACACCAGGCCCCATTCGACCGGCGCCGCGTCGGTGAGGCGCACGTAGACGACGTCGGGGCGGGCGAAGTACCTCCTGGCGTGGGCCCCCACAACGAAGACGCCCTCGCCCGCGCCCACGAGCGTGAGCGCCTCGTTGAACGTCATGGCCGTCGGGCCGCCGGAGACGTGCCGGCCCGCCGGTGCCCGGTCGGAGTCCGGGAGCGTCTCCGGGATCCGCAGGACGGTCGCGCGGGCCAGGTCCGCCGTGGAGAGGGCCTCGCGGCGGGCGAACGGGTGCCCGGCCGGCACGGCGAGCATGCGGGCCTCGCGCACCAGGACCGGCCCCGTGTCGACCTCGTCCGCCGACACCGGATGGCAGGTCAGCGCCAGATCCACCTCACCGTCGCGCAGCCACGGCAGGACGTCCGGCGGCCGGGCCTCGCGGATCCGGACGTCACAGTCGGGGTGGCGCTCGCGGAAGCGCTGCGCGACCCCGACCAGCAACTGGCCCGCCGCGGGCCCGTGGAAGGCGACCCGCAACACCCCGGTCAGGCCCCGCCCGGCGTCGACCGCGCGCGCGACCGCACCGGTGATCCGGGACCACGCGGGCCGGAGTTCCTCGTACAGGTCCCGCCCCACCGGCGACAACTCCACCCGGCGGCTGGTGCGGTGGAACAGCGGCACGCCGACCCTGCGCTCCAGTTTGGCGATCGTCTGACTGACCCTGGCCGTGGAGACGCGCAGCCGCTCGGCGGTGCGCCCGAAGTGCAACTCCTCGGCGAGGGTGAGGAACGCCTCCAGCTCATGCCGCTCCAGCATCCCGCCCCTTCCTCCCGCTCCATCGTTAACCGAGGCTTAACGATCGTGACACAGACGCGCGTTGATGCCCCTGGCGCCTGACAGCAGGATCGGAGGTGCTGGAACACCGTCCGACCCATCCTGCCGAGGAGAGTCCATCATGTACGTCACCCGCGACCACGCCCTGACCGCCCCCGCCCACGACACCGCCGCGGTCGTCGCGGAGCTCCGCGACCGGGCGGAGATCACCGACGCGCTCTACCGCTTCGGCCTCGGCCAGGACCTCAAGGACAAGCAACTCTTCGCCTCGGCCTTCGCCGCCGACGCCGAACTGGACTTCCGCCCGGCCGCCGCGAAGTGGGGTGCCGAGCCGCCACTGATGTCTGGGCGGGACACCATCGTCGACACCATCCTGGACATGTTCGCCGGCCGGGTCGACACCACCCACCAGGTCACCAACCCCAGGATCACGATCGACGGCGACACCGCACGCCTCACCGCCCTGGTCGAGGCCCAGCACCTGCTCATCGCCGACCCCGCCGAGCACGCGCTGCTGAAGAACCCCTACGACGTCGAGTTGGTCCGCGACGGCGACCGCTGGGTCATCCGGCGACTGCGCATCGACAACACCTGGTTCACCGGCGACCCCACGGCGATCTTCGGCTGACCTGCGCGCCACCGGGTCGGGGCCAGGGGTTCGCGGCCGGGGTGCGTCGGTGAGTGGCCCTGAAGCCAACGCATCGCCCTGGAAGGCGAGGTGCTGTTCCTCCCCGCGGCCTGCGACCTGACGACCGGGCAACTGATCGAGGTCGACGTCGTGTCGCTCCGGCTGCGGGGGCCGGCGGGTCAGGCCGGGGCGCGGCGGACGGTGAGCATGTCCTGGGTGTGACCGATGGCGTACGTGCCGTCGGACTGCGTGAAGTGCTCGCGGACGTAAGCGGTGAGGGCGGCTCGGGTGGGGCGGGGGTCGAGGGTGGCGAGGTCGGCGACGTTGACCATGAACTCGGCGACGTCGACGGCTTCGGCGAGGCGGGGCGTGCGGTAGTGGAGGGCGAGGGTTTCCAGGGCGTAGCCGTGGGACGGGTGTTGGGCGCGGAGGCGGTCGCGGAGGGGGCGCAGGTCGTAGCGGACACCGGTGAAGTGGGCGGCCATCCGCATGCAGGGGCTGTCGGGGTTCTGCAGGACGATCAGGAGGGCGCCGCCGGGGGCCGTCCAGTTCAGCGCCCGGGTGGCGGTGGGGAGCCAGTCGGGTTCCGGGACGTAGTAGAGGACGTGGGAGAGGTGCACCAGGTCGGCCGGCTCGGGCGGTTGGACCCGGTCGAGCGGCTCCGGGAGGACGAGCGCCTCGGGGCAGGTGGTGCGGAGCTTCTCGCGCATGGCGGCGCTGGGCTCGACGGCGATCACGCGGTCGAAGTACCCGGCCAGGTGGGCGGTGGTGCGGCCGTCGCCGGCGCCCAGGTCGAGCAGGACGCGGCGGCACGGGAGGGCGGACGCGATCTCGCTCAGCCGGGCGTGGGTGCGGGGCTTCTCGTCCGTACCGACGAGGAAGAGTTCGAAGGCCCGACGGTAGTCGGTGCCCGAGACGTCGAGGACTCGGAGTGGAGTGGTCTCGGTGGCCGGCGGCTCCATCGGGCGGCGCCTCCTGTGGTGTGCGGGCTCGGCGGTGGGGCCATTGCACCGTGCTGGGGCCTTGACGGGGTGCAGGCACGGTCCTGCGCGCGTGTCGCACCGATGATCTGACCGCCCATCGTCAACTCTCCGATCGGCAGCTTCACCTGGTGGGGTGGTTAGCCTCCGATTTTCCACAGGTAGTCAAACCGCCCCGCCTGATCGGCCTGGTACGAATACGGAGCGAAGGAAATCCGGTACGTGGGGGCGCGGTTGCCGTGCCGCCGGAGTTGTTCGGGAGGGAGGCCGGGAACGGATGAGGGCAGCGACGGACGTCCGGACCGTAGCCGTGGCCGGGGTGGAGTTCGGGTGGGGAAGTTCGGGGAAGTTGAGCGCGGTGCTGTCCGCCCTGCGCGACCGGGGCGGAGGGAAGCTCAGATTCATCGGGCTGGCATCCGGGCTCGGGCGGCCGGTGCTGGCCGCGCAGCCGGTGCAGCGCTGGTTCGACCTGCCGGAGGGTGGGTCGGGCGAGGAGCTCGGGCGGATCGTCCGGGCACAGCGCGTGCGGGCGGCGCTGGTGGTGCTGGACGGGGGGCTGGCGAAGGCATTGCGCGCCCACGGTGTGCCGGTGGTGTTCGTGGACAGCCTGCCCTTCCTCCGGGCGAAAGGTGACCGGCCCGACCTCCCGCTGGACACTGAGGTGTACTGCGCCCAGCGGTGCGTGGAGCTGCCCTCGGAGGCCGCGGGGGTGCTGGCGGACGCGCACCGGCTCCGCTGGGTGGACGCGGTGATCGCCGGCGGCGTCACCCGCGATGCCACGCCGACGCGGCACCCCCGCCGCGCTCTGATCAGCCTCGGTGGTCTGCGTGCTCCCCGACTCGCCGACTGGGCCAGCTATCCGCGCATCGTGCTGCCCGCCGCCCTGGAGGCGCTGACCGCGAGCGGGGTCACCGAGGTGCACGTCGCGGGGAACCTCCCCGCCTGGTTGGCCGCGCAGCTCATCGACTCCTGCGTGCACCCGGCCGTCACCACCGTGGGTGCCCTCCCCCACGAGGACTTCCTGCACCGCCTCGCCGAATGCGACGTGCTGCTCACCTCCCCCGGGCTGACCACGCTTCTGGAGGCGGGGCGGCTCGGGACGCCAACGCTCTGTCTGCCGCCACAGAACCTGAGCCAGATCTTCAGCGGCCGCTTCCACAGCCAGGCGCTCGGCACCGACGTCCGAACGCCCTGGCCCAGCACGGTCTTCGCCGAGCAGGAGGCGCTCGCGCTGCGCGCCCACGGCGAGGAGAAGGCCCTCGACCTCATCTACGGCGGGATCGCCCGCGCCGCCGACCTCGACCGCCGGCGGACGGCAACGGCCGTACGGGAGAGCCTGGTCGAGAAGCTGAAACACCTGGCCGGTGAGCCCGGCACCAACTGGACGGTGCTGACCACGGCGGTCGGCACGGGCGGCGCGGAGCAGGTCGCCGACGCCCTGGTCGAAGTCCTGGGGGCCGCCTCCCCCGCCCGCCGATGAGTCCCGCCGTTCCACGCCCGCTGACCTACGCCTACTGACCTACGCCAACTGCCGTGTGCCCGCTGCCGGCTGCCCGTTGAGGTGAGCCGCTGATCCGGCCGACGCCACCGATACCAGCGTCTGGCAACCCCCACCGCCCGAGCTCCAGTGGGCCGCACTCGGACGTTTACCGGGGCATCCGTCCGGACCTTCGCTACCGGCGGCGCTGCGCGGGAGACCTGGTACTGCCGCCGCCGGGCTCCGGCACGGTCCGCCGGATCACCCCGACGGCGGAGCCGCTGCGTGTCCCCGGCGTGGTCGAGGCCGTTCTCAAGGTCGGTGTCGGCGACGCGGTGTCCGCCCGGCAGGCCTCGCACAACGCCTCGGGGGACATCCACGTGGCGGGTGCCTCGATGTCCACGGGCCCACCACCAAGGCCATGAGACCCACGCGACAGCCCCTACCACCGACAGGAGTACACGGCATGCGACGCCCCCTCCCCCTGTTCTCCGTCCTCGCCGTGCTCCTGTTGGTGGCCGCCGGGCCGCCCGGCCGGGCGCCCTTCGACCCGACGCGCACCCCCGGCACGCCCGTCTACTCCGTCCAGCTGCGCAGCGACGCCACCGGCGCGCACTGGCAGGGCCACGAACGGATCGCCTTCAGCAACACCTCGCCCGACCCGCTGCGCGAGGTGTACCTGCGGCTCTGGGACAACTTCCACGGCAGCTGCGCGGCCCCGCCGGTGCGGGTGTCCGGCCTCAACGGCTCCGCCGAGGTCACCTGCACCGCGCTGCGCGTGCCCCTGCCCCGCCCGCTGCCCCAAGGTGTTTCCGGGAGTGTCGAGTTCGACCTCTCCATCGACGTCCCGAACGGCGTCGACCGCTTCGGCCGCGACGGCGCCTTCAGCTTCCTCGGCAACGCCCTGCCCGTCCTCGCCGTCCGGGACGAGGCGGGCTGGCACCTCGACCCGTACACCGACCTCGGCGAGTCCTTCTACGGCCTCGCCTCCGACTTCGCCGTCACCCTCGACCACCCCACCGAGCTGCTGGTCCCCGCCACCGGCAGCGCCCTGGACACCCCCGGCGAGCCGGGCCGCACGGTCACCCGGGTGGGCGCCCACCAGGTACGCGAATTCGCCTGGGCGGCAGGGCCGTTCAGCCGGATCGCGGGCCGATCCGCCGACGGCGTCCGGATCGCCGTCTACTCGGCCGCCGACATCAAGGCGGAGGACGCCCGCGCGATGCTCGACCTGTCCCTGCGGACCATCGACGCCCACTCCGCCCGCTACGGCGCCTACCCGTACGGCGATCTGGCCCTAGTGCTCGACAACGGCTTCGCGTTCGCCGGCATGGAGTACCCGGCCTTCGTCCTCGACCGGATCAGACCCGCCGCCGTCATCCACGAACTGGCGCACCAGTGGTGGTACGGCATCGTCGGCGACGACCAGTACCGCGCGCCCTGGCTGGACGAGTCCTTCACTGAGTACGCCATGGACCTCGCCCTCGGCAACACCGGCGAGGGCTGCACCGCCACCACGCCCTGGCAGTCCGCGGACGAACGCCTCACCAACCCGATGAGCTACTGGGACGCCCACCCCGGCCGCTACGAGGCGGTCATCTACGACCACGGCTCCTGCGCCCTGCACGAACTGCGCCGCCTGATCGGGCCGGAGCCGATGTCCGCCCTGCTGCGCGGCTACGCCCGCGCCCACTGGTACGGCGTCTCGACCACCGCCGACTTCAAGGCCGCCGCCCAGGCCGCGACCTCCGTCGACCTGACGCCCTTCTGGCGCGAGCACCGCATCGACTGAACCCGCGCCGGCTCGGTTAATCAGTGGCCCGGCCCTCCCACGCACTCCTACAGTGTCCGCCGGATCAAGGACGTTCAGGGAGCCGGACATGCGAGTGCACTACCCTCGGACGCCGCATCTCCCCTGGTCACCGGGGGCGGCGGCGGACGACGTACGGACCGGGGACCTCTCCGCACTGGCCGGCGCGGAGGTCGTCGTCACCGAGAAGCTCGACGGCGAGAACACCACGCTCTACCCCGACGGCCTGCACGCCCGCTCGCTGGACTCCGCGCACCACCCCTCCCGGGCCTGGGTCAAAGGCCTGCAGAGCCGGATCGGCGCCCGGCTCCCGGAGGGCTGGCGGATCTGCGGGGAGAACCTGTTCGCCCGGCACTCCATCCCGTACATCGACCTGGACAGCTGGTTCTACGGTTTCTCGGTCTGGACCGAACGGGACCACTGCCTGGACTGGGACGACACCGTCCGCTTCCTGCGCCGCCTCGGCATCCCCGTGCCCCGGGTGCTGTGGCGCGGCCGCTACGACGAACGGGCGCTGCGCGCACTGCGGTTGGACCTCGACCGGCAGGAGGGGTACGTGGTCCGGACGGTCAAGGGCTTCCCCCGCGCCGAGTTCGGCGAGCGGATCGCCAAGTGGGTCCGCCCGCAGCACGTGCGCACCGACACCCACTGGATGCACGCTGCCGTGGTGGAGAACGGGCTCGGCCCGAACGCCGCGCTCTGGGCGGTGCGTTCCGGCCAGCTGCCCGAACTCCCGCTGCTGGCCGAGGCCTTGGGAATGCCCGAACTGACCTGCAAGGCCGATGAGTTGGCCGAAGTCTCCGCCCGACTGGACGAATTCGGCCGGACCGGGGACACCCGGCTGGCCGGTGTGCTCGCCATCGCGCTGCGCACCGCCCGCCGGGAGCAGCTCGCGCCGCGGCTGGCCGGGCGGCTCGGCCTGCCGCTGGCCCGGCGGGTCGCCGACCTGGTCGGGCTGCATCCCGGGCTGCACCAGCCGTACCCGGACGAGGACCGCCGCGCCGGGCTGGTCCGGCTCTCCTGCGCCGCCGACCTCGGCGTGCTGCACGCGGTCGCCGCGACCGCCGCCCCCGGCCGGGCCGAGCGCGAACAGGTCGCCTGGTCCGCCCTGCACGCCGAGGACGCCGGGCTGCTCGGCCCGGACCCGCTCGGCCGGCTGCGCACCGGTCTGCGCGAGGCGCTGGCCGACCTCGACCGCGACGCCGCCGACCGCTGCTGGGCGCAGGCCCGCGAGGCCTACGCGCTCGGCCGGATCTCCACCGTGGAGGAGGCCGTCGCCGCCGCGTGGCGCTGGCGCAACGGCCACTTCCCCCGCCTGGTCCACCTGAGCGGCCCGGCCGGCAGCGGCAAGAGCACCTTCGCCGCCGCGCTGCCCGGAGCCCCCACCCGGATCAGCCTGGACGACCTGCGCGCCGCCCGCGGCTCGCGCGCCGACCAGCGCGACAACCCCGAGGTGCTGCGCGAGGGCCTGGACCGACTGGACGCCGCGCTCGCCGACCCGGCCGCCACCGTGGCCTGGGACGCCACCTCCCTCAACCGCCACCAGCGCTCCCACGTCCACGCCGTCGCCCGGCGCCGGGACGCCCTGGTCACCCAGGTGGTGCTGCTGGTCGGCGAGGAGGAACTGCTGCGCCGCAACGCCGTGCGCCCGCACCCGGTGCCGCCCGAGGTGCTCACCGCCCAGCTGCACCGCTACAGCCCGCCCTACCCCGGCCAGGCCCACCGCACCTGGTACGTCGGCCCGGGTGGCAGCGTGGAGGACACGGCGGGCACGCTCGACTCGCTCGACCCCGTGGAGGACTGATGCGCCCCATCGAACAGGTCTGCCAGCGCATCCGCTGGGATGCCCGCTTCGACCCGGCCCGGTTCACCCTGGGCGTGCGCCAGCGCGACGACCGCACCGAGCGCGTCCCGCTGGAGGCCTTCACCGCCTCCGGCGAGATCCCCTGGCACCGGGTGCACTGGGTCGAGGCCGACGGCGTGCGGGTGTGGGACCGCGCCACCGGCACGGACCTCCTGGACACCACCGAGGCCGGGCGCCGCACCGACCCGCGCCGCCTGCCCGCGCCCTTCTTCACCGCCACCGCCCCGCACGCCTGGCGGCCGGAGGGCGGCTGGCAGCCCGGTGTCGACGCCGGTACCGCGGTCGCGGACAGCCTGCGCGTGGTCACCTGGAACACCCTGTGGGACCGCTACGACGCCGACCGGATCGACACCGCCCTCCGCCGACCGCTGCTGCTCGCCGCGCTGGAGGCCGCCGACGCCGACGTCATCGCCCTGCAAGAGGTCGAACCGGACCTGGTCTCCCTGCTGTTGGCCGCTCCCTGGGTCCGGGACGGCTACACCCTGGGCGCCGACCCGAACGGCCCGGACGTGGCCGACCACGGGCTGCTGCTGCTCAGCCGGCTCCCCGTACTGGAGTCCGGACGGCACCAGCTGGGCCCGCACAAGGCCGTCATCGCCGTCACCGTCCGGACCGCCGACGCACCGCTGACCGTCGCCGCCGTCCACCTGAGCAGCGACCACTCGCCGGACGGCCCGGCCCGCCGACAGAGCGAACTCGCCACGCTGGCCGAGGGCTTGGGCGCAGTCGTGGGCGAGCTTCTGCTGCTCGGGGACTTCAACGACGGCCGCTCCGGCCCGGCGGGCCCGGCCGCCGCGCTCGGGCTGCGGGACGCCTGGACCGAGGTGCACGGTCCGGCCGACGACACCCCCACCTTCGACCCGGGCGCCAACCCGCTCGCCACCGTCTCCACGCTCACCGGCCGAGCCGCACGCCTCGACCGCGTGCTGCACCGCTGCGAGCACGCCCGGGCGACGGGGGCCGCCCTGCTCGGCGACCGCCCGACCGCCGGCGGGCTCCACCCCTCCGACCACTACGGCGTGGCCGTGGACCTCGCCCTCGGCGGCGGCTCCTCCCCGGCGGCGCTCGACGCCGCGCCGACCGCGCGCACCGCCGTCGCCTGGCTGCCGCCCGAGGAGCTGTGGCCTCCGATCCAGCGCCTGCGCACCGCGTACGACCCGCAGCAGCGCCGCTGGCCGCCGCACGTCAATCTGCTGTTCGGCTTCGTCCCGGAGGCCGAGCTCGACCGCGCCCTGCCGCTGCTCGGCGCGGCCGCCGCCGAGGTCTCCCCCTTCACCGCCCGTCTGGACGGCGTCCACACCTTCGGCCACCGTGAGGACGCCACCGTCTGGCTGGACCCGGCCGCCGCCTCGCCCGAGCCCTGGGCGGCGCTGCGGCACGCCCTCGAACGGCGCTTCCCCCGCTGCCGGGGCCGCGCCGGGGGCTACACCCCGCACCTGACCCTCGGGCGCAGCGCGGACCCGCAGCGGGTGGCCGCCGACTGCGCGGCCCGGCTCGGCGGGGCCTCGGCGCAGGTGGGCGAGCTGGTGGTGCTCTCCCGGCGGGGCGACGAGCCGATGCGGGTGCGTGCGGTGGTCGAGCTGGGGACGGGCGAGGTGCGGGTCCCGCCGGCGGAGCCGGTGGCTACGCTGCGGCCCGAGCCCGCTGAACGTACGGCTGCCGCCGCCGAGTTGGCCGCACGGATCGCTGCGGCGCTGCCCGGGGGCGTGGTCCACACCGTCGGCTCGCGGCGGCTGGGCTGCCAGCTGGACGGGGGCGACCTGGACCTGGTGGCGGCCCTGCCCGGCCCGGCCGATCTGGAGGGCGTCCGCGCCCGGGTGGCGGCCGCACTGCCGGAGGCGGGCCGGGTGCGCGAGGTGCGCGGCGCCCGGGTGCCCGGGCTTCGGCTGGAGGCGGGCGGGCTGACCGTCGACCTGGTCGTGGTGTTCACCGGCGAGCTCGAACCGTCCCAAGCCGTCGCCCGGCGCGCCGAGTTGGGCGAGGCGGCCGCGGCCGCGCTGAGCGCGGTCACGGACGCCGAGGCGATCCTGACGGCGGTCGGTGAGCGGCGCGGGCGTTTCGTGCGACTGGCCCGGGAGGTCAAGACCTGGGCGCGGGCGCGCGGCCTGGACTCCGCGCCGTTCGGCCAACTACCGTCGCTGGCCTGGTCGGTGCTGGCCGCGCGGACCGTCCTGGACGCGGACGACACCGCCGAAGCCACCCTGTTCCAGAGCTTCGCCGAGACCTGGGCCTGCTGGGACTGGCGCCGACCCGTCAGTCTGACGGGCGACTCCACGGATCGGGCCGCCGCTCCCCTGACCGTCCTCACCCCCTCCGCCCCCGTCCGCAGCTGCACCGGCCAGGTCGGCGCCGACGCCCGCGACCTGATCGCCGAGGAGCTCTACCGTGCCTGGGAACTCAGCACCGAGAGCCCCGACCCCTGGCCCGCCCTGCTCTCCCCGCCCCCGCTGCACCGCCGCCACGCCGCCTGGGCCGTGGTCACCACCGGCGAGGAGTCCCTCGGCGCCGTCCGCGGCCGCCTCCGGGCCCTGCTCACCGCGCTGGAGGAAGCCGGCGCCACCCGCCTCCACGCCTGGCCCCACCCCTACCGCGGCCGCGACGGCCGCACCCATTTCGCCATCGGCCTCGGCCCCACCCCGCTGACCCGGGCCCGGTTCACCCCGATCACCACCGCCTGGTCCCGGGGCCTCGCGGGCGTCCACGTCGACTACGCCGAGGGCGGCGCGGTCCCGACGCTCGAACCGCCGCGGGACGACCGCGGTTGAGCGCCTGGGCCGACCGGGCGGTGCCCGCCTCCCCTCGGCGGGGGGGGGAGGCGGGCACCGGACGCTCGCCGGGCACGCCCTCGTATCGCCCGACCGCGGAGCGTCGAGCGTCACTCCACCCAGTCGGACCCCTTGATCACCTCGACGAAGTCCCCCCGCTCGAAGCCCGGCACGAAGTGGGCCAGGACATCGGCCTTGACGTTGCCGAACGTGGTGTCCGGGCGGCTCCTGACGCCCTCGGTGAACGCGGCGAGGATCCGGTTCTTGAAGTCGGGGCGGGGGTGCGCCGCAACCACCGCGGCGCGCTGTTCATCGCTGACGGCGTGGTAGCCGATGCCCAGCACGTCCAGCTCCACGCCACGGGTGACCAGGGCGATCTCGGGCGCCATGCGCAGCGGGATCTCCGGGGTGGTGTGCAGGGCGATGGCGGTCCAGACCCGCTGGGCGGGCTCGCCGGTGACGCCGTGGGCCGCCAGGAAGCCGCGGGCCTCGTCGGCGCCGTCGAGCTCGAACCGCTGGTCGGTACGGGCGAAGCGATCGGTGAGGCCGAGGTCGTGGAACATCGCCCCACGCACAGCAGTTCGGGGTCGAAGTCCACGCCCTGCTCGGCGCCGCGCAGCGCCCCGAACAGAAACACCCGGCGTGAGTGGTCGAAAAGCAGCGGGGAGGCCACCGCGCGCAAACCCGACACCCTGCACATCCGCGACGGCCGCTACCACACCAGCGCGGGCATCAGCGCCGGCATCGATCTCGCGCTGGCCCTGGTCGAACACGACCACGGCGCCGACGCCGCCCGGGACATCGCCCGCGAACTCGTGGTCTTCATGCAGCGCCATGGCGGCCAGTCCCAGTTCTCCACCGCCCTGGCCACCCCGCCCGCCCGCAGCGAGCTCCTGCGCACGCTCACCGACGCCGTCCTCACCCACCCGGCCGCCGACCACAGCCTGCCCGCCATGGCCGCCACCGCCGCCGTCAGCACCCGCCACCTGACCCGGCTCTTCCACGCCGAACTGCACACCACCCCCGCCCGCTGGGTCGAACGCGTTCGCCTCAACCGCGCCCAGCAGCTCCTCCTCGACGGACACAGCATCACCTCCGCCGCCCGCCACAGCGGTCTGGGCAGCGACGAGACCCTGCGCCGCGCCTTCGCCTGCCACCTGGGCACCACGCCCACCGAGTACCGCACCCGCTTCGCCACCACCGGCGACTCGGCGCCCTGACCCCTCCCCCGAACCAGCCACGGATCGTTCAGTTTTGCCGGCACCAGCAAGGTCCTTGATGTGGATCCGCCGGTACCGATAGTCAACTTGGCCCGGCCCTGAAGGGACCGGGCTTGTGGGTAGGGCGCGGCTGGCTGCCGCGTGGCCCCCCACGTCTGAGCCACCTAGGTCGCGGTGGCCGGGACGCGTGACTCACGCCCCGCTGTCCACGCTTCCTCGCCCTTGCGGACGATGTTGCGGGACGCGTTGTCGTCCGCGTGCATGACGGTCCCGCAGGACCGGCAGGCGAACGTTGCCTGGTCGACGCGGTTCTTCCGGTCGGTGTGGCGGCACTGGGAGCATTCCTGGCTGGTGTACGCCGGGTCGACGTACACCAGCGGCACCCCGGCGCGCTTGGCCTTGTACTCCACGAAGGCGGCGAGCTGGTGGAAGCTCCACGAGTGCAGTTGGATCCGCTGGTCCTTGCGGTGCCGTACCCGGTCGCGGATGCCCGTGAGGTCTTCCAGGGCGATCCCGCTTCCGGTGCGTTCAGCGGTGGTGACGATGGTCTTGGCGATGACGTGGTTGACGTTGGCGGCGTGCCGGGCTTCCTTGCGGGAGCGCTTCTTGAGGAGGCGCTTGGCGGACTTGGTGCCCTTGGCCTGGAGCTTGGTGCGCAGGTCGAGTTGGCGTTTGCGGTGCCGGTTCAGGCCGCGTCCGGCCGCCCGGTACCCAGTGGAGGTGGTGGCGATGTTGGCGATGCCGAGGTCGACGCCGATGAAGGAGACCGGGTTCTCGTTGAGCGGCTTCTCCGGCACCTCGCAGACGGCGATCAGGTAGAACTGGCCGTCCCGCTCGATCAGATCCGACTCGCCCTTGCGGTGCTCGCGGAGCATCGTGAGCGCTCATGCATCGTGTCCGCTCCAACGGGTCCGAGCAGGTCGATCCGATGCTCGTCGCGGGCGGTGACGATGTGGCCGGCGGTGACGTAGCCGGCATCCACGGCATGCTCGTCGGGCAGTAACTCCCTTTCTGCCAGGCCATCGTGGACAGCTTCGGTGACCTCGGTATCGGCGACGGTGGCGTCCGTGGTGACCACGTGGGTGATCATGTGCGGGGCGTCCGGCTCGCAGGTCTCGCTCAGGTGGGTCTTGTAGCCACACCAGCCCGAGCCCCGCTTCAGCCCGTAACGGGCGTCGAGATCGTAAGGCGAGGACAGCCGGCGTCTGGCCGGCGGGAGGTCTTTCGCCTCCCGCCAGCGCACCCCCTCCCCATCGCGGTGGTACTGCTCCACCCAGGCCCGGCGCAGGACCTGAACAGCGGGGATCTCCCGCAGCCAGGTCGGCGCGCCGGGGCTGAAAGCGGCCTCCAAGAGGGTGAAGCCGTCCCGGCCGACCTGCTCGGCCCACTCGGTGCGGACGTTCTCGCCCTTGGGGAAGCGGTAGGAGTCGATCCGGGCGCCGTAGCGCTCGACCCAGCCGGCCGTGACCAGCGTCGACAGCCACTGCGGGGCCGCCGCGGCCAGGGCCTCCAGCGCCGCCCGCAACGTCTCGCCGACGAACTCCATCCGGTTCAACACCCGTACCGTGGCCAGGACATGAGTGGAATCCGTCCGCTGCCGCCCACCGGCCCGCAGGAGTCCGAGCCCGGAGATCCTGGCCAGGACCAGGTCCAGGATGCTTTCCTCCAAGCCGTACTCGATCAGCCGGGCCCGGAAGTCACCCAAAACCGTGAAGTCGAAACCCGGGTCATCCAGTTCCAGGCCGAGCAGGAACTTCCAGTCCATCCGGGCCCGCACCTGGTCGGCGGCCTGCCGGTCGCTGAGCCCCTCCGCGTACTGCAGCACCGACACCAGCGCCAACGCTCCGGGCGAGATTGCCGGCCGACCCCGCTGAGGGAACGCCTGCGCGAACGACTCGTCCTCGAACAGCGGCCCGAGCGCTTCACGAATGCGGATCGCCGGCGTGCCCTTCGGAAACGAGGCCCGCACCACCCGCGCGGTCAGCTCCGGCACCCCCACGTCACCCCGTGGCTCCAGCGACATCCAGCCCCCACCCTCGATCGACGAACAGGCCGATCATGGCAGTCTGGACAGCCCGGCAGCACCAGTTTGCGGATTTCCCAACGGAGTCGTAAACGGCCGGGGCTCCTCGCAAGATCACGCTGAAGGCCCGGCGCTCACTGGCCCCTGGAGGGATGTCACTGGCACGTGAGCAGGTTCTCGCCGGCGCCGAACCTGAACCCCAGGGCATGGACCAGGTCGAGCACCAAGCCCTCGGCGAGTGGGTCACATTCCGCCTCAAGGATGGCTCTCACCGCCACTGGGTCGGCCTGAAGGCCGGCTTTCTCAGCCCAGGTCACGGCCTGGTGGGTTACCTCGTCGGGGTTGCCGATCCACTCCTCGGGGACGCCGTAGTCTCGCGCCATCTCCGGAGACAGTGCGCAGTGCCAGGTCAGACCGTCGGGACTGGCTGCTTCCACGCTGACGACGTCGCTGTCGTGGACATACATGACGAGGGCCGGGGCTCCCGTCTCGGTCGCGATCGAGTCATGCGGAGCAACGCCCGGAGACAGTTGCAGGATCTGCCAGGCTCCATCCCTGGCAGACCACCACGACATGGCACCAACCGCCTGTATTGCTGACAGCTCGGTCACCGGCTGCTCGGTCCGCGCCACAACGAAAGATCCGGAGAAACCCATGGATCGAGACCGTAGCGCCCCGCGCTGACATCCCAGCTCCTGACTGATTCCAGGCCGCTGGCGCCCACATCCCTCAGGGCCGACAGGGCCGCTCAGGGTTCCGCGAGAAGGGCCGCCCGGTTCCAACATGCCTGACCGAGTGCCAACTATCGCGTCACTGCTCAACTGACTGCGGCCGGAACGTCGGTGCGGCCAAGTAGCGAGTCCCGTGGCCGACAACCGTGTCCGGTCACAAGTCCCATGCCACACCCAGCGGCAGATCCGAAAATTTTATTGCGCAATTTTCCCTTCGGACCTACCGTGAAGCCATGCCCCAGCACCCCAAGCCCGAGCGGATCACCGACCTCTCCCGCCTGAAGGCGTTCACCAACCCGCTGCGCATGCAGCTCTACCGCCTGCTCTACGCCGCGGGCACCGCCACCGCCTCCCAGCTCGCCGAGCAGGTCGACCAGGCGCCGTCCCTGGTCAGCTACCACCTGCGCAAGCTCGCCGAGCACGGCTTCGTGACCGAAGCGGGCGCGCGGAGCGCCGACGGACGGGAGCGGTGGTGGGAGGTGACGTCCGAGGAGGGCTGGGGTTACCGCGAGTCGGACCTCGCCGGTACTCCCGAGGGCGCGGCCGCCGTCGGCGCGGTCAACCGCGTCCTGGTCGACAGCCGCGCCGCGCAGTACCGCACGTACCTGGACCAGGGCGCCGCCTGGGGCAAGGAGTGGACCGACGCCGCCTTCAGCGCCGAGTGGCTGCTCGACCTCACCCCGGCCGAACTGGCCGAGATGAGCGACGAACTCGAAGCACTGGCCCGGCGCTGGCGCAAGCGCGGCAAAGCCGCCAAGGCCGCCGGCGACACCGAGGGTCGCGAGCACGTGTCCGTCCACCTGTACGGCTTTCCGTTCCGCCCCTGACGCGGACGTCCGTTTCCGTCACCGACCTGCTGGAGCCCGCCATGGCCACCGTGGAGACAGCACCGCCGATACGCCCCGACGCCCCCGCCCACCGCGACGCCAATGTGCTGCGCTGGCTCACCGCCTACACCGCCTCGCTGATCGGCGACGGCGTGTACTTCCTCGCCCTCGGCTGGTCCGCCCAGAAGACCGCCGGGCCCACCGAGGTCGGCCTGGTGATGGCCGCCGGGGCGCTGCCACGGGCCGCGCTGATGCTCGGCGGAGGTGTCGTCGCCGACCGCCTCGACCCCCGCCGGGTGATCCTCGGCAGCGACACCCTGCGCTGCCTCCTGATCCTCTCCGTCGCCGCCGCCATCGCCCTGACCACGCCCGCGCTCTGGCTGCTGGTCGTGGTGGCCCTGGTGTTCGGGGCCGTGGACGCCCTGTTCGTCCCAGCCGTCGGCGCCCTGCCGCCTCGGATCACCGGCCCGGATCAGCTCGCCCGGGTCACCGGCCTGCGCTCCCTGGCGATGCGTCTGAGCCAGATCGCCGGCCCGCCGATCGGCGGCCTGGCCATGGGCCTCGGCGGCCCGGCCGCCGCCTTCACCGTCGCGGGCCTGCTCTTCGCCCTGTCCCTGCCACTGCTGCTGACGGTACGGATCCACCCGCTCGAAGCGTCGTCCGAGCAGCCCCGGCCGGGCCGCGGCACCGCCCGCGCCGAGCTGCTGGACGGGCTGCGCTACATCCGCCGCCACCGGCTGATCGGCCCGCTGGTCGCCGCCGGAGCGGTCTGCGAGCTCGGCCTCACCGGCATCCTCAACGTCGGCATGGTGCTCCTCAACGCCGAACGCGGCTGGGGCCCGTCCGGCTACGGCTGGATCGTCGCCTGTTTCGGCGCCGGGGCGGCCGCCAGCGCCGCCCTGCTCGCCATCGCCGGTTGGCTGCCCCGGGCGGGCCTGACCATGGTGGCGACGCTGCTGGCCGGCAGTGCGGGCGCGGCCGCCATGGCGCTGGTCCCCAGCCTGTGGGCAGCCGCCCTGCTGGCGGCGCTGGTCGGGCTGGGCGCGGGCGTCTTCGGCAGCCTGGACAGCGCCCTCATCCAGACCACCGCCGACCCCGCCTACCTCGGCCGGGTCACCTCCGTCGTGATGCTCACCATGGTCGGCCTCGCGCCGCTCAGTTACCCGCTGGTGGGCGCCGCCATCGGCGCCTGGGGCGCGGCCCCGGTGTTCATCGGCTGCGGCGGCCTCTCCTGCCTGGGAGCGGTCTTCGCCTTCGCCTCGAAGGCGGTTCGGCAGGCGGAACTGCCCCGGCGGTAGAGTCCACGCCCATCGGGGAGGAACTCGACGCGATCGACTGGGCGGGGCTCAGCCACAACTACGGCTCCGCCACGGACGTCCCGGGCGTCCGGCGAAAAAAAATCCGGTCCGAATCCGTCCGCCGTGTCGATCCGCGAGATCGCCGTTCGACCTGGGACTGAGAGGGTCGGGAGACGACCCCCGATCAAGGAGAAGGAGAGCAACGATGGCGAAGTACATGCTGATCATGCGGGGCACGGACGAGTCCCTGGCGAAGATGATGGAGACGCCCTTCGAGGAGATGCTCGAAACCATCGGCCGCTTCAACGACGAGCTGATCCGGGCCGGCGTGCTCGTCGCCGCCGAGGGCCTGGACGACCCGTCCCAGGGCGTGGTGGTCGACTACAGCGGTGAGACCCCGGTGGTCACCGACGGGCCGTACGGTGAGACGAAGGAGCTGTTCGGCGGCTTCTACGTGCTCGACGTCGCTTCGAAGGAGGAGGCCGTCGAGTGGGCCAAGCGGCTCCCGGCGATCCCCGGCTCGAAGTGCGAGATCCGGCGCGTGCCGGGCATCGACGAGTTCCCGCAGGACAACGAGTGGATCGTCAAGGAGCGGGCGTGGCGCGAGCGGACCGGCCAGCTGTGACATTCCAGGCTCCCGACGGCCCGCCGATCGCCGAGTCGGCGCGGCGGGCCGTCGAGGCCGTCTGGCGGATCGAGTCGGCGCGGATCGTCGGTGCGCTGGCCCGCTACACGGGCGACTTCGCGCTCGCCGAGGACGTCGCGCAGGAGGCGTTGGCGGAGGCGCTCGTCACCTGGTCGCGCGACGGCGCGCCGGCCAGTCCGGTGGGCTGGCTGCTGGCGACCGCCCGGCGGCGGGCCATCGACACCTTCCGCCGCAAGTCGGCACTGGACGAGCGGTACGCCGCGCTCGCCGGGCAGCTGGCGGACGGCGAGTTCAGCTCGGGCGCGGCGGCTGCGCCCGAGCGGCCGGACGACCTGCCGTGGGATCCCGACCGGGTCGACGACGACGTCCTCGCCCTCATGTTCACCGCCTGCCACCCGGTGCTGTCGCCCGAGGCCCGGGTGGCGCTCACGCTGCGCGTGGTGGGCGGCCTGTCCAGCGAGGAGATCGCCCGGGCGTTCCTGGTGCCGACTCCGACCGTCCAGGCCCGGATCACCCGGGCGAAGAAGACCATCGCCGCCGCCCACGTGCCGTTCGAGTTGCCGCAGCCCGAGGAACGGCGCGAGCGGCTCGGCGCCGTCCTGAGCGTCCTGTACGTGATCTTCACGGAGGGCTCGACGGCGACCAGCGGCGACCACCTGCTGCGCTCCGATCTCGCCTACGAGGCCGTCCGGTTGGCCCGGATGCTGGCCGCCCTGCTGCCCACCGAGCCGGAGGTGCACGGGCAGCTCGCGCTGTTCGAGCTCACCGCCGCACGCTTCCCGGCACGGACCGGGCCGGACGGCGAGGCGGTGCTCCTGGAGGACCAGGACCGGCGGCTGTGGGACCGGTCGGCGATCCGTCGCGGCCTGGCCGCACTCGGCCGGGCCTCGGCCGTCGGGCGGGGCCTCGGTCCGTACGGTCTGCAGGCCGCGATCGCCGCCTGCCACGCGACGGCGCCCTCGGTGCGGGAGACCGACTGGGAGCGGATCGTGCTCCTCTACGAGGCGCTCGGCCGGGTGGCCCCGTCGCCCGTGGTCGAGCTCAACCGGGCCGTGGCCGTCGCGATGGCGAGCGGACCGCAGGAGGCGCTGGCCATGGTCGACGACCTGCTCGCCTCCGGCCGCCTGTCGGGCTCGCACCTGCTCCCGGGCGTGCGCGGCGAACTGCTGGCCCGCCTCGGCCGCACCACCGAGGCCCGGGCCGAGCTGGAGCTCGCCGCCCGGCTGTGCCGCAACGCCCGCGAGCGGTCGGTGCTGCTGCGCAAGGCGGCCGCATTGACCTGACGCCCGCCCGGCGGCTCCGGCCGCACTTGCCCACGCGCACCCGAACTCCCAGGCCACCCGCGTCGAATTGGCCCGCGACACCCCATCTCCCGCCCACTACCCTCGGGCTGACAATCGATCAACGGAGAAGCCCCATGCACCCCGCACTCGCCGCCGATCTCGACCAGTTGCCCACCCTCCTGGAGGAGGCCCGGCAGCGGGCCGTCGCCTTCCTCGCCGGCCTCGACGGCCCGGTGATCCCGCAGCAGCCGGACCGGCTGATGCCGGCGCAGCCGCTGCACGAGGACGCCGAGGGTCTGCGGGCGGCGCTGGCGGAGTTCGGCGAGCGCTGGCAGCCACGGCTGTCGGCCAGCGCCGGGCCGCGCTACTTCGGCTTCGTCACCGGCGGTGCGACCCCGGCCGCGCTGGCGGGCGACTGGCTGACCTCCACCGCCGACCAGAACTCCAACTCCTCGCTGGACCCGGCCGGTCAGCACCTGGAACGGGAGACGGTCGGCTGGCTGCGCGAACTCTTCGGCCTCTCCCCCGCGCACAGCGGCACCTTCGTCAGCGGCGCGACCATGTCCAACACCGTCGGCCTGGCGGTCGCCCGGGAGTGGCTGGGCGAGCGGCTCGGCGTGGACGTGGCCGAGGACGGGGTCGCCGCACTCGGCCGGGTGCCGGTGCTGTCGGGCAGCGCGCACTCCAGCGTGTCCAAGGCGCTGAGCGTTCTCGGCCTGGGCCGCCGGGCGCTGACCACCGTGCCCACCCTGCCCGGCCGCGAGGCCGTGGACGTGGCCGCACTGGAGGGCGCCCTCGCCGAGGCCGGCGGCCCGTGCATCGTGGTGGCCAACGCGGGCACGGTGAACACCGTCGACTTCGACGATCTGCGCGCGATCGCCGGCCTGCGCGAGCGGTACGACTTCTGGCTGCACGTGGACGCCGCCTTCGGCGCCTTCGCCGTCCTCTCCCCGGAACACGCCGAGCTGACGGCCGGGCTGGACCTGGCCGACTCGGTCTGCGTGGACCTGCACAAGTGGCTCAACGTGCCCTACGACAGTGCCGTGCAGTTCACCCGCCGCCGCGACCTGCAGGCGAAGGTCTTCCAGAACGCCGCCGCCTACCTCGGTCCGATCGGCGAGCACCCCGACCTGGTCCACCTCACCCCGGAGAACTCCCACCGACTGCGCGCCCTGGCCGCTTGGTTCACCCTGCGCGCCTACGGCCGGGCCGGCCACCGGGAGATCGTGGAGCGCTGCGTCACCGGCGCCCGCGCACTCGGCGAGGCCGTCGACGCGACCGACGGCCTGCGGCTGCTCGCCCCGGTCCGCCTCAACGTCGTCTGCTTCACCCTTGCCGCCGACCCCACCCCCGAACGCCTCGCCGCCCTCGCCGCCGAACTCTCCGACGAGGCCTTCCTGACCCCCACCCGCTACGCCGGCCGGCCTGCCCTGCGCGCGGCGTTCAGCAACTGGCGCACCACGGACCGGGACGTCCGCCGCACCGCGGCCGCGCTCGCGGACGCGGTCCGGAAGCTGGCGTCGAACCGACCTGCAACGGACTCCACGTCAGCTTCTCGGCCATGAGCGGCTGAGCTTGCGGGTAGTGTCCAATCCGGTGACGGGTGACGCGCTTCGGCACATCTACTCGCTGTCCGGCGGGTTCCCCACCCGCACCGATACGGTTCCGTGCAGGACGCGTCCCGCCCTCTGTTCCTGTTCGAACCGCCGGGTGAACACGTCCAGGCGCACCTCGGGCGCCAACTCGATCAGGCCGGGCGGCCAGGTGTCCGGCGGTACGAGGATCACCACGGCGGCACTCCTGCCCTGGGCCGCTGCCAGCCAGCCTGGCGACGTCTCGACGCGGGTGTCCGGCTCCCACATCTGGCGCCCGCCGACCAGCACCAGGCGCTTCACCCGGCCCTCGCCGACCTCGACGGCTCCGCTCGTGTCCGGAGGCGCACCCGCTGCGAGCGTGAAGCCGCTGTCGAGCGCTGCTTCCACCAGGTCCGTATAGAGGTCCGCACCAACCTCCACGATCAGTTCCGCGAACGGCGGCCCCTGCGCCGCCTCGCGCACCACCAGCGCCCACACCATCGGAGCCTGAGCCCGGCCGTTGTCCGTTTCGTCAGCCACACCCGTTCAACGAGCCACGGTCACCAACCGCTCTGATCCCGCCGGGATCGGCCGCGCCGCCCATACCCAGCCGGCGGGCCAGCGCGTCCTCACCGGCCGGGGTCAGGTGCAGCGCGCGGGTGTGGGGTGCCCGGGTGATCCATCCGGCGGTGGTGAAGGCGTTGAACAGGTCCGCGCCGAGACGCCCCGCCAGGTGGTGCCGTTGCTCGGTCCAGTCCAGGCAGAAGCGCAGCAGCGGACGCCGCTGGTCGTCCGTGAGGTGGCTCTCCGGCACTCCGAGGCCGGTCAGCACCGGTATCGCGGCCGGGCCGAGCCGGTAGGGGTGCTCCGCGTTCTCCGTCTGCAGTGTCCCGCCCGCGGGGACCAGCGCACCGCTGTTCAGCAGGGCCTCGGTGATGGCGACCCCGAGCCGTCCGGCGGCGTGGTCGTAGCAGAGGCGCGCTCGGCGCAGCGCCTCGTTGCGGTTGCTGGCGCGCAGCGTTCGCGCCACCGGCTGGGCCGGGGCGAGCGCGGCCAGGCTCTCCATCAGCTCGGCGATCCGCCGGTCGGCGAGTTCGTAGTAGCGGTTGCGTCCCGACGGCCGGACGGCGATCAGCCCGGCCCGGCTGAGCCGGCTCAGCTGGGTGCTGACGGCCTGGGGGGTGACGCCCGCATGCTCGGCCAGCGCGCTCGCCGGCAGGCTGCGACCTCCGGCGAGCGCCATCAGGATGCGGGCGCGGGTGCCGTTGGCGAACAGGCTCGCCACACGGGCGATGTCCGGTTCGCCGGTGCGCGTGGGTGAGGTCATGCGGTCATTGTCGCCCGGGTCCGCTTCCACCGGCGTGGAAGTGAATCGCTGTCATCGTCGCGGCATGAACGAGAAAGTCCTGGCCATACCATTGCCCTCGACCTCGGGTACCCGGCTGCGGCGACGCGTGCTGGCCGCGACCGGTGTCAGCTATGTCATCGTCCTGCTGGACGCGTCGATCGTGAACGTCGCGTTGAACGGCATCTCCGACAGCATCGGCATCGGCATCGACGGGCTGCAATGGGTGGTGAACTCCTACACGCTCGCGTTCGCCGGCCTGCTGTTGACCGGTGGCACCCTCGCGGACCGCTGGGGCGCCCGCCGGGCCTACCTGGCAGGTCTGTTGCTGTTCACCGCGGCGTCCACCGGCTGCGGCCTGGCGGCCGGCCTGCCGGTGCTGGCCGCCGGGCGTGCGGTGCAGGGCGTCGGCGCGGCGGTCCTCGTCCCGGCCGCCCTCAAACTGATCGACCAGGCCCATCCGGAGCCCGAGCCGCGGGCCAGAGCGATCGGGATCTGGATGTCGCTCGGCGCAGTCGCGATGGCCGCGGGACCCCTGATCGGCGGCAGCCTGATCTCCTGGCTCGGCTGGCGCAGCGTCTTCTTCGTCAACGTGCCCATCGGACTCGCCGGGGTGTGGCCGGCGCTCAGCGTCGCGGAACGGCCGGCCCGGTCGCTGCCTCAGCGTCTGGACCTTCCCGGACAGGTGAGCGCGGTCGTCGCGCTCGGTGTGCCGATCACCGTCCTCATCCAGGGCCGCTACTGGAGCGCGCCGCTGGTGTGGACAGCGCTGGCGGTGTCCGCCGCGGCCGCGGCGGCCTTCCTCGTCGCCGAGGTCCGCAGCCCGCACCCGATGCTCCCGCTGTCGCTGTTCCGTGGCCGCGTCTTCGCGGCCTCCACGGTGGTCTCCGCGACCTCGGCGCTGATCTTCTACGGCCTGCTGTTCGTCTGCGGCCTCTACTTCCAGCAGGTCCGCGGTTACTCGCCGGTCCGGGCCGGACTGGCGCTGCTGCCGCTGACCGCGACCGTCGCCGTCGGCGGCTTCGGATCCGCTCGGGTGGCGCGGCTGCTCGGTTCGCGCTGGTCGATGTGCGCGGCCTTCGGCGCCTACGCGTTCGGGGCGCTGGGGCTGCTCGGCGCCACCCGTACCTCGCCGTACTGGCTGGCGCTCGCGCCCATGGTGGTGATCGGACTGGCCGGCGGATTCATCTCCCCGGCAGCCACCGCACCGGCCCTGGGCGCCGTCGACAAGGCCCGCGTGGGCATCGCCGCGGCCGCGCTCAACACCGCCCGGCAGTCCGGATCGGCGATCGGCGTCGCCGCCTTCGGCACACTCGTCACCACCGTCCACCCCTTCTCCAGTGGACTGCACGCCGTCCTCTACGTGATCGCCCTCGCCTCCGCGGCCGCCGCGGCCGTATGGACGTACTCCTGCCGGCCAACCGCACAGGCCCCCGCCTGACGGCTAGCCGCTGACCGGGTGTGCCGGATGCTCCGGAAGGCGCTGTCCCGCCCTGTTTGCTGAGCGCCGGCGCAGCCTTCCCCAGAACGCGTCGGAGGGTCACGGTGCGGCGGCGAAACCACGGTCGAACCGGACAGCGGCCGCACCGCCGCGCCGGGCGTGCGAGAGCAGGTACCCGTGGGCGGCGTGGATCTCCACGCCGTCGAAGCCGGCCTCGGCGGCGCGGCGGGCGGTGGTGGCGAAGCGCCCGACGGTGGTGGCGATCTGGCCGGGAGTCATGGCGGTGGGGCGGCCGAAGCGTCCGCTGTGCCGGCCGAGGTCGACGCCGCGGTCGGTGGGGCCCCAGACCACGCCGGGCAGACCGGAGGGCACCTGGCGGCCCGGGTGGTTGATCTGCATCCACACCGCGGCGCCGCCGGATTTGGCCGCCCGGGCCCACGCGACGAAGGGATCCAGGAGTGCGGAGGCGTCGAGCACGACGCCGCCGGGGCCGGTGAGCGCCTCGGCGTGGACCATGACGTTGCCGGTGATCAGCAGGCCACTGCCGCCCGCGGACCAGCGGCGGTAGAGGCCGAGCAGCCGCTGGTCCGGCAGCTGGCCGCCGACGGGCCGGCGTCTCGGCGACCGCCCCCTACCGCCACTTCGCCGACCGCGACGCGCTGCTGTCCGCCGTCGCCGCGCAGGGCTACCGCGAACTCGCCGAACACCTCACCGCCGCACACCCCGCCCCGCGGACGCCCGAGGACCTGGCCGCCGTCGCCGCCGCCTACGTCCGCTTCGCGGTCGAGCGGCCCGCGCTGTTCCGCGTGATGTTCGCCGAACCCTGCGACCCCGCGGACGCCGAACGGGTCGCGGCGGCCGCCGCGATGTGGGACTACGTCGGCGCGATCGTCCGCGACACCTTCCCCGGAACCGACCGAGAGGCGATGTCCACCGCCGTGTGGGCGCTGGTCCACGGCCTCGCCTTCCTCCACCTCGACGGAAAGCTCGACCCCACCCCGCCGCGAAGCCGAACCGGTAAGCCAGTCGACCCTCGCCCGAACCCCCAACCGCACGCACGGCAGGGCGCTCCGAGGGTCTGTGGATCTCCGGACAAACCCCTGCGGGGCGGCACCCGGGTCGGCCTGTCAGCGGCGGGTGAAGCAGGTGGTGAGGGTGACGGTGGTGAGGCCCTTGATCATTCCGGCCTTGTTCCAGCCCATGCCGAAGTCGTTACGGTCGATGGCGACCTCGCCGCTGAGGGTCACGTCGTCCGGGCCGACGGCAGTGGCGCGGGCGGTGAAGGTGAGCGGGCGGGTCGTCCCGAGCACAGTGAGGCGGCCAGTGACCTTGGCGGTTCCGGCGCCGTCGGCGACGACGCCAGTGGCGGCGAAGGTGAACGTCGGATACCTCTCGACGTCGAAGAAGTCCGCGGAGCGCAGGTGGGTGTCGAGCTTGGCCTGCTTGCTGAGGATCGACGCGGCCTCGATGGTCAGCGTGCCGTGCGCGGAACCGTCGGGGCCGATCTCGCCTTCGCCGCTGAGCTTGGTGAAGGCGGCCCTGATCGTGGCCAGCCCCCACATCGACTTGTGCTTGACCTCCACTGATGACTTGGCCGCGTCCAGGACCCAGGGACCGGCGCTCAGGTCGGACAGTCTGGTGGAGGGCTGAGCGGGGTTGGTGATGTGACTCGTCACGGCAATCGCCTTACGGTGGAGCAGGGAGTGAGCTTTCGTACGTAGCTATTGATAACACAGGTACTTACTTTTTTGCAGCTGCGACAGATGGCGAAGGCGCCGACCACCACCAAGGTGGTCGGCGCCTTCTGCCTCGACGCGGTGTCCTCCGACCCAGACGTGCCCGGCGGCCCGGGCCCGCTCACCGACTGCGGGATCGACGCCACCGAGCCGGTCACCCACCCCTGGCAGCCCAGCAGGCCCGCCCAGGTCACCGGCGACAGTCCTCCCGCACATCCGGCCCGACCAGTTCCCCAGCCCCGTCCCCCATCGCCCCGAACCGAGTCTGGCCCCACCGCACTCGGTGGGGCCAGACTCCAACGTCTTCATCAGACTTCCAGCGGGCGGCGGGCGGCGGGCAGCCGTACCCTCGCGGCGGTCGCCCGCCGCCGTACCGGTCCTACGGGTGGTACACGACCTCCGGGAAGGAAGCCGGTGGGATGCTCGTTGCGGAGCTGACGGCTCAACTGCCTACGGCCGGACCAGTGTCAGACGGAACGGACCGCCGTTGGCTGCGGCGTGGGCGACGGCCTCGTTGGCGTCGGCCAGGGCGAACTCGGTGATGTCGAAGGCGTCCAGCTCCAGCAGTCCGGACCGGATCAGCTGGATCAGCCGGCCGTTCGCCTCGCGCGGGTACATGAACTGGCCGCGGACGGTGATGTTGTGGCGCATGACCCACGAGTAGTTCAGCGGCAGATCGCCGCCGACGCCGCCCATGAGGACGATGCGGCCACCGTCGCGCACGGTCATGGCCGCCGCCCGCACCGCCGCCGTCCCGGCCACCGGGGAGAGCAGGTCGAGGACACAGTCGATCGGCCCCGGCGCCGCCTGCCGCATCCGCTCGCGGTCCGTCTCCTCGTCCCCGGTCAGCTGGACCGTTCGCACCCGCGGCCCGAACCGGTTCGTCAGTTCCTTGAGCGCGGCCTCGTTGCGCCCCGGCGCGACCACGCAGGCCGCCCCCATCGCCAGCGCCACCGCAACGGCCGCGCTGCCGAAGTGCCCGGTGGCCCCGCTGACCAGAATCGTCTCGCCTGCCTGCAGGTTGGCGGCGAGCAGTCCGCCGTACGGCACCAGCAGCACTCCGAGCGAGCACCATTTCGCGGCGTCCGCCGGGTCGACCGCCCCGAGCGGGATCGCGTTCTCGGTCGGGATCATCATCTGCTCGGCGAGCGCACCGTTCCGGAAGTGTCGCTGCAACCGCAACCCGCCGTCGCTGAGCGCGGTCAGCCCCTGCAGGATGACATCGGGAGCCAGCGCGTCATCCCGCGACCGCACCGTGGGGTCGCAGAACACCCAGTCACCGACGGCAAGTTGGGTGGCATCAGGCCCAACTGCCCGCACCCGACCGATCGCCCCGCTCCCGGGCACCACCGGAAGGTCCAGCAGGTACCCCCGCTCACCGCTGAACACCTCCCCCGCATACGGCAGCATCCTCGCCGCCACCACGTCGACGACGACCTCCCCCGTGCCCAGGACGGGATCCGGCACCTCCTCGACGGCCAGCGGGGATCCGAACTCCTTTAACAGCGCAGCCTTCACCGGTTGTCTCCCTCGTTGAGTTTGCCGGCCGGCCGAGCCCGCGCCCTCGCGCCCGTCGGCAGCGGGGGCCGGCGGCGGTGTCAGTCCTGCTGTGGCGCGACGGTCAGTTGACTTGATGCGCGGGCCAGCAGGTCGATCAGCAGGGCGCGTTCCTCGGAGCTGAATCCGTCGGCGATCCGTCGTTCGATGGCGACGGCCTTGGCGTCGGCCTCCGCGAGCAGTCCGCGTCCGTCCTGGGTGAGTCGCACCTCTACCACCTTGCGGTGCCAGGGGTGCGGCTGGCGGGCGATCAGGCCCTTCGCCTCCAGGTTGGCGAGCACGGTGGCGATGGTCTGCGGGGTGACCAGGCAGGCGCGGGCGAGCGCGGCGGCGGAGAGCCCCGGCTGGTCGTCGAGCGTGTACAGCGCGACGTACTGCGGAACCGTGAGCCCGAGCGGCCGGAGCGCCGCGTGCTTGGCCGCCATCAGCTCCTGCTCAACCCGCTTGATGTGCAGCCCGAGGCGCTCCGTGACCGGCATCTCCATGAAGGTGATCGTACGCCACCAGCTCGCACTCTGGCTCATGACAGAGCCCTGATACATGACAGACCTCTGTTATCTTTGGTCGCATCACTCAGCCACTCACTCATGGAGGCACCCCTTGTCCAGCCGTGAACCGCTTGATCACGTCGTCGCCGGGTCCGGCCCGGGCCTGGTCCTGATCCACGGCACCGGCGCTGACGCGACCTCGAACTGGGGAGCCCTCATCGATGCGATGCGCGACCGGTACACCGTCGTCGCCCCGAACCTGCCCGGCGCCGGTACCACCCCCGTCGACCGCGCACCGATCGACCTGGACTCACTCGCGGACCAGGTCGTCGCCACCGCCCAGGTCGCCGGACTGGAACGGTTCCACCTGGTCGGCCACTCGGTGGGTTCCGTCGTCGCCACGGCCGTGGCCGCCCGCCACCCCGCTGCCGTGACCTCGCTCGTCCTGCACGCCGGATGGGTCAGGACGAGCCCGCGCGAGGCGTTCATGTTCGAACTGTGGGCGCGCCTGCTGCGTACCGACCCGGCCCTACTGGCCCACCAGTTGGTCCTCACCGCGATGGGGCCCGGTCTCCTCGGCGCCCTCGACGACGCGCAGTTCGCCGAAATGGCCGCGGGTTTCACGGCCATGCTCGATGACCGCATCCTCGGGCAGATAGAACTCGACACCCGAATCGACCTGCGTGACGCGGTGGGCCGGGTCACCGCGCCGACACTCGTGCTGGCGAGCGCCGACGATCAGATCATCCCGCCCCACCATCAACGCGAACTGGCCGCCGCCATCCACCAGGCCGACTACCTCCAGGTCCCCGGCGGCCACGGCCTGCCGTTCGAGGACCCGGCGCGGTTCTTCTCGATCATCACCGAGTACGTGGACAAGCGCCAGGCACAGGGCCAGGCCTGAGCCAACGCGTCGAGCTGATCCGCCAGGGAGCACATTTGGTTGTGATCAAGGAGTGGTCCTGGTGAGGTCCTTGATCCAGGAGGTCTTTGATCCAGGAGGTCTTTGATCCAGATCACGGCGCCGCGGAGCAGGAATGCCATCAGCAACAGCCCTCAGGCTCATCTGACGCAGACAAGTTCCGCACAGGAAGCGAAGCCTGATGGTTGCTCAGAACATTGACGAACGCGTCAGCCAGGATGCACTGTTGTTGTGCGAGTATCCACATCAGCTCATGCTCAGGGGAGTGGCAGATGGCTATACGGAGGAGTCTCGTCGGCCTGGCGGCGGCCGGGATGGTGCTTGCCGGGGGTGGGGCGGCCCAGTTGGCGCTGGCCGGGCCGGCGGCGGCGCAGGCGCCGTGCTACCGGTCGGTGATGGGGCCGAACACCGGGGGGCAGGTGATGTGTCCGAACTTCGAGGTGTTCCGGGCGGCCGTGTACTGCTCCCACGCAGGAACCGCATACACCAACTACGGCAGCTGGGTCACCGCGGGGAACATCTCGGACGCCTGGTGCAACAGCGGCGACAAGCTCCAGAACTCCGCCTACCCGCTCTACAGCGTCTCGTGGGAAGAGGGCTGACCGAGCCCTGAGGGGGGCACCGACCGGCCCCGGACCCCGTACTCGGGGCGTCTGGGGCCGGTCGGCAGGTGCCATCGGTCCCAGCCGGTAGCGAAATCAGTGACATCGACTCAGCCAGCCAGGCTCGAATCAGCTGGGCAGTACGGCCCACGACTGAACACCTGGCCCGTCTGCTGAAGCATCGGGACCATCGACGTGTTTCGACAAAGGCCTTGAGAAGTCTGTGCCCAGTGACCGAGATGCGGACGAGTTGCCGACGGCCCACGCTTGAAGTATGGAGGCCGCGCAACCTCGTCACGTTCTGTCACCGCGACATAGGGAGACCTCATGGTTGCCTCAGACATCGCTGACGCGCCGCTGGACCGGCTGATCGCGCTAGCACAGGAGAAAGGGCTGCGGGTGTCCGCCGTCGGCGCCAAACGGATCCCGACCGGCAAGAGCCCACACAGCGTAGCGGTGAGCCCCGACGGGACCCGCGTCTACACGACCGACTTCAAGTCCGGCACCGTTTCGGTGATCGACATAGCGCGCGCAGCCGTGGTCAAAACGATCCAGGCGGTCGAGGGGCCGTACGGCCTGGCTGCCAACCCGGACGGGCGTGCCCTGCACGTGGCTGCCCCCGACTCCGAGATGCTGGTGCGGATCGACCTCGTCAGCGGCATCCCGACGCACAGCGGCTTCGGCCACGCACCCTACGGGGTGGCGGTGAGTCCCGACGGAGCCCGCGTCTACCTGACCCTGGCGCTGGAGGACTCCGTGCTGATCACCGACCAGTTCGCCAAGCCGAAGTTCGCCGAGATCCACGGCATCGCCTTCCCCACCGGTGTGGCGGTGGCCCCGGACGAGAACCTCCTCTACTCGGCCAACTACTTCGCGGACACGGTGTCGATCGTCGACATCGCCGGGGAGAAGGTGATCGCCACGGTCCCCGTCAGCCAGGGGCCCTACGGCGTGGCCCTGAGCCCCGCAGGGGACCGGCTCTACGTGGCGCACTTCCCCTTCGACTCGGTCTCGGTGATCGACACCACCGACCGCACGGTGACCAGAACGATCCCGGTCGCCGACGGCCCTCGTGGGGTGGCGGTGAGTCCCGACGGCACGCGCCTCTACGTCACCAACTTCTTCGCGGACACCGTGACCGTGATCGAGCTGTAGCGCCGGCTCACGGCCGACGCCGAACGGATGCGGGTGCACCGGATGCGAGTGCACCGGTCTCGCCCCTCGGGAAGCATGAGCCGGAGCCAGGCAATGTCACCGAACCGACCTGCGACAAACCGGGTGCTTGAGATGTACGCCGGGCCAGGACGTGTCTGACGAATAATCACCCGGCCGGTTCGCGGAGTTCGGAAAACCGGAGCACCTCGCCGCGCGGCCGCCGACCGTACGGATCGCCGCCTTCGTTCCCGAGGGCCCGCGCCGCCCCGAGCCGTCGACCAGCGGTGGGGGGGGGCCCCCGCCCCCGGGCCCCCCCCCACCACAGATGGCATGGTCGCGTCCGAAAGATTGCAGGCCAAAGCCCTGGTCACCGTCGACGCGCGGGTCTAGCATTCCCGGCACGGCGGCCCGCCACAGCACCACCGGGCCGCCGGCCAGCGCAGCCACGTCGCGCCCCGGCGCGGCCGGCCTCCCAGCGGCCCGGCTCCCGGGGCTGCGACAGCCCAGAGACACCCACGTCCCAACACCGCCCCATCGCACGCGCAATGTCCGTTTTGCCGGGGCGGTCATGCTTGCCGAAGCGATCGACCGCCGTTCAGCGAGACCCTCCGATGCCGTGCGCCTGGGTGCCTACTTGGCTTCGACTCGTCCGACCGGATCGGGGTCGGTTGCCAGCGCCTCACATGCGGTCTGCCAGGCCGTGTCGCCGGGGTGGAGCCGGCTGCGGAGGTACGCGGCGGTGAGTCGCCCGACGGCGGCGACCCGTTCGGGGTTCTCGTCCGTGGTCTCGGCGGCGTCGTATCCGGCGATCCCGCCGAGTCCGTGCTCCGCCTCGAACAGGGTGAGCAGGGACTTGGGGCCGGGGGAAAGGGTGTAGGGGTCGGCGTGCCAGTCCGGCCCCATGTCGGTGAAGTGCCGGGAGTCGTCCTTGTCACCTGCGACGACCAGAGCAGGAGCGGTCATGGTGGAGAAGTCGACGGCTCCGATGATCGGCCACTGCTCGGCCATGGGCCCGTTGAGGGCGTCGCCACCCCTGCCGGGCGCGGCGAGCAGTACGCCCGCCTTGATCCGCGGCTCGACCAGGTGCACCACGCTTCCGGTGTCGGGGTCGTTGAGTCCGGCGCCCAGCAGGAGGGCAGCCGTGAAGCCGCCGAGCGAGTGCCCGGCGAGGGCGATCTTGGTGCGGTCGATCCGTCCCGCGAGCTGCGGCACGGTGCGTTCGATCACGTCGAGCCGGTCGAGGATGTGGGACATGTCCTCGGCGCGGGAGCGCCAGAAGTCCGGTGCGCCGGGGGCGTCGGCGACCAGGTGGCTCAGTGTTCGGGACGTGAGGTGGGTGGGCTGGAGGACGACGAATCCTTGTGCCGCCCAGGAGTTGGCGAGCGGCGCGTAGCCGTTCAGCGAGGAGAGGTTGCTCGAGGGGCCGTGACCGTGGGAGAGCAGGATGACGGGAAGGCCGGTTCCGTACTCGGGCGCGGAGACGCGTATCTGGAGCTCCACAGGACGTCCGGGCACGGGCAGGACCACCGGGCTGTACGACAGGACGGGGACAGGCGCGGTGTGGGTGGATGCGCTCATGATGAGCGGTTCTCCTTCTGCGGTGAGTGCCGTCATCCGGCCCGGGCCGAGTGACGGCAGGCAATGGTCAGCCGCGTCCCGCTTCGGCTAACCTGAAGCGGAACGCTGTCCCACTTACTATCCGGAACATCGTTCCGCTTTGTCAATGAGTATTCGGAGGGAGAGCCGTGTCCAGCGAGAGCCCCACGGGGAAGCCGTCGACCCGGAGCAAGCGGGCCGACGCGCTGCGCAATCAGCAGGCGCTGCTCGCGGCCGCCGCCGAGGTGTTCGTGGCTTCCGGCGTCGACGCGCCGATCCGCCAGATCGCGGCCAAGGCGGGTGTCGGCACGGGAACGATCTACCGGCACTTCCCGACCCGGGCCGATCTCATCACGGCCGTCTACCGCCAGCAGATCGAGGAGTGCGCGCAGGCGGGCCCGAAGCTGCTGGCCGGCGCCGACTCCCCGTTCACCGCACTGCGCCAGTGGATCGACCTTTTCGTCGACTTCCTGGTCACCAAGCACGGACTGGCCGACGCGATGCAGTCGGACAGCAGCGGCTTCGCCGCGCTGCACGGCTACTTCCTCGACCGCCTGCTGCCGGTCTGCGCGCGGTTGCTCGACGCCGCGGTCGAGGCAGGCGAGATCAGGGCGGGCACCCAGGCCTACGAACTGATGCGCGGCATCGGCAACCTGTGCATCGGAGGCGGTGACCCGCAGTACGATCCCCGGCGCCTGATCGAACTACTTCTGTACGGACTGCAGCGTCCGCGGTCGGCGTGACCTCGGCGGCAACCGTTCGCCAGGCGCGGTCAGGTGTTCGCGGGGTGCGGGGTGGACAGGTCCCCGCCACCGCAATCGTCCGACACGAGCGCGCAGCGCTCTACCGGCGGACCGCCGAGACCAGTGCGCCGGGCCGCTCCTCGCGCTGCGGCGGGGTGCTGATCGGGCGGCCGTAGGCGGCAGCGCACTCGCGCAGGGTGTGGCTGTCGGCCTCCCAGCCGTGCCCGGCCAGCCAGCCCACCGGATCGTAGGGCATCTCCGAGACCCACATGGACGCCGCCGATCCCGGCGCGGCGTCCGCGCCGAAGCGCTCGATCACGCCGCGCGAGCCCAATGTCAGCCCCATCCGACTGCCTGCCGCCGACTGCGCGCTGATCCGGGCCATCAGCAGTTCCACCGCGTCCTCGGGCAGATAGATCAGTAGTCCTTCGGCGATCCACACGGTCGGCACGGCCGGGTCGTGCCCTGCGGCGGCCAGCGCGGCCGGCCAGTCCTCCCGCAGATCCACCGCGACGGTGATCCGCTCGCAGCGCGCGACGGCCCGCTCCTGGCGCAGCACCGAAGCCTTGAAGTCCAGTGGCGCGGCGGTGTCGACCTCGAACAGCCGGGTGCCCTCGGGCCAGTCCATCCGGAAGGCCCGGCTGTCCATGCCGGCGCCGAGCAGCACGACCTGCCGGACCCCGGACGCGGAGGCCTGCTGCAACAGGTCGTCGAGGAACTTCGTCCTGATGACGATGGAGAACGACACGGCCAGCCGGCGGCGTCGCGCGGCCTCGTCATCGGGCGGCGGTGAGGAGGGCCACAGGCCGCCGGCGGTGGCGAAGGCCTGTGCCAGTGGGTCGCGGAACAGCGCGTTCTCCCGCTCGGTCTCCAGCGCCCGCACCCTGGCCACCCCCACCGCCGTGGCCCACACTCCCGACGGCTGCGCCCGCTCCTGATCATCAGTCACCACGCCAGCCTAGATGATCGATCCCACGGAGCCCGATGAGGGGAGCCAGGTTCATACTCGGCCAGCCAGTCATGCGCACACTGACCGCCTACGACCACCACACGAAGGATGCCATTGGCAATCTTCACCGGCGCGAGTGAGGTTGCTGCCGATCTGAATTCGCCAGCCTTGGTTGCTTGCTGCCCCGGCTTGGAGGTTCGGGCTGGGCAGAGGGGTGCACCGCGGTGGCGATGGGTTCCTGGTCCGGGCGGGATATCCCGGCGCTGACGGCGGCCGGCGGCCAACACATCCTGGTACGGCTCGTCACCCCGCTGTCCGCGGCTGTCCGCGCCGACTTCCGCAGCCCGGCGACCTGGTGACCGTCATCGCCAAGAAGGCTCCGACCGCCGGCACCGTCGGCCGGACCTGGCAGGCCCTGGATCCGGGGGAGGCCGGCACGGTGGAGGTTGCCCGGATCACCCGCCTCGACGAAGTCGTTTCGTTCTGACCAGTGCAAGCGCAACTGCGGTATTGGTGAGGCCAGTTCGGTGAACGACCCCACCGGACGTCGTCCTTGTAGTGTCAGCCGCCGAGGCTCTCGGCGACGTGGATGAGTTCCGCGTCCGAGAGCCGTGGTGGGGCGCCGGTGGCGACGATAAAGGTATAGGTCCCGTCCGACCACGTCAGCGAACGGGGACCGCCGTTGGGGTCCGGTTGCGTGATGGTCGCGGGGTGACCCTTGACTGTGGCGACCCGGCCGTCCGGTGGCGTGCTGCTCCCGAGGGTCTGACTGATGATCAGGTACCCGTGTACGTCGGGCTCCGTGCCCAGCGTATACCCGATGGCCCAGGCGGGGGTGTCGGTCGACAGTGGGGCCACACCGGACAGGTAGACCATCTTGCCTGCTGGGGCGGGGTAGTAGTTCTCCGGCAGGAACGCGGGCCGGAGGAGGTTGCGCTCGTCGAAGTGGATGACGGGCTTGCCTGCGGCGTCGTTCAGCGCCCTGGTCCCGAGCGGCTTGTTCAGGTGGGTGGTGATCTGTCCGATGCCGCCCGGGTCGCAGAACCCCGGGGGGACTGTGTGCCGCAGGGAGACCTTCACCGCGTTGGCGGACTCGCGTACCACGAGCTCGGGTTGCTTCTCGCAGCCCCAGCCGATGCTGAGTATCAGGGCCCGGCCGTCGGAGCTGACCAGCAGTGGGTAGCCGGCCACGGGGCCTTCGTAGACCTTGGTTTCCGGGCCCCGGTTGATCCATGTGTTGATGGCGAACCCGCCACCGAGAACGGTTATGGCAGCTATGGCCGTCAAGCGATTCCGTCGTCCGCGCTTCGACGTCTGGCGGACGGTACTTTGCGTCACGGGCCCTCCCCGGCGGTCACGGCCATGCTTGCGGCACGCCGTGTGCGAAGTCAAGCGGACCGGGAAACGGTACTTGTTAGGCCGGCCATCGCCATATCGGGGGGTAACGCACCCACTACGGCTCCGGTGCAGCCCAGCCAAGCACCCAAGAAGAAGCCGTCGGCCGGTGGCACCAGCGCGGCCACAATGCGAGGAGCCGCCAAGCCGGAGGTCGTCGACCGCATCACCGCAGGACAGGATGAACAGAACTGGGATGCCTGGTACAGCGATAATTACATGGCCCGGGCGCACTGCGGCCTGCGCGGCCTTCAGGTCGACCGGCAGATTCAAGGCCCTAATGGCGTCTGGCGCAAGTTCACTGACCAGGTCGTTCACACGGACCCGAACGATATCGCTTCTATCAACGGGGAAAGTGGTGGACCTGTCGTCGCGGTAGACGGAAGTAAGGTCCGGGCCCGCGGAACCATTACGTCGCTTGACAAGCAGACCAACTGCAACGGTCGAATTTCTGCTGACGCCGGACGTCGGACGCCGGCATGCTTCAACGGGATGTGGCACATCCCGATTTCCCAGACGCTCGCCGACGGGTGAACCTGGCCGGTGCCATCGCCCACGAGGCCGGCAAGCCGGTCGGCCAGGGTGCAGCGTGAACACGTGCGGATGTGCCAGCGTTCGTACTCCTCCGGCGTCACAGTTCAGTCCTCCGTCAGCCTGACCCGCTTGGGGCAGTGGGCAGCCAGGTCGATCGGCGCGTTCCCTCCAACGGCCTGTCGGACGCGGTCTCCATCTTGAAGGCTGTTCGAGTGACTGGATCGTCACCTTCTGTGCGCAGGCACGCAACGTGTGGTGCGATGCCCACGTGAAATCCGGAGGTCGAGCTCGGAAAGCGACGCCCGCCCTGGATCCGTGAACGATTGAAGGGAAGCCCATGGTGCTCCGCATGCTGGCCGCGGCTGGTGTCGCCACATCATTGCTCGGCCCGTCCGCCTTCGGCGGCAACCCGACCCCGCCGCCGGAACGGATCGTCATCGACAGCGTGACGGCCAATGGTTCCGGCTGCCCGACGGGGACGGCCTCCGTGGCCGTGTCCCCTGACAACACCGCCTTCACCGTCACCTACAGTAACTACCTAGCCCAGGTGGGGCCCGGCTCGGCGCCGACCGATAACCGGAAGGACTGTCAGCTCAAACTGCTGGTGCACGTCCCCGGTGGCTACACCTACGCGATCGTGTCCGCCAGCTACAGCGGCTTCGCGTCTCTGGCGCCGGGTGCGTCCGGGACCGAGCGGGCCAGCTACCACTTCCTGGGCAACGCCCGCCCCACCAGATCGACCCATCACTTCAAGGGCGGGTTCACCGGCAACTGGCAGACGACCGACACCGTGGACGTCGCCGCCCGGGTCTTCGCCCCCTGCGGGGAGGAACGCACCCTCAACATCAACACCGAACTGCGGGTCGATCCCGGCACCTCAAGCCCGAGCTCCACCAGCTTCCTGGAGATGGATTCGACCGACGGCAGTATCAAAACCGTGTACAACCTGGCCTGGAAGAAGTGTCGGCGGTGATCTCCTTCCGTGATCTCCTGACGCTGCGATCGGCGGGGGCGTCCAGGTCAACGGGTCTCGCAATCGGTGGCAACACTGTGCGGTGATCACTGGAGGAGAGTGCGCCGGCGGATTCTCCGAACTGGCGGTCCTGGTCTCTTGAGGGGTTCGCTGGGATGGGACTCCGAGGTCAACAGCGCGGCGTGACCGACGGTCGATCTGGGCGGGCTTGTCATTGACGCCGGCGAGGCCGATCCGGAGTCCTTCGACCTCGCCGAGCCAACCCTCGCTTCGGCGGCGAGGTGGATGAGCTCCGGCCCCTCCACCTCACCCACCCCGTCCTTCCGCATGTGCGACGCCGACATGACGGATCGTCAAACTCCTTGCATCCAACGACTCACGGGCGCACGCAGCGGCTTACGGGTGCGCACCGTCCCCGTAAACGCCCCCGCACTCGGTGACGAATCATCACTCCTTGTCGCCTCCCGACCCCAACCCGCTGCGCCCGCCGCCATCGGCGGATCGCACAGATCCCCGCCGTTTCGCTCCGATCGTCCCCGCCGCGCAACACGCCTGTCGCGCCTTGACCTTCACACCGTGTGAAGCCCGATGATGCCCTCATGACCACCACTGCTTACGACCCGTACGCGCTCCTCGCGCAGAGCCGGCTCGGCATCCTCGCCACCATCAAGGCGGACGGCCGCCCCCAGCTCTCCCCCGTCATGCCCTACTACGACCGCGAGGCGAACGTCATCCTGATCTCCACCCGGGAGGGGCTGGCCAAGACGGCGAACCTGCGCCGGGACGCACGGGTCAGCCTGGAGGCGACCGGACCGGACGGGCGGTCCTGGGTCACCGCCGAGGGCGTCGCCACCCTCACCGGGCCGGGCACCGACCCGCACGGGCCCGAAGTCGAGGCGCTGGTCGACTACTACCGCCGGGCCGCCGGGGAGCACCCCGACTGGGCGGAGTACCGCGAGGCGATGGTCTCCGACCGCCGGGTGCTGCTCACCATCCCGGTCGACCACGTGTACGGGACCAGGATCTGAGAACACATGGCCTGAGAGGGCAGGGCCTGAGCACGCGGGCTCTGCGACCGCAGTGTCCGCGGAGCGAGGCATGCCGGCCCGTCCCGGCCACCGGCACGGGGGTGCGGTGGCCGGGACGTTCGTCGTTCACGGTCGGGTCGCGGTGACCACCGTCGCGTCCAGTTCCTCGTCCCGGCTCACCACCGCCGTCAGGCCCGCCGCCAGCGCCACCGCCAGTGCGCCCGCCGCCTGCCGCTCGCTGGTCTCGAACAGCAGCGAGCCGCCCGCCGCCAGCCACCCCGGTGCCTCGGCGGCCACCCGGCGCAGCACGTCCAGTCCGTCGGCCCCGCCGTCCAGCGCGGGCCGGGCCTCGTGCAACCGGGCCTCGGGCGGCAGCAGTTCGAGGTCGCCGGTCGGTACGTACGGGACGTTGGCGATCAGTACCCCCACCCGCCCGCGCACCGCGTCGGGCAGGGCGGCGAACAGGTCGCCCTCGAAGATTCGGGCGCCCGTTCCGGCCAGGTTGCGCCGGGCGCACCGGACGGCGGCCGGGTCCAGGTCGGCGGCGTACAGCTCGACGGGGTGTCCGGCGGTGGCCGTGACGGCGGCGCCGAGTGCGCCGCTGCCGCAGCACAGGTCGACCACCAGCGCGCCGGGGCCGGTGAGTCGGGCGGCAGCGGCGGCCAGGAACTCGCTGCGTCGACGCGGGACGAAGACGCCGGGGTCGACGGCGATCCGCAGACCGGCGAACTCGGCCCAGCCGACGACGTGTTCGAGCGGCCGCCCCTCCGCGCGGGCGCGGACCATGGCGGCCAGATCGGCGGGTGTGGCGGCGGCGGTGAGCAGGATCCGCGCCTCGTCCTCGGCGAACACGCAACCGGCGGCGCGCAGCCGGGAGACGACCGAGGAACGGAGAGCGGCGGAGGAGAAGACCGGCAAAGGGAACCCCTTGGGCAGGACAGGAGGAGAACGGAGGACTCCGTCAGGGCTCCCGCCAGGGCCGACGCCGCGTCGGCGCACCCGCGCTACGCGCGTGGGCCGCCCGCACGGCCGCGCTCCGGGAGCACCCGCTCGGACATACCGGTAATGGGTCTCACCTCCCTGCGTCGCGGTCGTATTCTGCGTCCGCCACCCTACCGCACCGACGCCGTCGGCGATCAAGCCTTTCCCACCGCCCTGGACCAACTCAGCCGAGGAAGTCGGCCACCAGGGCCACGAATTCCTCCCTCGTGGTGATCAGCGCACCGAGCTCCTCCGCCTTGACCCGCTCGGAGCCTCCCGGCTGCCCGTACGCCACCCCCTGGTCTGCGTCGCCGTGGGCGCCGCCGTCTTCGCGCTCCCGCTGACGGCGTTCGCCCTTCTCCTACCGATCCCGATCGTCACGACTGCCTATTTCGCGGGGATACTTCCGTCGGGCCGCAGACCCCTCGGACCGAACCGGTCAGCCCACCCCGACTCCGTTCGCGACCGCCTCGGCGGCCCCGGCCTGGCGCTCCGCCGGCTCCTCGCCGCCCTCCTCCGCCGCCGCGCGGACCGCGGCGACCTCGGCGACCACCTGGGCGCCACGGTCCGGGCTCATTCGCAGCGAGCCGAGCACTCCGGGCACCGCGACGCTCGGCATCAGGTGCTGGAACAGCCCGGACATCCGCTGCTCCAGGTCGGCGCGACCGGAGAGCTTCTGCGACTGGATCTGCACGCCCGTCCAGGCGGCGGTGATCAGCCACGCGGTGTCGGCCGGCACGACGTGCGGGAGCAGCTCGCCGCGCTCACTGGCAGCGACCAACAGCCTCTCCATCTGGCTGATCCAGCCGGGGATCGCGCCGCCGCCGATGTCGTCGAACACGTCCTGGCCGAGCGAGAGCCGGGCGCCCGCGCTGAGCAGCGGGTCACGCGGCATCAGGTGCGCGACCACCATCCCGGTGTCGACGAACTCCTGGAGCTTGCAGCTCCGTTCGGGCACACCGTCCTGGGCGAACTGCTCCGCCACGACGCCTTGCGCGAGATCCCGCTTCGAGGCGAAATGGAAGTACACCGCGCCCCGCGTCACGCCCGCCCGGGAGACCACCTCCCCGATGGTGGCACCCTCGTAGCCGAACTCGTCGAAGACCGACGCCGCGGCCTCCAGGATCAGCCGACGCGTCCGAAGCGCACGCTCCTGCCGCACCACCGCAACCACCCCGCCCTGAGCTCCCGCAAAACAAAACCAAACACCCCGTATCTTAGCTGCGGGCGACCCACGGGCGACAAGACGACGACGGCGAATCGACTCAACCTCCCCTCTTCCCCCACCCACCTGTCCATTTCTCCCCACGACCTGTCAGATCCCGGCAGCACGGGCCGATGCGGAGCCTGCCACTGATCCGACGGCGGGCCCTCCCTCCACCCTCCATCTCCACCTTGAAACCGGACGATCGGTTTCTTTCAGTCGACTCCCCCTCCAAGAGTGGGTGTTCCGCGTCTGGATCGAGCCTCAGCTGGTCGCCCTGCTCGCACGCTCCTGAACCCGGGCGCCCCGGGGCACGTCACGGCAGCACGGCCACCGCCTCCACCTCGACCAGCTGGTCGGTGTAGCCGAGCACCGCGACGCCGAGCAGCGTGCTGGGGGCGTCGTGCTCCCCCATGTACTCCCGGTACACGTTCCACACCTTCACCAGGTCCGCCCGGTCACTGGAGGCCACGTACACGGTGGTCCGCGCGATGTCGGAGAGCCCCGCACCCGTGTCCTCCAGCACGGTTATCAGATTGCGCATCACCTGGTGGGCCTGCCCCTCGTAGTCGCCGACGGCGACCGTACGCCCCTCCTCGTCCAGCGGGCAGGCCCCGGCCAGCCACAGCGAGCGGGCCGGGGCGTCGACCGCCGCCGCGTAGGCGTAGTCGACGGCCGGGGTCAGGCGCGTGTTACGGACCAGCTTGACGGCGCTGTTCACGGGTTCCTCCGATGGTTGTGGCCGAACGTTCGCGCTCATCGTTGGCCCCTCACAAACGGTGGTCAAACGCATTTACGGCGAACTCCCAGCGGCGCCAGGGCCCCTGTGCTCACGATTCACCGTTGCGGGTGATGGCGCCCGGGCCCGCCGGACCGCGATCCTGGTGCCCGTCCGACGTGCGCCCCGCCGCACCCGCCCACACGGACGACCACACCAAACCAACACCGCAGCAGCACCGGGGAGTCGACCGATGGAGTCCCAACCGCCCAACCGCGACCAGGCCTCCGGAGTCGGACGGCGCCGGATGCTCGGCCTCGCCCTCGGAGCGGGTCTCGTCCCGGCCCTCACCCCGACGGCCGAAGCAGCGGCCCATGCCGCCCAGGCCGCACCGCCGTCCGAGCCCGTCGCCGCCCTCGGCCAACGGGTCGCCGCCGTGGCCGAGGCCCAGATCGGCGTCCCGTACGCCTGGGGCGGCGGCGACCGGCTGGGCCCGAGCCTCGGCTTCTGCGACGACGCGAACGGCTACCTCAACGGCAAGTGTCTGGGCGAGACCACGATCGGCTTCGACTGCAGCGGACTGTCCCTCTACTGCTGGTACCGGGCCAGCCACGGCACCGTCGAGCTCGGGCACTACACCGTCGCCCAGTTCCACCTCGGCGCACCCGTCGAGCGCGACGACCTGGCCCCCGGCGACCTGCTGTTCTTCTCCCGCCCCGACGCGCCCCTGCACCACGTCGGCATCTACGCGGGCGACGGCGCGATGATCCACGCCGAGCGCACCGGCACGCTGATCGCCCGGGTCGAGCACGTCCTCGACGTCCCGCGCTGGGCGGGCGAGTTCGCCGGCGCCCGCCGTCCGGGGCCACCGAGCGCCTGAGGTCAGAGGACGCCGCGCCGCTCCTCCAGCCCGTGGTGCACCCGCAGCAGTAGCTCCCGCAGTGTCCGCCGCTCCCCCGCGCCCAACGGCGCCAGCAGTTCGTCCTGCACCGCCCGTGCCTGCCCCGCCAGCTCGGCCAGCAGCGCCCGCCCGGCCGGGGTGACCGACACCGAGACCCGTCGCCGGTCCCGCTGGTCCCGGGTGCGCTCGACGTGCCCGGCCGCACCGAGCTGGTCGACGACCTTCGCCAGGTCGCTCGGGTCGATGCCCAGCCGCTGCACCAGGTCCCGCTGCGCCTGCGGCCCGAAGTCGGCCAGCGCGGCGAGCACCGCCAAGTCCCAGAGCCGCAGATCGCGTTCGGCCAGCTGCTCGGCGAGCCGACCGCGCGCGGTCCGGCCGATCCGGGCGAGCAGGAAGGTACTGAGGTCCAGCAGGGTCGGTGGCAGCCCGCCGGACGGGGTGGGGTCATCGGAGGCCATGGCGGCATTCTAGGGTCCGTACCTATAGTGGGTCTCGACCCACTAATTTGCCCCGCCACTTGAACCACCTCATCGCCCCGCACATTCCGACCCCAGGAGTTCCTGCCGTGGACGCCCTGTACCCCCGCCTGCTCGTCACCCGCTTCGCCGAGTGCTTCGACTTCTACCGCGCGGTCCTGCCCGAGCTCGCCGGCGCCACCCTCATCAAGGGCACGCCCGAGGGCCCGTACGCCAACTGGGACGTCGAGGACCAGGCCGTCCTGGTGCTCTTCGACCGCTCCGCGATGGCCGCCACCCTCGGCACCACCGACCTGCCCGCCCGCCCCGCCGCACCCGCCCAGGATTCCGCGATGCTGGTCTTCCGGGTCGACGACGTGGACAAGGCCCTCGCCCACTGCCTCGACCACGGCGGAACCCTCGCCGCCCCGGCCACCGACCGCCCGGAGTGGGGCCCGAACCTGCGCAGCGCCCATCTGCGCGACCCGGAGGGTCACCTGATCGAGCTGCAGTCCTACTGACGGCCGGGGGCCGGGCAGCCCCTGAACCTCCGCCCTCGAATCGCTCAGCCGCGAGAGGCCGGCGGCGGCCGCGGACCTCGGCCGCCGCACCCATTCGACGGACGGCCGCCGCCCACGGTGCCGCCGACACCCCGCGCACCGCACTACTCGTACGCATGCCGCCGGTTCACCCGGCGGACTCCTTCTCCCACAGCTCGGCACTGCACCCGGCGACCAGCGCGCCGATCCGCGCCCAGGCCTCCTCGGCCGCCATCGGCTCCAGTCGGCGACCGTCCCGCAGCCGCAGCGCGACCCGGTCGTCCACCGCCTCCTTGGCCCCGATCACCGCCTGGTACGGCACCAGCCGGGCCTCGCGGATCCGGGCGCCGAGGCTGCCGTGCTCCGGTCCGGCGATCTCGGCGCGCAGTCCGAGGTCCAGGCAGCGCTGCCGCAGCCGCTCGGCCTGCGGGACTTCGGCGTCGGAGATCGGCAGCAGTACGACCTGGGCCGGCGCGAGCCAGGCCGGGAACGCCCCGCCGTAGAGCTCGATCAAGTGGGCGACCACCCGCTCGACGCTGCCGATCACGCTGCGGTGCACCATCACCGGGCGGTGCTTGGCGCCGTCCGGGCCGATGTAGTGCAGGTTGAAGCGCTCGGGCTGGTGGAAGTCGATCTGGACGGTGGAGAGGGTGAACTCGCGCCCGGCGCCGTCGGCGATCTGCACGTCGATCTTGGGACCGTAGAACGCGGCCTCGCCCTCCGCCGCCTCGAACGGCACCCCGGAGCGCTCCAGCACATCGGTCAGCAGCGCGGTGGCACGCTTCCAGAGGGCCGGGTCGGCAACGTACTTGCCGCCCTCGCCGGGCAGCGAGAGCCGGTAGCGGACCGGCACGATGCCGAGCGCGCGGTGCGCCTCGCGGATCAACTCCAGTGCGGCGACGGCCTCGTCGGCGGCCTGCTCGGGGGTGCAGAAGACGTGCGCGTCGTTCAGCTGGATCGCCCGGACCCTGGTCAGCCCGCCGAGCACACCGGACAGCTCGGAGCGGTACATGCCGCCCAACTCGGCCATCCGCAGCGGGAGTTCCCGGTAGCTGTGGGGACGGGAGCGGAAGATCAGCGCGTGGTGCGGGCAGAGGCTCGGGCGCAGCACCATCTCCTCCGAGCCGAGTTCCATGGGTGGGAACATGTCCTCGCGGTAGTGGTCCCAGTGTCCGGAGATCTCGTACAGCTCCCGCTTGCCGAGCACCGGGGAGTACACGTGGCGGTAGCCGGCCCGGCGCTCGCGGCCGCGGATGAACTCCTCCAGGGTGTGCCGGATCGCGGCGCCGTCGGGCAGCCAGTACGGCAGGCCGGAGCCCATCAGCGGGTCGGTGTCGAACAGGTCGAGTTCGCGACCGAGCTTGCGGTGGTCGTGCTTCGGCTGGTCGTGCTTCGGCTGGTCGTGCAGGGGCTGGCTGTTCGGGGACTGGTTGTTCATGGGGGTCGTCTCCACTCTGGTTCCGCGGGCGAGTGGATCCGGAGACGACGAAGCCCCGGGGCACTCGCCCCGGGGCTTCGGACTAGGTCAGCAGTCAGCGCGCCGGGACTCTCTCCGGCGTCGTCGTGGCGAGTGCAGCGCGCTTCATGTCGTCCACGGTAGCAGGCCTGCGGCGGTCTTGTTGATCTTTTCCCCGCCGCACTTCTCCGCCGGTTCCCCGTCGGCTCCCCGCCCGTACCCCTCCGCACCGGAACCGGCCTCAGAGCAGCACCACGCACCCGCGCGCGGCGAGCGCGTCCAGCAGTCGGGCCGGCGGCCGTACCTCGTTCCACCGCAGGTCGAGCTTCTCCAGCGCGGGCAGCGCGGTCGGATCGGCCAGCCAGTCCGGCAGTTCGGCGATCCGGTTGCCGCGCAGGTCCAGCCGGCGCAGCCGCGGCAGCCCGGCCAGCGCGGCCGGAAGCTCGGCGAAGGCGTTCTCCCGCAGTTCCAGCTCCCGCAGTTCGGCGAGCCGGGCGACGGAGTCCGGCAGCGCGGTCAACTCGTTTCCACGCAGCCAGAGTTCACGCAACACGCCGAGACCGCCGATCGACTCCGGCAGGGCGGTGAGCCGGTTCCGCTGGGCGCGCAGTTCGACCAGGGCCGCCATCTCGCCGATGGTGGAGGGCAGTTCGGTGAGCCGGTTCTCGCCGACGTTGAGGTAGCGCAGCGCGGTGAGCTGCCCGAGCGCCTCCGGCAGGGCGGTCAGCGCGTTGTCGTGCAGGTAGAGGAAGTCCCCGAGCGCGGCGAGTCCGCCCAGTTCGGCGGGCACCTCGGCCAGTCGGTTGTGCCCGAGGTCGAGGGTGCGCAGCCGGGCCAACCGGCCGATGCCGGGCGGTAGTTCGGCGATCCCGGTCTCGGCGAGGATGAGCACGGTCAGCTCGGTGCGGTCCCACAGCTCCGGCGGCACTTCGCCGAGCGGCTGCTTCCAGAGGTTGAGCGTCACGTCCGTCATTCCTGCGCCCCTCGGGTCGATGCGGGGTGGAACAGCCCGTCCACAAAGCGGTGGAGGAGGTCCTCCGGGAACTCGGCGAGCGTACCGCGGGCCTCCTCGGTGGCGCCGGGCAGCCCCGGCCCAGTCCGAGCTGCCGGCCGAGGATGCCGCCGGCACCGTCGGACAGCTCGCCGACGGATCGAGGAGCGGATGCGCGCCACTCAGTAGTGCAGCCGACGACCGGAGGGCGTCCGCAGGTCCAGCGGAGGGGGTTCGTCGGGGC
>NZ_JBIWPN010000048.1:20234-52817 GCF_044768305.1 Kitasatospora sp. NPDC101155 | reverse complement strand
GTTGACTTTTGGCACGCTGTTGAGTTCTCAAGGAACGGACGCTTCCTTCGGACCGCCTTCCAGCGGGCCCTCCGGGCGCTTCGTTCTTTCGTGTTCTCAGTTTATCAGATGTTTTCCGCTCCGTTTTCCGGAGTTTCATTCATCTGAATTTCCCGAACTGTCGGGGCCGCTTTCTGCGACGACCGCCACTTTAGCGTATTCCGAGTGTTACTCGAAATTCACGCTCACACCCGGTTGACGGAGACGCCAACGAACCCAACTGAATGGGCATCGAGGTGAGAGTGGGTCTTGCTGAGTGAGGTGGCCGCTCCAGCGACTCGTTCAACACTAGACCACCTGGAGGACATCGTCAAACGTTGAGGGCCGGATCTGTCCAGATCCGGCCCTCGGGGCTCAAAGCCGCAGCTCAGAGTGGGTGCGTTTTCAGCCAGTCGATCAACTGACAGGTCAGCGGACCGATCAGCCGGCCGAGACCAGCTCTGCTGCCGCCAGGTTGCGCTTGCCACGGCGCAGCACCAGCCAGCGGCCGTGCAGCAGGTCGGCCTCGGTCGGCACCGCTTCCTCGTCCGTCACCTTGACGTTGTTGAGGTAGGCACCGCCCTCCTTGATCGTCCGGCGGGCGGCCGAGCGGCTCGGCGCCAGGCCGACGGCGACCAACAGGTCGACCACCGGCTGGAGTTCGGACACCTCGGCCTTCGGGACCTCGGCCAGGGCGGCGGCCAGGGTCGGAGCCTCCAGGTCGGCCAGGTCGCCCTGCCCGAACAGCGCCTTGGACGCGGCGACCGCGCGCTCGTACTGCTCGGCGCCGTGCACCAGCGTGGTGAGCTCCTCGGCCAGCGCACGCTGGGCCAGGCGGGCGGCGGGGCGCTCGGTGGTCTCGCGCTCCAGCTCCTCGATCTCCTCCTTCGAGCGGAAGCTGAAGATCCGCAGGAAGTTGGAGACGTCCCGGTCGTCCGCGTTCAGCCAGAACTGGTAGAAGGCGTACGGGGTGGTCAGCTCGGGGTCGAGCCAGACCGTGCCCGACTCGGTCTTGCCGAACTTGGTGCCGTCGGCCTTGACGATCAGCGGCGTGGCCAGCGCGTGCACGGACTTGCCGTCGGCCTTGCGGATCAGGTCCGTGCCGGCGGTGAGGTTGCCCCACTGGTCACTGCCGCCGGTCTGCAGGGTGCAGCCGTAGCGGCGGTTCAGCTCCAGGTAGTCCATGCCCTGGAGGATCTGGTAGCTGAACTCGGTGTAGCTGATGCCCGCGTCGGAGTTGAGCCGTCGGGCGACGGCCTCCTTGGCGATCATGTTGTTGACGCGGAAGTACTTGCCGACGTCGCGCAGCAGGCTGATGGCCGACATCCCGGAGGTCCAGTCCAGGTTGTTGACCATGCGCGCGGCGTACGGGCCCTCGAAGTCGAGGAAGCGCGAGATCTGGCCGCGCAGTCGCTCGACCCAGCCGGCCACCGTCTCCGGGTCGTTGAGCACCCGCTCCGCGGTGGGCTTCGGGTCGCCGATCAGGCCCGTGGCACCGCCGACCAGGCCGAGCGGGAGGTTCCCCGCCTGCTGGATGCGGCGCATGGTGAGGATCTGCACCAGGTTGCCGAGGTGCAGGCTGGGGGCCGTCGGGTCGAAGCCGCAATAGAACGTGACCGGGCCGTCCGCGAACGCCTTGCGCAGTGCGTCCTCGTCGGTGGACAGGGCGATCAGCCCACGCCACCGCAGCTCGTCGACGATGTCCGTCACGGTCACGCTTCTCCTTCGATCGGGCGTCCGCCGGTGCCGGCCCGATTCCGTCGGGCCCCGGGTCGGTACGACTCCAGCCTGATAGAGCCTACGCGGTTCCGGCCAGCGAGTTTCCCCCGAGGCGCGGTGCCGGGCGCACGACGCGCTCCCCCCGGGTGCCCGGCCGATACCGGAAATTCCGTTGTTCGTCGGCTGTGGGCCCATTCAGAGTGGTTCCACCGCCGTGCGGCGGCAGTGACGTGTGTGGAGACGGTCGTGCCGCCGTGGCACGCCCGTGGGAAGGGTGTGCCGAGTGCGCAACACGCTGGTTCTGAACGCGAGCTACGAGCCCCTGACGACGGTGTCGCTCCAGCGCGCCGTCGTCCTGGTGCTCCAGGACAAGGCGGTGGTGGAGCAGGCGCATCCGCTGCGCTCGATCCGGGGGACGGGCGTGGCCGTCCCGGTGCCACGGGTGATCAGACTGCAACGGTACGTGCGGGTGCCGTTCCGACAACAGGCCCCGTGGTCGAGGCGGGGTGTCCTGGCCCGGGACCAGCACCTGTGCGCGTACTGCGGGCGCCGGGGCACCACCGTGGACCACGTGCAGCCCAAGTCGCGCGGTGGCGAGGACAGCTGGATGAACACCGTGGCCGCGTGCGCGGAGGACAACCAGCGCAAGGCCGACCGGACACCGGAGCAGGCCGGGATGAAACTGCTGCGGCGGCCGTTCGTGCCGACGCCGCAGGCCACCCTGATGCTGGCGCTCGGCCTGCGCGGCTCGGAGGCCCGGGAGCTCGCCGACTGGCTGCCGGCGGTGCCGGGCCAGCCCCAGCCCGTCCCGGCGGCCTGACGGCGGAGCCCGATCCCGAGGCCCGACCGCAAGGCCTGGCCTCTGAGGGGCCTCGGCCCGAAGGGCTTCAGCCCTTCGCCTCGTAGCCCGCCGCTGTGCCGAAGTTGGCCGAGTGCTCGGGTATCACGACCACCTGCCCGCCGCCGATCACGACCCGCCCGGAGACCAGCAGCGAGCCGGTGCCGGGCGGGAAGTTGCCGCCGACCGCCTCCTGGCCACCGGCCAGCGGGAAGCGGCCGAGGCGGGCGGGCTGGTCGCGGCGCTCGTCGGCTGCCAGCACCAGCGAGCCGCCGTCGATGGCGACCGCCCTGACGGTGCCCTTGGCGGCGGTCTGCGCCTTCCAGCGCTGCTTGCCGGTGTCCAGGTCGTAGCCGACCGCGGACACCGGCCCGCCGCCGTTCGCCGGGACGTGCGTGGCGACCATCGTGCGGCCGTCGAAGAAGACGTTCGGAGTGGCCGAAAACGTACCGTGGGCGACGTCCAGTCGGCCGCCGTCGGTGACCACCGGGATCTCGGCGGCCGGGTCGCCGGAGGTGCCCCAGGCGAACACCCGGTCGTCCTCGGGCTTCGCGCCGGTGGTGAGCACCACGGCCGGCTCGGCGGAGAGCACCGTCACCGTCTTCGGCGAGTTGTTCAGACCCCGCCACCAGGAGACCTTGCCGTCCGCGGTGTTCAGCGCGACGGCCTGGTCGGCAGGGGTCGAATCGGCGCAGGAGGAGGCGACCAGCACGGTCTTGCCACTGACGCCGCCGGACAGGGTGCAGAACTTGCCCTGCCCGGTGTACTGCCAGACGTCCTTGCCGTCGGCCGCGCCCCAGGCCACCGCCCGGTCGTCCCCGACCGCGATCACCTTGTCCTCGGTGACGCCGATCCGCGCCGCGTAGGTGCCCTTGGCGTCCGAGAGGGTCTTGGTCCAGGCGGTCTTGCCGGTCTTGGTGTCCACGGCGGCGACCAGCGTGCAGGGGCTCTTCGGATCGGCCTGCGGCCGGAACAGGGCCGCGCCCAGCCCGGCCGGGTTCACACCCGCCGACAGCCCGCACGGGACGGCCCCGGCCGCCGGGGGCTCGACCGACCAGGTCGGCTTGCCCGCCGTACGGTCGTACGCGTGCACGCCGGTGCCGTCCGCCCGGACCACCACGTCGGCCAGCAGCCAGCTGCCGGCCAGCGTGTCGTCCCCGCCGCCCTGAGTGGCGGCCACGGGCTGCGCGGACCAGGCCTTGGTGTGCGTCACCGCGAAGCCGGGCTCACCGCTGCTGGTCGCGGACGCGCTGCCGCCGCCCTCGGCGCCGACCGTCAGCGCGGCCGTGAGCAGCACCCCGAGTGCGGCCACCCCGGCGCCGGCCCGCACCATCAGGGCCCGCCGGCTGGGCACGTGCTCCCCGGTCAGCACGGCTGCCCGGGCCTTCGAGACCAGCGATGAGGAGCCGCCGTCACCACCGCCACGCCGAGCCGCCCGCGAGGACGCGACGGACGCGACGGCCCCGGCAGACCCCGCAGGCTCAGCGGGTTCCGCCGGAGGCTCCTCATCGGCCGGCCCGGCCTCCGCCGCGGGCTCCTCGACCTGCACATAGCCGTCGGCCGAGTACTCGGCGCCCGCCGGAACGTACAGCGCCTCCTCCGCCGCCGGCTGCTGCTCCTGCGCGGCGTACGGCGCGTACGGCTGCTGCCCGTACTCCGGGTACTGCTGCTGGTACGGCTGGTACTGCTCCTGGCCGCCGTCCTGCCCCTGGCCGTAGCCGCTCTGGACGTACCCGCCCTCGACGTACCCGGTCGGCCCGTAGCCGGCCTGCTGGTCGTACGGGTGCTGGTCGTACTGCGGCGCCTGCTGCCACTGCCCGTGCGGCTCCGGCTGCTGCCACTGCCCCTGCGGCTGCTGCGGCTCGTAGTACCCGCCCTGGGGGTACCACTGCTGCTGGGCGTGGGCGTCCCCGAAGGGCTCCTGCGCCATCGTTACGTCCCTCCCGGCCCCCCGCCTGCCTGCCGATTGCGGCAGTCAGCATCTCACGCCCGGCCGAGCGCCCCGCCCGGGCCCTCGGCGCAGCGCAGGAGCGGGTCTCAGACCGCCGACTCGGCGCGCAGGGCGTCGTCGATGCGGGCGGCGAGGGTGAAGTCCAGGCCGGTGAGCCCGCCGGCGCTGTGGGTGGACAGCACGAAGCGCAGGGTGCGCCAGCGGATGTCGATGTCGGGGTGGTGGTCGAGCGCCTCGGCCTGCTCGGCGACCGCGACCACCACGCGGATCGCCGCCGGGAAATTCGGGGCGTCCGCGCTGCGGACGATGCTGTCGCCCTCCCGCGCCCACTGCGGTACGGCCGCCAGGGCCGTCCTGATCTCGTCCTCGCTCAGCCGTGCCCTGCTGCTCATCGGTGTGCTCCGGGTGTCGTCGGTCGGGTGCCGGTCAGGCCGCCTTCCGGCGCGGACGGACCACCAGCTCGCCACCGCAGTTGGGACAGTTGGCGGCCATGGTCTCGGTGCAGTCCGGGCAGAAGGTGCACTCGTAGGAACATATCGAGGCGGGGCCGTCGGAGGTCAGCGACACCGCGCAGCGCTCGCAGGTCTCACGCATCTCCAGGGCCATGGCGTATTCCTCCGACTTGTGTACGGTCTGACGTTCGTTCAACTCACGAGCAGCTTGGTGACGGCCGCGAGCCCGACCACTACGATGATCCCGCGCAGTGCGGTCGGCGGCAGGCGTCGGCCGACCTTGGCGCCGAGCAGACCGCCGACCAGCGAGCCGGCCGCGATCAGCCCGGCGGCCGTCCAGTTGACCGTCGAGGTGAACAGGAAGAACAGCGCGGCGACCCCGTTGACGATCATCGCGAGCGCGTTCTTCACCGCGTTGATCCGCTGCAGGTCCTCCTGGAGCAGCATGCCCATCAGGGCCATCAGCAGGACGCCCTGCGCGGCGCCGAAGTAGCCGCCGTAGATGCCGGTGAGGAAGACCCCGACCAGCAGCACCGGGCTGCCGTCCGGGTCCCCGTCGGCGCGGCGGCGGGCGGCGACGGCCTTGGCGACCCTGGGCTGGACCACCACCAGGACGAGGGCCAGCAGGATCAGTGCCGGGACGATCGCGTCGAAGGCCCCGCTGGGCAGCTTGATCAGCAGCAGCGCGCCGAGCAGCCCGCCGAGCAGCGAGGCGGTGCCCATCCGCAGCAGCCGACGGCCCTGGCCGACCAGTTCGCGGCGGTAGCCGATCACGCCGCTGAGCGAACCGGGCACCAGGCCGAAGGAGTTGGAGACGTTGGCGGTGACCGGCGGGATGCCGACGGCGAGCAGCACCGGAAACGTGATCAGCGTGCCGGAGCCGACGATCACGTTGATCATCCCGGCACCGACGCCGGCCACCAGGACGGCGAGCGCCTCCCAGAGCGTCATGGGTCACCTCTCCTCTCGGTCCTGTCCGAGGGGATCATGCCGGACCCCGCACCGGCCCGACCAGGCCCGCCCACCATTCGGGACGTACGCCACAGTGCCAGGACGCCACGGCCACCCGGCCGGACAGCCGCACAACCGCACGGCTGCGGGGCCGCTCGACCGCACGGCCACGGGGCCGGGAAACGCCGAGGGCCCGCCACCACCAGGCAGCGGGCCCTCCACCGGACACCGTCACATCACTCCGGGTCGATTCACTCCGGGTCGATTCACTCCGGGTCGATCTTGCGGTACTCCCGCGCCGGGTCCACCCGGGGACGGGCGGCGCCCTTCTCGACGTCCACCGGCCGCGGCCCGGCCGCCGGGTCGAGCGGCACCTGGGTGGCCGCCGGGGCCGCCGGCGGAACGCTCGGCGCCGCGACCGCGCCGCCGTTGGCACCGCCGCCGTTACCCGTCAGGCCGGTGAAGGCGCCGCCGAGGCCCTTGAGCGCGTCGCCGACCTCGCTCGGGATGATCCAGAGCTTGTTGGAGTCGCCCTTGGCCAGCTCGGGCAGGGTCTGCAGGTACTGGTAGGCGAGCAGCTTCTGGTCGGCGTCGCCGTCGTGGATGGCCTCGAAGACCGTCCGGATCGCGGCCGCCTCACCGTCGGCGCGCAGCACCGCGGCCTGGGCCTCACCCTCGGCCCTGAGCACGTCGGCCTGCTTCTCACCCTCGGCCTTGAGGATCTGCGCCTGGCGCTGGCCCTCGGCGGTGAGGATCGCGGCGCGCTTGTCACGGTCGGCGCGCATCTGCTTCTCCATCGAGTCCTGGATGGAGGTCGGCGGCTCGATCGCCTTCAGCTCGACGCGGTTGACCCGGATGCCCCACTTGCCGGTGGCCTCGTCCAGGACGCCGCGCAGGCCGGCGTTGATGACCTCGCGCGAGGTCAGGGTCGACTCCAGGTCCATCGAGCCGATGATGTTGCGAAGCGTGGTGACGGTCAGCTGCTCGATCGCCTGGATGTAGCTGGCGACCTCGTAGGTGGCCGCCCGCGGGTCGGTGACCTGGTAGTAGATGACGGTGTCGATGTTGACGACCAGGTTGTCCTGGGTGATCACCGGCTGCGGCGGGAACGGCACGACCTGCTCGCGCAGGTCGATCCGGTTGCGGACGCGGTCGATGAACGGGACGACGATGTTCAACCCTGCGTTGAGCGTCCGGGTGTAGCGGCCGAAGCGCTCCACGATCGCGGCGCTGGCCTGCGGGATGACCTGGATCGTCTTGATCAGCGCGATGAAGGCCACCACGACCAGGACGACCAAAACGATAAGGACGGGTTCCACGGACTCTCCCCTAGACGACCAGGGCGGTCGCGCCCTGGATTTCGACGACGTCGACCTTCTGGCCCGGCTGGTACACGCTGTCCGGATTGAGTGCGCGGGCTGACCAGATCTCGCCGTTGAGCTTGATCCGGCCGCCCTCTCCGTCGACGGTTTCCGCGACGACCGCGGTGGCGCCCTGGAGCGCGTCGATGCCCATCCTGATCTGCGGGCCCTTCCGCAGCTGCCGACGGGCAATCGGGCCGACGAAGGCCACCAGCCCGACCGAGACCAGCACGAAGGTCAGGGTTTCGAGGACCACTCCCCCGCCCAGCCCGGCCACTGCGGCGGCTGCCAGCGCACCGACCGCGAACATGGCGAACTCCGGCACCGCGGTGAGCACCAGCGGTATGCCGAGCCCCGCGGCGGCCAGGAGCCACCAGATCCAGCTGTCCACACGTCCATCCTAGGGAGCGAAGGGCCTTCGAGGCGGACAGTTCCCGCAGGTCGAGGGGCGGAAACCGGTCGCACGTGCGACCGGTTCCGACGGCCTTCCGAGTGATGGACGGGTGAGGAGGGAAAGGAGGGTCCGTGAGGGACGGACGGGGCCTCAGCCCAGCGGCAGGCCCTGGGCCGACCAGCGGTCGCCGTGGCGCTCCAGGGTGAGCGGCAGCCCGAAGCACTTGGAGAGGTTCCGGGCGGTCAGCTCGGTGTCGATCGGACCGGCGGTGAGCACCTTGCCCTGGCGGATCATCAGGACGTGGGTGAAGCCGGGGGCGATCTCCTCGACGTGGTGGGTGACCATCGCCATGGCCGGGGCGAACTCGTCCTGGGCGAGCGCGCCGAGCCGCCGGACCAGGTCCTCGCGGCCGCCGAGGTCCAGGCCGGCCGCGGGCTCGTCGAGCAGCAGCAGCTCGGGGTCGGTCATCAGGGCGCGGGCGATCAGGGTGCGCTTGCGCTCGCCCTCGGAGAGGGTGCCGAACTTGCGGCCGGTGAGGTTGGCCATGCCCATGCGGTCGAGCAGGGCGAGGGCGCGGGCCTCGTCGGACTGCTCGTAGGTCTCCTGCCAGCTGACCGTCATGCCGTAGGCGGCGGTGAGTACGGTCTGCAGCACGGTCTGCTCGGCCGGCAGCTTGTCGAACATGGCAGCACCGGCCAGGCCGATCCGGGAGCGCAGCTCGAAGACGTCGATCTCGCCCAGCTTCTCGCCCAGCACCGAGACCTTGCCCGAGGTCGGGAACAGGTACGAGGAGGCGATCTGCAGCAGGGTGGTCTTGCCGGCGCCGTTCGGGCCCAGGATGACCCAGCGCTCACCCTCGGAGATGGACCACGAGACCTGGTCGACCAGCGCGCGCCCCTCCCGGACCACGGATACGTCCACCAGCTCCAGCACGTCGCTCATGCCTACGCCTTCCCCAATACACAAAAATCTCGGCCGTCGGTGCGGGCGGCGAGCCTACTCCGGCAGCCGGTGGGCACGGGGTGGGTGCGCCGCACACGCATGGGCAAACCTACGCCACGCGGATGACCGCCGATTCCGTAGGCTGGCTGGATGCTCGCGACTCCTGCCGACAATCCGTACGAAGAACCCCGTTCGGGGCGGCTGACCGCCTGGGGCAACGCCCTGCTCAGCGGCCTGGTGCCGCCCGACAACGCCGCCGCGGCCGTGCTGGGCGCGGACGAGAGCCACCGGGTCACCGGGCTGCCCGGGGACGAACCGGGCGAGCAGCACGGGCTGACCTGGGCGCTGGGCCGGCTGCGGGTGCTCGGGGTGAAGGGCCTGCGCCTGGCACTGCCCTCCACCGGGCACCCGCTGGGGCTGACCGGCCCGGCGGCCTTCAACGAGCGCGCCATGGCGGCGGGCGAGGCGGTGCTCGCAGTGGGCGTGCCGCTCGGCCTGGTGCCGGAGATCACGGTGTACGGCCCGGAAGGGGACCGCTCGGCCACCGTGCTGTGGCGCTGCGCCGAGGTCAACGACACCCCGCCGGCCGACGTGCCCTCGCTGCACGAGGCCGAGCGCGAGCTCGCGGACGGGCTGCGCGAGGCGACCGTCCTGATCACCCGGCTCGACGTGGCCGGTGCCGGGCCGGAGGCGCTGCGCGCGCTGGAGGCCTACCGCCGCCGCGGCCACACCGAGCTGCTCGCCCCCGGCTACCCGCCGCGGGCGGTCCGGGTGTTGGAGTCGGCCCGCCAGGTGTCCGCCCTGCTGTCGATCGCCTCGGGCGGCCACGGCGCGGCCGTCAGCGCCTCCGAGATGGCCGCGCGCCAGTCCGTCCTGGCTCCGCTGCGGCGGACCGCCCGCCGGGCCCAGGTCGCCGCCTACAACGCCCTGGTGGACGAGCGCGAGGACCGCTGAGCCACGCCCTACCTGCGCGTCTCCCCGTTGCGGACGGCCCACAGCGCGGCCTGGGTACGGTCCGCGAGGTCCAGCTTCATCAGGATGTTGGAGACGTGGGTCTTCACCGTCTTCTCCGACAGGTGAAGGCTGCGGGCGATCTCCCGGTTGGACCGGCCGTCGGCGATGTGGCCGAGCACCTCGCGCTCGCGCTCGGTGAGGGTGCCGCCGCGGCCCTGCGGGGCGCGCGGGCCGTCGTCGGAGAGCAGCGCCTCGGCCAGTTCGGGCTGGAGCAGCACGTGTCCGGCGTGCACCGAGCGGATCGCGCCGGCCAGCGCCTCCGGGTCCACGTCCTTGTAGACGTACCCGGCGGCGCCGGCCCGCAGCGCGGGGACCATCGTGCGGTGCTCGGTGAAGCTGGTGACGATCAGGATCCGGGCCCGGCTGCCCTCGTCCTTGAGCGTGCGCAGCGCCTCGATGCCGTCGACGCCCGGCATCTTGAGGTCCATCAGGACGACGTCCGGGTCGAGTTCGCGGGCGCGGTCGACGCCCTCGGCCCCGTCGGCGGCCTCCCCGACCACCTCGATGTCGTCCTGGACCTCGAGGAAGGTGCGCAGTCCGCGGCGGACCACCTGGTGGTCGTCGACCAGCAGGACGCGGATCGGCGGCGTGCTCTCAGGCACCGGGGACCTCCATCTCGACGAGCGTCCCCTTGCCGGGGGCGGACTCCAGGGTGAGCGTGCCGCCGACGGCGGCCGCGCGGTCGCGCATCGAGGCCAGGCCGAGGTGGCGGCCGGCCCGGCGGACGGATTCGGGGTCGAAGCCTCGCCCGTCGTCGCGCACCCGCAGCAGGGCGCCGCGCGCGGGCGTCCCGGCCAGGGTGACGGTGACCCGGCGGGCACCGGAGTGGCGCAGCGCGTTGTGCAGCGCCTCCTGGGCGACCCGCAGCAGCGCGGCCTCCTGAGCAGGCGGCAGGGCGCGCACGCCGTCGGCGGCGAAGGCGACGTCGGCGGTGTGCGCCCGGTCGAGGACCTGCACCTGGGAGGCGAGGGTGGCGCTCAGCCCGTCCTCCTCCAGGGCGGCGGGGCGCAGTTCGACCACGACGGCCCGCAGTTCGTCGGCGGCCTCGGCGGCGAGCCGGGCGACCTCGGCGAGTTCGGCGCGGGCCCGGGCCGGGTCGCGGTCGACGAGCTTGGCGGCGGCCTTGGCGGTCAGTCGCAGCGAGAAGAGCTTCTGCGAGACGGCGTCGTGCAGGTCGTGGGCGATCCGGGCGCGTTCGCCGGCCAGGGTGAGTTCGCGGCTGCGCTCGTACAGGCGGGCGTTGGAGAGCGCGAGGGAGGCGTGGGCGGCGAGGATCCGCAGCAGTTCCTCGTCGTGGTCGGTGAACAGGCCGCCGCCGCGCTTGTTGGCGAGGAAGATGACGCCCATCACTTGGGGTTCGTCCTCGGCGGCCTCGCCGTCCAGGACGGGCATGCCGAGGAAGGCGTCCATCTCGGGGTGGGCGGCGGGCCAGCCCTCGAAGGCGGGGGCCTTGCGGACGTCGGCGAGCCGGGTGGGGCCGGTCTCGTGCAGCATCTCGGCGAGCACGCCGTGCTGACGGGGCAGCGGGCCGATCGCCCGCCACTGCTCGTCGGTGACGCCGTCGACCACGAACTGGGCGAAGCCGCCGTGGTCGTCGGGCACGCCGAGGGCCGCGTACTCGGCGCCGAGCAGGTCGCGGGCGGAGGCGGTGATGCGGCGCAGCACCTCGCGGACCTCCAGGTGCCGGCTCATCGCGAGCAGCGCCTGGCTGACGGCCTCGATGCCGGTCAGCGGGTCGCAGAGAGCCTCGACGGCGGCCGGCGGGTCGCAGGCGGGCAGCGGGCCGGCGGGGGTCCGGTGGTCACCGGTCGTGCTGGGCATACCGCCAAACTACCGCCGCCGCGGACGCCGCCGCGTCCGTCCCCGGCCGCGCCGGACGCAGGTCCGGGGACCTAGGCCGCTGGGCCCGCCCGCCCCTTCGGCTCGGGGCGAGCGGGCGAATCCCCGCCCCGAGCCGAAGGAGCGCGCCGGTACCGAAAGGGAGAAGCGACAAGCGAGGCACGAGCGCCGGAGCGCCGACCGTCGGCACCGGGCCGGAGCGCCCCGGAGGCGAGCGGGCGAATCACAGAAGGGCGCTCTCCCCTGTCGGGGAGAGCGCCCTTCGGCGAAGGCTGTCAGCCCTTCTGCATGACCTCCGGCTCGTGCCGGCGCTGCAGCCTCGTCACGATGACGCCGATGATGATCGACATCACGATCAGCACGCCCGCATCGATCGACCACTGGGCGACGCTGTGCTTCCACAGCGGGTCGTAGTTCGGGTGCTGGAAGTCCTTGTTCCAGGGGCCCAGGAGGTGCGACAGGTCGAGCGTGGTGGCCACCATGCCGGTGCCCCAGCGGGCCGGCATCAGCCAGCCGACCTGCTCCAGGCCGGGCTTGCCGAAGATCTGGAAGAGGCAGCCGGTGAAGACGACCTGGACGATGGCGAACATGACCAGCAGTGGCATGGTCTTCTCGGCGGTCTTCACCAGCGCGGAGATCATCAGGCCGAACATCATCGCGGCGAAGCTCAGCAGGATCATGCCGATCGTCATCTCGATGAGTGGCGTGTTCTGGACCAGCAGGCCGCCGTGCGCGGGGAGCTTGCGCGGCAGGAAGCCGACGGCGGAGATGATCGCGCCCTGGATCACGCTGAAGATGCCCAGCACGATGATCTTGGACATCATGTACGCCGAGCGGGACAGGCCGGTGGCCCGTTCCCGTTCGTAGATCGCCCGTTCCTTGATCAGTTCGCGGACGGAGTTGGCCGCACCGGAGAAGCAGGCGCCGATCGCCATGATCATGATGATCGGCCCGGCTCCGGAGTTGAGCCCCAACTGACTCTTCGGGTTCGGTGCCAGCCCGGGCTCGTTCGGCATCAGCACACTGACCACGCCGATGACCGCGGGCAGCAGCACCGACAGCGCCAGGAAGCCGCGGTCCGAGGCGAGCACCGACATGTAGCGGCGCATCAGGGTCCACAGCTGCGAGCCCCAGCTCTGCGGCTTGGGCGGGCGGAGGGCCTCCTGGGCGACCTGGACGTGCTGCACCTCGCCCGCCTCGACGGTCGCGGCGGAGTACTGCTGGTAGTGCACGGAGCCGCGGTAGCGGCCGGCCCAGTCGTGGTCCGGGTAGTTCTCGAAGGCCTGGAAGACGTCCGCCCAGGTCTCGTACCCGAAGAAGTGCAGCGCCTCGTCCGGCGGGCCGAAGTAGGCCACCGAGCCGCCCGGCGCCATCACCAGCAGCCGGTCGCAGAGCGCGAGTTCGGCCACCGAGTGGGTGACGACCAGGATCGTGCGACCGTCGTCGGCCAGGCCGCGCAGCATCTGCATGACCTCGCGGTCCATGCCCGGGTCGAGGCCCGAGGTGGGCTCGTCCAGGAAGATCAGCGAGGGCTTGGTGAGCAGCTCCAGGGCGACCGAGACGCGCTTCTGCTGGCCGCCGGAGAGCGCGGTGATCTTGTTGTCGGCGCGCTTGTCCAGACGCAGCTCGTACAGCACCTCGTCGATCCGGGCGTCGCGCTCCTTCGCCTCGGTGTCGCCGGGGAAGCGCAGCCGGGCCGCGTACTTGAGGCCCTTTCGGACGGTGAGCTCGCGGTGCAGGATCTCCGACTGCGGCACCAGGCCGATGCGGGAGCGGAGCTCGGCGAACTGCTTGTAGAGGTTGCGGCCGTCGTACAGCACCTCGCCGCGGTCGGCCGGGCGGTAACCGGTGAGGGCGCGCAGCAGGGTCGACTTGCCGGAGCCGGACGGGCCGATGACCGCGACCAGGGACTTCTCCGGGACGCCGAAGCTGACGTCGTTGAGCAGGATCTTCTTGGCGCCCTTGTGCTCGACCTCGACGGTCAGGTGACGGGCGGAGAAGGAGACCGCGCCGGTGTCGACGAACTCCTGCAGCTGGTCGCCCACCAGGACGAAGCTGGAGTGGCCGACGGTCAGCCGGTCCTGCGGGCCCATCAGCTGACGCTGCACCGGCTGGCCGTTGAGGAAGATGCCGTTGTGGCTGCCGAGGTCGACGATCTCGTAGCGGCCGTCCGGCAGCTGGCGCAGCTCGGCGTGGTGGCGGGAGACCTGGAGGTCGGACACCACGATGTCGTTGTCCAGCGCACGACCGATCCTGACGGTGCGCATGGCCGACGTCAGGTTGCGGATCATCGTGGGCTGCGGGGTGCCGCCACCGCCGTGCTGCGGCGGGGCCTGGAAGCCCTGCTGCTGCGGGAAGCCACCGTGCTGCGGCTGCTCGGGCTGCGGCGCGTGCTGCTGCTGCGGCACGAACTGCTGCTGCGGCTGGGGCTGCTGGCCCGGCCAGGCCTGCTGCTGGTACGGGTCCTGCCCCGGCCAGGCCTGCTGCGGCGCGGGCTGGTGGGGCGTCGGGACGGGGCCGCGGGCCGTCGCGGCGTCGTGCACCGGCGAGGGCTGCGGGGCGGCCGCGGCCACGGGCGCCGAGAAGGCGAGCCGGGGGCCGTTCTCCGGGTTGCCCAGGTTGACCACGGCACCGGGGAACAGCTGGGCCTGCATGGTGCGGGCACCGGCCACGTACGTGCCGTTGGTGCTGCCGTGGTCGTCCAGCAGCCAACCACTGCCGTTGAAGCTGATCGTCCCGTGCTGCCAGGAGACCCTGGCGTCTTCGAACGGGAAGTCCGACTGTGGATTGCGCCCGATGGTGTAGGACCGCCCGGGCTCCAGAGTCCGCTGCTGTCCGTTGATATCGATGACGAGTTGCGGCACTCTCGCCTGCCCCGCTCTCTCGGTTCCCCCGAATTGTGGCCCCCGCCCGGGGGTGCGCTGTTCCTCTGACTGACGGGGGGAATCATTCCAGCCCGCCGTCCGCCGGTGAAAGTCACCCCGGGTGACTGTGACCAGGCTGCTACCGGACCGGGGCGCGCCGGTGTCCCGCGAGGTGGGACGGGTACCCGCCGCCCGAGGGCCGACGGGTAGCGTGGGACTCACCATGAACGCATCGCCCTTGGCCGCTGAGCCCCTCCCCGCCGCCCAGCCCCGGACCGCGGACGAGCGCACCCTGCTCGTCAAGGTGTTCGGCAAGGACCGCCCCGGCATCACCGCCGGCCTCTTCGCCACCCTGGCCGGCTTCGGCGTCGACGTGATCGACATCGAGCAGGTCGTCACCCGTGGCCGCATCACGCTGTGCGCCCTGGTCACCCCGCCCTCCGCGCCCGGCGCGGAGGGCGGCCTGCGGGCCACCGTGCACCGCTGGGCGGACGAGCAGAAGCTCCAGGCCGAGATCCTCTCCGGCATCGGCGACAACCGCCCGCGCCGCGAGGGCCGTTCGCACGTGACGGTGCTCGGCAACCCGCTGACCGCCTCCGCCGTCTCCGCGCTGACCTCCCGGATCACCGCGGCCGGCGGCAACATCGACCGTGTCTTCCGCCTCGCCAAGTACCCGGTGACGGCGGTCGAGCTGGCCGTCTCGGGTGTGGCCACCGAGGAGCTGCGGGCCGAGCTCGCCCAGGAGGCGGCCACCCAGCGGGTGGACGTCGCGGTGGTGGCGGCCGGGCTGGAGCGCCGGGCCAAGCGCCTGGTGGTGATGGACGTGGACTCCACGCTCATCCAGGACGAGGTGATCGAGCTGTTCGCCGCCCACGCGGGCTGCGAGGAGCAGGTCGCCGAGGTGACGGCCGCGGCGATGCGCGGCGAGCTGGACTTCGCCGAGTCGCTGCGCGCCCGGGTGGCGCTGCTGGCGGGGCTGGACGCCTCGGTGACGGACAAGGTCCGCACGGAGGTCCGGCTCACCCCGGGCGCGCGCACCCTGATCCGTACCCTGCAGCGGCTGGGCTTCCAGGTCGCGGTGGTCTCCGGCGGGTTCACCCAGGTCACCGACCACCTGGTGGAGCTGCTGGGGCTGGACTTCGCGGCCGCCAACACCCTGGAGGTGGTGGACGGGAAGTTCACCGGCCGGGTGGTCGGCGAGATCGTGGACCGGGCCGGGAAGGCCCGCTGGCTGGCCCGCTTCGCCGAACAGGCGAAGGTGCCGCTGGAGCAGACGGTGGCGATCGGCGACGGCGCCAACGACCTGGACATGCTGAACGCGGCCGGGCTCGGGGTGGCGTTCAACGCCAAGCCGGTGGTGCGCGAGGCCGCCGACACCGCGGTGAACGTGCCGTTCCTGGACACCGTGCTCTACCTGCTGGGCATCACCCGCGAGGAGGTCGAGGCGGCCGACGTGCACGACGGCACCCCGACCGAGTGAGGCCTGCGGACGTGAACGAGGGGCGTGTGGATCCGATCCGCGCGCCCCTCGCGTGCGTTCCTAGTCCTGCGGCGTGTAGTACGAGACCAGCTGGGCCACGCCCGGCTCGACGCCCTTCCAGGAGCCGGAGAAGCTGAGCACCGCGATCGCAGCCGTCGGGAACCCGCCCATGCGCAGCCGCTCCAGCGCGTCCCGGTCGCCCGCGTCCCCGGCCAGCACCTGGGTCAGGCCCAGCACCCCGGGGTTGTGGCCGACCAGCACCACGTCCGCGTACTCCTCCGGGGTCTCGTGAAGCACGGCGATGATCTCGCCCGGGCTGGCCTCGTAGATCCGCTCCTCGTAGACGGTCTTGCGGGCCCGCTTGGGCAGCTCGTGCGCGGCCAGCTTCCACGTCTCGCGGGTGCGCAGGGCGGTGGAGCAGAGCACGAATTCGGGATTGATCCCGGAATCGGCCATCCAGCGGCCGGCGTCCGGGGCCTGGTGGCGGCCCCGGTCGGCCAGCGGCCGCTCGTGGTCGTCCACGCCGTTCGGCCAGTCGGCCTTGGCATGGCGGAGAACGATGATCCTGCGGGGCGTTTCGGCGCTCATACCCAGCAAGCTTGGCAGAAAAGCCGCCCGGGGGCGCGACGCTCCCGGTTGCCGCCGCTCCCCGGGGCGGCGGGTGCCATCATGCCCCGTTCGCCGGGCCACCTTCCCAAAACGAAGGGGATACCGGGACTACGGCGGTGGTACGGGCGGTGGTCAGCCCATCTGGGCGGCGACGGTGGCGATGATCGCCACCAGCACCACGATGCCGGCGAAGGCGAAGGCGATACGGCCGAGCTGCTTGCGGCCGTCGGTGGGGTTCGGGTCGAGAACGGGCATGTCCGGAATTCTCCCACCCCGAACGCGCCCGCCGATCCCCGGCCCCACCGCTTTGGCCAGGCCTTGACCTTCGGCGTCAGGCCTTGACCTTCGCCGCCGGGTGGACCGCCTCGTCCTCGATGTGCCGGGCCCGGGCGGCGCGCAGGCCGAACAGCATCTGCGGCACCAGCAGCAGCGCCAGGAAGCCCAGCGGCCAGTACCACTCACCGGTGACCTGGTAGATCCTGCCGATCAGGATCGGGCCCGGGATGGAGATCAGGTAGCCGACGCCCTGGGCGAAGGCGGACAGCTGTGCCACCCCGCCCGCGGTCCGGGCGCGCAGCCCGATCATGGTCAGCACCAGCGGGAAGGCGCAGTTGGACAGGCCCACCAGGACCGCCCAGATCCACGGCGCCCCGGCCGGGGCGAGCGCCAGGCCGGCGTACCCGGCGATGCCGCAGGAGGCCAGCACCACCACGAACAGCCGCTGGTCGCCGCGCCGGGCCGCCAGGTTGGGCAGCACGAAGGAGACCGGCACGCCGATCACCATGGTGACCGCGAGCAGCACCCCGGAGGTGCCCTTGTCGACGCCGGAGTCCTGGAAGATCTTCGGCAGCCAGCCCATCACCACGTACGCGCCGGTGGCCTGGAGGCCGAAGAAGCAGGCCAACGCCCAGGCCGTCCGGCTGCGGGTGATCGGCAGCTTGACGGGGGCCGCGGCGCCGCCGGCGTGCTCGCCGCGCTCACGCTTGGCGAACAGCACCGGCAGCCAGAGCACCAGGGCGAGCGCGCCCAGGGCGGCCCAGACGCCCAGGCCGCGGCGCCAGTCGCCGCCCAGTGCGCTGGTCAGCGGCACGGTGACGGCGGCGGCCAGCGCGGTGCCGGCGGACAGCGCCATGGAGTACAGGCCGATCATCGGCCCGACCTTCTCCGGGAAGTACCGCTTGATCACCACCGGCAGCAGCACGTTGGAGACCGCCACACCGGCCAGGGCGAGCGCGGTGAGCAGCAGGAACACCGCGGTGCCACCGGCGAAGGAGCGCGCCAGCACGCCCGCCGTGATCGCGCCCATCCCGGCCGTGATCACCGCGATCGGCCCGACCCGGCGGGCCGCTGTGGGCGCCGCGAAGCCGAACAGCCCGAAGCACAGCGACGGGACGGCGGTGAGCAGCCCGGCGAGCGTCGGGTTCATCCCGAGACCGGTGCGGACCTGGTCGAGCAGCGGCCCGAGGCTGGTGACCACGGGGCGCAGGTTGAAGGCGGCGGCGGCGATCGCGACGGCGAACAGCCAGCCGAGGTACTTGGCGGGGGCGACGGGCCGCTCGGTCTGCGGCCCGGCCTCGGTTCGTGGGGAGGTGGTGGTGTCTGCTGCGGGAGGCATGGAGGTCATCATAGAATGATGGGATGAATTGATGCACCTTGGAATTGGCATGATGTGCCGATCGTTCATCCACCGGCCACTTCCCCCAGGCCCACCCACCCCGTAGCCGCAAGGAGTCCCCGTGGCGCTGTCATCGCCGAGGCGCACCCCGCTGTCCGACCAGGTGATCGCGCAGCTGCGCGCCCAGATCACCTCCGGGGAGTGGCCCGTCGGCTCGCGCATCCCCACCGAGGCCGCGCTGGTCGAACAGCTGGGGGTGGCCCGCAACACCGTCCGCGAGGCCGTCCGCGCCCTCGCCCACAACGGGCTGCTCGACATCCGGCAGGGCTCCGGCACCTACGTGCTGGCCACCAGCGAGCTGGCCGGGGTGATGCACCGCCGCTTCGCCGACGCCGACCAGGCGCAGGTCGCCGAGCTGCGGGCGGCCCTGGAGACCTCCGCGGCGGGCCTGGCCGCCGTCCGCCGCACCGCGCGCGACCTCGGCCTGCTGGACGCCGCGCTCAGCCGCCGCGAGGCCGCCTGGCACTCCGGTGACGCCGAGGACTTTGTCCAGGCCGACGCCGCCTTCCACCAGGCCGTGGTCGCCGCCGCCCACAACGACGTGCTGCTCGCCGTCTACGCCGACCTCGGCGAGGTCACCCGCGCGCACCTGCGCAACGACGTCGGCCCCGAGCTGATCGCCGAGCGCTACATCGGCCACGACACCATCCTGGACGCCATCCGGGCCGGCGACGCCCAGCGCGCCTCGGTCGAGGCCGGCCGCGCCATCGGGGCCTGCGCCACCGCCGAGGCGTGAGCGGCTGCGCGGCGACTCGCCCGTAAGGGGAAACACCGCTGCCCGGCACCCCCCTCGGGGGTGCCGGGCAGCGGTGTTTCAGCGGATCAGGCGCCGATGGCGTGCAGACCGCCGTCGACGTGGATGATCTCGCCGGTGGTCTTCGGGAACCAGTCCGACAGCAGCGCGACGATGGCGCGGCCGGCCGGCTCCGGGTCGTTCAGGTCCCACTTCAGCGGGGAGCGGTGGTTCCAGGTGTCGGCCAGGTCGCCGAAGCCCGGGATGGACTTGGCGGCCATCGAGCCGAGCGGGCCGGCCGAGACCAGGTTGCAGCGGATGTCCCGCGGGCCCAGGTAGCGGGCCAGGTAGCGGCTGGTCGACTCCAGGGCGGCCTTGGCCGGGCCCATCCAGTCGTACTGCGGCCAGGCGAACTGGGCGTCGAAGGTCAGGCCGACCACCGAGCCGCCGTCCTGCATCAGCGGCATCAGCGCCATGGTCAGCGACTTCAGCGAGTACGCCGAGACGTGCATCGCGGTGGCCACGGACTCCCACGGGGTGTCCAGGAAGTTGCCGCCCAGCGCGTCCTGCGGCGCGAAGCCGATCGAGTGGACGATGCCGTCCAGGGTCGGCAGGGTCTCGCGGACCTGGTCGGCGATGCCCGCCAGGTCCTCCGCGCTGGAGACGTCCAGCGACAGCACCTTGACCGGCTTCGGCAGCTTCTTGGCGATCCGCTCGGTCAGGCTCGGGCGCGGGAAGGCGGTGAGGATGATCTCCGCGCCCTGCTCCTGCGCGAGCTTGGCGGCGTGGAAGGCGATGGAGGACTCCATCAGCACGCCGGTGATCAGGATCCGCTTGCCTTCGAGGATTCCACTCATGATCAGTGACCCATGCCCAATCCGCCGTCGACGGGAATGACGGCTCCGGTGATGTACGCGGCCTCGTCCGACCCGAGGAACCGCACGGTGGAGGCGACCTCGGCGGGCGCCGCGTAGCGGCCCAGCGGCACGCCCGAGACGATCTCCGCGCGGCGCTCGTCGGTGAGCACGGCGGTCATGTCGGTGTCCACGAAGCCGGGGGCCACCACGTTGACGGTGATGTTGCGCGGGCCGAGCTCGCGCGCCAGCGACCGGGCGAAACCGACCAGGCCGGCCTTGGAGGCGGCGTAGTTGGCCTGGCCCGGCGAGCCGGACAGGCCCACCACGGAGGAGATCAGCACCACGCGGCCCTTCTTGGCGCGCATCATCAGCTTCGAGGCGCGCTTGACCACGCGGAAGGTGCCGGTCAGGTTGGTGTCCAGGACGGAGGTGAAGTCCTCCTCGGACATCCGCAGCAGCAGGGTGTCGTGGGTGATGCCCGCGTTGGCGACGAGCACCTCGACCGCGCCGTGCTTCTGCTCGATCTCGGTGAAGGCGGCGTCGACCTGCGCGGCGTCCGTGATGTCGCAGCGCACCGCGAGGACGTCGTACTTCACCAGGGCCTCGGGCACCTCACCCGAACGGCTGGTGATGGCCACCTTGTCGCCCGCTTCGGCGAAGGCCTGGGCGATCGCGAGGCCGATGCCCCGGTTTCCTCCGGTGACGAGAACCGAGCGGCTCAACGATCCACCTCTCTCCGTGTGTGAGCACGTACGTCGGAATGCGTACGCAGTGTGACGGTATCGGGCGCCCGGCGGTGTCGGCGCATCGGGCTCCCACAGCGCCGCACCAGAGGAACTGTCGCAATCCGACAATCCGCACCCGCAGCACCTGGCGCCTCCCGCCGACGCCCCGCAGGCCGGGGCGCCGCCGCGATCGGGGCGACTGTGCGGGAACAACACGGACGGGCGCACCCGTTGGCCCCGTGGTGTGGACCGACCGGGACCCCGTACCCTTCCCCGAACAGTCCCGGCGAGGAACGAACGAAGGCAGGGCGCATGACCAAGGCACGGCCCGGGAGCACCCACCGACGCGGACGACTGCTCGCCCTGACCGCCCTGGCGGCGGGCCTGGGCGCCACCGCCTGGTCGCTGCGCGACCTGCCGGCGGCGTTCGGGAGGCGCCCGGACGGCGAGCGCGAGGAGCGGGTGCGCAACTCCCCGCAGTACCGCGACGGCGTCTTCCACAACGCGCCCTCGGCCCTCGCCCGCACGGCCGGCGCCCCCGGCGTCGACCCCGCCACCGTCCGCCGGATGATGTTCGAGCGCACCGGCCGTGTCCCCGCCCACCCGGTGCCCACCGTCCGCCCCGCCGCGACCGGCCCGGCCGCCGAGGGCGTGGAGATCACCTGGTACGGGCACGCCTCCGCGCTGGTGGAGATCGAGGGCTCCCGTGTGCTGCTCGACCCGATCTGGAGCGACCGCTGCTCCCCCTCCGCGCACGTCGGCCCCAAGCGGCTGCACCCGGTGCCGGTCGAGTTGGAGGAACTGCCGCCGGTCGACGCCGTGCTGATCTCGCACGACCACTACGACCACCTCGACATGGCCACCGTCAAGCGCCTGGTGCGCAGCCAGTCCGCGCCCTTCGCGGTGCCGCTCGGCATCGGCGGCCACCTGCGCCGCTGGGGCGTCCCGGAGCACCGGATCATCGAACTGGACTGGGACGAGACCTGCACCCTGGGCGAGCTGGTGGTCACCCTCACCTCCGCGCACCACTTCTCCGGCCGTGGCCTGACCCGCAACACCACCCTGTGGGGCTCCTGGGTGATCGCCGGCCCCACCCGCAAGGTCTTCTACACCGGCGACTCCGGTTACTTCGAGGGCTACGGCCGGATCGGGGAGCAGCACGGCCCCTTCGACGCCGCGCTGGTGCAGATCGGCGCCTACGACGCGGCCTGGGCGGACATCCACATGACCCCCGAGGACGCCGTCCTCGCCCACCGCGACCTCGACGCCGGGCTGCTGGTGCCGGTCCACTGGTGCACCTTCAACCTGGGCCTGCACCCGTGGGCCGAACCGATCGAGCGACTGCTCAAGGAGGCCAAGGCCCAGGCCGTCCCGCTGGCCGTGCCGCGCCCCGGCGAGCGGGTCGACGTGGACAACCCGCCGGAGCTGGACGGCTGGTGGGAGTCCGTCTCCTGACGGCCCGGCAGGAGACCTCGGCCGAAACCGCGTCGCACGGGTCGAAATGGGCTGGCCGGAAACCCGGTGGACGGGAAATGATGCGGTGCGGGCGCCCCTGTGGGCACCCGCACCGTCACCCTCCGCGACCTGGGAGCCCGATTGCCTCCGATCCCTCCGGCCGTCAGCGCCGGCGCCCCGACCGGGCGCGCCGTCGATCCGCTGTTCCTCGCCCTCCCGCTGCGCACCCTGGCCGACGCCGCCCTCACCCGGACCCGTGAACTCGGCGCGAGCCACGCCGACTTCCGCCTGGAGCGGGTCCGCAGCGCCTCCTGGCGGCTGCGCGACGCCCGCCCGTCCGGCACCTCCGACAGTGTGCAGCTCGGCTTCGCCGTCCGCGTCCTGCTGGACGGCGCCTGGGGCTTCGCCGCCGGGGTGGACCTGACCCCCGACGCCGCGGCGAAGGTCGCCGCCCAGGCCGTCGCGGTGGCCCGCCTGTCCGGCGGGATCAGCCGGGCGGCCGGCTCCACCGAGCGGGTCGAGCTGGCCGACGAGCCCGTCCACCGGGACGTCACCTGGGTCTCCGCGTACGAGGTCAACCCCTTCGAGGTGCCGGACGCCGAGAAGACCGCCCTGCTCGCCGAGCGCAGCTCCCGGCTGCTGGCCGCCGAGGGCGTCTCGCACGTCCAGGCGGCCCTGCTGACCGTCCAGGAGAACAAGTTCTACGCGGACACCGCGGGCACCATGACGACCCAGCAGCGGATCCGGCTCCACTCCGTCCTGGAGGCCACCTCGGTCGACGAGCGCACCGGCGCCTTCGACTCGATGCGCACCCTGGCCCCGCCGGTCGGCCGCGGCTACGAGTACGTCACCGGCACCGGGTGGGACTGGGACGCGGAGATCGCCGAACTTCCCGTCCTGCTGGCCGAGAAGATGAAGGCCCCGAGCGTCAAGGCGGGCCGCTACGACCTGGTGATCGACCCGTCCAACCTCTGGCTGACCATCCACGAATCGATCGGCCACGCCACCGAGCTGGACCGCGCGCTCGGCTACGAGGCCGCCTACGCCGGCACCTCCTTCGCCACCTTCGACCAGCTCGGCACCCTCCAGTACGGCTCCGGGCTGATGCACGTCACCGGCGACCGCACCGCCGAGCACGGCCTGTCCACCATCGGCTACGACGACGAGGGCGTGGCCACCCAGTCCTGGGACCTGGTCAAGGACGGTGTCCTGGCCGGCTACCAACTCGACCGCGGCATGGCCAAGTTGAAGGGCTTCGAGCGCTCCAACGGCTGCGCCTTCGCGGACTCCCCGGCGCACGTCCCGGTGCAGCGGATGGCCAACGTCTCGCTCCAGCCCGCCGCCGACGGCCCGGACACCGAGGGCCTGTTCGCCGGGGTGGAGAACGGCCTGTACATCGTCGGCGACCGCTCCTGGTCGATCGACATGCAGCGCTACAACTTCCAGTTCACCGGCCAGCGTGCCTACGCCATCAAGAACGGCGAACTCGCGGGCCAGGTCAAGGACTTCGCCTACCAGGCCACCACCACCGACTTCTGGGGCTCGATGGCGGCGGTCGGCGGCCCGCAGACGTACGTCCTCGGCGGCGCCTTCAACTGCGGCAAGGCGCAGCCCGGCCAGGTCGCGGCGGTCAGCCACGGCTGCCCGTCGGCGCTGTTCCGCAACGTCAACGTGCTCAACACCCAGCAGGAGGCGGGTCACTGATGACCGCGATGCAGCCCCACGAACTCGTCGAGCTGGCCCTCGGCCTCTCCCGCGCCGACGGCTGCGTGGTGATCGCCGACGAGGAGTCCACCGCCAACCTGCGCTGGGCCGGCAACGCGCTGACCACCAACGGGGTCACCCGCGGCCGCCGCCTCACCGTGATCGCCACCGTGGCCGGCGCCGAGGGCACCGCCTCCGGCGTGGTCTCCCGCGAGGCCGTCACCACCGAGGACGTCGAGGGCCTGGTCCGGGCCGCCGAGGACGCCGCCCGCGCGGCCGGCCCGGCCGAGGACGCCCAGCCGCTGGTCGCCGACCAGCCGCACTCCCCGCACTTCACCCAGCCACCCGCGGAGACCTCCATCGAGGTGTTCGACGCCTTCGGCCCGGCCCTCGGCGAGGCCTTCGCCCGCGCCGCCGCGCAGGGCGAGTTGCTGTACGGCTTCGCCCGGCACGAGATCACCACCAGCTACCTGGGCAGCTCCACCGGCCTGCGGCTGCGCCACGACCAGCCCACCGGCATGGTCGAGATCAACGCCAAGACCGCCGACCTGTCCGGCTCGGCCTGGATCGGCGCCGCCACCCAGGACTTCACCGACATCGACGTCGAGGCCCTGCACACCGAGCTGACCAAGCGCCTCGGCTGGGGCGCCCGCAAGGTCGACCTGCCGGCCGGGCGGTACGAGACGCTGCTGCCGCCCTCGGCCGTCGCCGACCTGATGGTGTACCTCAACTGGTCCTCCGGCGGCCGGGACGCCCACGAGGGCCGGACGGTCTTCTCCAAGCCCGGCGGCGGCACCCGGATCGGCGACAAGCTCGCCGGCCTGCCGCTGACGCTGCGCTCCGACCCGCGCGAGGAGGGCCTGGAGGCCGTCCCGTTCGTGCTGGCGCACAGCAGCGGCGGCGACGTCTCGGTCTTCGACAACGGCGAGCCGATCACCGCCACCGACTGGATCCACGAGGGCGTGCTGACCGAGTTGATCACCAGCCGGCACGCGGCCGGCCTCACCGACCTGCCGCTGCGCCCGGCGATCGACAACCTGGTGCTGGAGACGGCCGACCAGGAGTCCGCGCCGACCCTGGACGAGATGATCGCCCGCACCGAGCGCGGCCTGCTGCTCACCTGCCTCTGGTACATCCGCGAGGTGGACCCGGCGACGCTGCTGCTCACCGGCCTCACCCGGGACGGCGTGTACCTGGTGGAGAACGGCGAGGTGGTCGCCGCGGTCAACAACTTCCGGTTCAACGAGTCCCCGGTGGACCTGCTCGGCCGGATCACCGAGGTGGGCCGCACCGAACGCTGCCTGCCCCGCGAGTGGAGCGACTACTTCACCCGCACCGCGATGCCACCCGTGCGTGTCGCGGACTTCAACATGAGTTCGGTCAGCCAGGCCTCTTAGCCACTGACCAACGGGGGATACGAGAGACATGATGGACGAGAAGCGGCTGGTCAGAACGAGCAAGGTGCTGTCGCGCATCCTGCGGCACGAGCCGGAGCTGGTGGGGATCACGCTGGACGGGTCCGGCTGGGTGGGGATCGACGTGCTGCTCGCCGCGCTCGCGGCGAAGGGCAGGCCGGTCACCCGGGCCGAGCTCGACCACGTGGTGGCCACCAACAACAAGCGCCGCTTCGGCTACTCGCCGGACGGTCTCTCGATCCGCGCCAACCAGGGCCACACGGTGGCGGTCGACCTCGGCCTGACCGCCACCGTGCCGCCGAACGTGCTGTACCACGGCACCGCCGACCGCCACCTGGCGTCGATCTTCCGCGAGGGCCTGCGCCCGATGGCCCGCCAGGACGTGCACCTGTCGGCGGACACCGAGACCGCGACCCGGGTCGGCGCCCGGCACGGCCGCCCGGTGGTGCTGACCGTGAACGCGGCCGCGATGGCGGCGGCCGGCCACGAGTTCCGGCTCAGCGAGAACGGCGTCTGGCTCACCGACGCCGTCCCCCCGCAGTACCTCTCCCGCCGCTCCTAGCCGCTCCTGCCGCCGGACGGCTCCCCTATCACGCCCGACCGGGTGGGCCCCGCCCACCCGGTCTCGTCGTCCCCGGACCCCGGGCGTACCGTGAGAAGGCCGCGCGGAACGGCGCGCGGGTGCGTGGACGAAGGCGGTAGACACATGGGCAAGAGCGCCGACGGCGGGCAGGTCTTCCGGATCACGGGGGCGCGCAGCAGCCTGTCCGAGGACGTCCGGGGACGTCAGCGCCGCTACGTCATCTCGATGCTGATCCGCACGCTCTGCGTGCTGCTCGCGGTGGTGCTGTGGGACGTCCAGCGCTGGCTGGCGATCGCCGCGCTGGCGGGCGGCGTGCTGCTGCCGTACTTCGCGGTGCTGATCGCCAACGCGGGCCGGGAGCGCGCACCGGGCCTGCCGAGCACCTTCGACATCCCGCACGACACCCCGCTGATGCTCGGCCCCGGTGGTACGGGTGGGGCTGGTGCGCCTGCTGGTACAGGACAGGCAAAGCCCGCTGGCACCGAAGCTTCACAGGGCGCGGACTGACCGTCCACTTCGTGGTGGTTGAGACGGAATCAGCTCCAGGAAAGCTCAAAAGAAGCTCAGATTAATCATGCAAGACCTCCCCATCCGGGGGTCTCGGCATGACATACTGCGTACGCGCTCCGCATCCCCCGTCGGAGCGACGGACCGACGCCGGGCGGCTCCCCCCGTGGCTGCCCGGCGTCGCCATGTCCGGATCCGGACGGGCTTGGTCCGATCGCCGGGGGCCCGTGAAACACTGGCGGCGACGATCGAACCGCCGAGCACCGAGGACGGCCCCGATGGACACCCCGCAGACGCCGATCTGCTCCGCGAAGGGCTGCCGGGCGGACGCCCACTGGGTGCTGGTGTGGAACAACCCCAAGCTGCACACCCCGGACCGCCGCAAGACCTGGCTGGCCTGCGAGGAGCACCGCGAGCACCTGTCCCAGTTCCTGGGCGTGCGCGGCTTCCTCAAGGAGGTCGTCGCCTTCGCCGACTACCCCAGGACTCCCGAGGGGCCCGGGACCGACCAGTCGGTCTAGCCCCCGATCGCCGACATCGGCCGCTCGGGCTGGTGGAACTCCGGGTCGTCGATACCGGCCCCGGCCTTCTTGCCCCACATCGCCGCCCGCCACAGCGCGGCCAGCTCCGCGTCGTCCGCCCCCGAGCGCAGCGCGGTGCGCAGGTCGGTCTCCCCGGTCGCGAACAGGCAGTTGCGCACCTGCCCGTCGGCGGTCAGCCGGGTCCGGTCGCAGGCCCGGCAGAACGGCCGGGTGACCGAGGCGATCACGCCGACCCGGCCCTGACCGCCGTCCACCACCCAGCGCTCGGCGGGCGCCGCGCCCCGGCCCGCGGACGGCTCCGGGGAGAGCGCGAAGCGGGCGCTCAGCAGGTCCAGGATCTCCGCCGCGGTGACCATCGACGAGCGGTCCCAGCCGTGTTGGGCGTCCAGCGGCATCTGCTCGATGAAGCGCAACTCGTAGCCCCGCTCCAGGCACCAGGCCAGCAGGTCGGCCGCCTCGTGGTCGTTGACCCCGCGCATCAGCACCGCGTTCAGCTTCACCGGGGTCAGCCCGGCCGCCTCGGCCGCGGCCAGCCCGTCCAGTACGTCCTGGTGGCGCCGGCGACGGGTGAGCGTGTGGAACACCTCGGGGTCGAGGGTGTCCAGCGAGACATTGACCCGGTCGAGCCCGGCCTCGCGCAGCGCGGTCGCGGTGCGGGCCAGTCCGATGCCGTTGGTGGTCAGGGACAGCTCGGGGCGCGGCTCCAGCTCCGAACAGGCGGCCACGATCGCGACCAGTCCGGGGCGCAGCAGCGGCTCGCCGCCGGTGAAGCGGACCTCGCGCACACCCAGGTCCCGGACGGCCAGGGCGACCAGCCGGACGATCTCCTCGTCGCTCAGCAGGTCGGGCTTGGCCAGCCACTGCAGGCCTTCCTCCGGCATGCAGTAGGTGCAGCGGAGGTTGCACCTGTCGGTCAGGGAGACCCGCAGGTCGACGGCCTGTCGTCCGAAGGTGTCGAGCAGCACGTGCGTCCCTTCCCGAAATGCGGCCGGCCCGGCCACCGTCGCGGCGGGGGCCGGGCCAGCATAGTCATCGCGGGACGATCAGTGGGCGCCCAGCCCGGTCAGTGAGCGGACCTCCAGTTCAGCGTACTTCGCCGGGTCGGGACGCTCCTTCGACAACAGGGTGCCGAGCCAGCCGGCCAGGAAGCCGATCGGGATGGAGACCAGGCCGGGGTTCTCCAGCGGGAACCAGTGGAAGTCGACGCCCTGGAAGAGCGAGCTCTTGCCCCCGGACAGGACCGGGGAGAAGACCACCAGCACCACCGACGAGATCAGCCCGGCGTAGACCGAGCTGACCGCGCCGACGGTGGTGAAGCGCTTCCAGTAGAGCGAGTAGAGCAGGGTCGGCAGGTTCGCCGAGGCGGCCACCGCGAAGGCCAGCGCCACCAGGGCGGCGGTGCTGAGCTTGCCCGCGTACAGGCTGAGCACGACGGCGATCGCGCCGATCACCACCGCGGCCCACTTCGCCGACCGCACCTCCTCCTTCTCGCTCGCCTTCCCGCGCCGGATCACGTTGGCGTACAGGTCATGGGCGAAGGAGGCCGAGGAGGCGAGGGTGAGCCCGGCCACCACGGCGAGGATGGTGGCGAAGGCGACCGCCGAGATCACCGCGAGCATGATCGCGCCGCCGGTGGTGCCGGACCCACCGCCGAGCTGCTCGGCGAGCAGCGGCGCCGCGGTGTTCCCGGACGGCGTCTTGCCCTCGACGGCCACCATTCCGCTGCGGCCGACCAGTGCCGCCGCACCGAAGCCGAGCGCCAGGGTCATCAGGTAGAAGACGCCGATGATGCCGATCGCCCAGAGCACCGATTTGCGGGCCGCCTTGGCGGTGGGGACGGTGTAGAAGCGGACCAGGATGTGCGGCAGGCCGGCGGTGCCGAGCACCAACGCGATCCCCAGGCTGATGAAGTCGAGCTTGGAGGTGTTGCTGGCCCCGTACTTCAGCCCGGGTTCGAGGAACGCCGATCCCTTGCCGCTCGCGGAGGCGGCCGCGCCGAGCAGCTCCGAGGGGTTGAAGTGGTACTTGGCGAGCACCAGGACGGTCATCAGCGCCGCGCCGACGACCAGCAGCACCGCCTTGACGATCTGCACCCAGGTGGTGCCCTTCATGCCCCCTATCACCACGTAGATGATCATCAGTGCGCCCACCGCGAGGATGGTCCAGCGCTTGGCCCCGTCCCCGGTGACCCCCAGCAGCAGGGCCACCAGCGCCCCGGCGCCGACCATCTGGGCCAGCAGGTAGAAGATCGACACCACGATGGTGGACACCCCGGCCGCGGTGCGCACCGGGCGCTGGCGCATCCGGAAGGCGAGCACGTCCGCCATGGTGAAGCGGCCGGAGTTGCGCAGCGGCTCGGCGATCAGCAACAGCGCGACCAGCCAGGCGACCAGGAAGCCGATCGAGTAGAGGAAGCCGTCGTACCCGGCCAGGGCGATGGTGCCGGCGATGCCCAGGAAGGACGCGGCGGACATGTAGTCGCCGGAGATCGCCAGGCCGTTCTGGAAGCCGGTGAAGCCGCGGCCGCCGGCGTAGAAGTCGGCGGCGCTGCGGTTCTGCCGCCCGGCCCAGACGGTGATGACCAGGGTGGCCACCACGAAGAGCCCGAACAGGGCCATCGTCAGGCCGCGGTGCTCCGTGGCGGAGCTGGCGAGCGCGATCATTCGGCGGACTCCCGGGGAGCATGGACGACGGCACCGTGGGCCTCGCGGATCGCGGCGGCGGGCGGGTCGATCCGCCGGTCCGCGTAGCGGGCGTACCAGGCGGCGATGGCGAAGGTGGTGGCGAACTGCAGCAGCCCGAGCACCAGGGCCACGTTGATGTGCCCGACGACCTTGGTGCCCATCAGTCCGGGTGCGTAGCAGGAGAGCAGGACGTAGAGCAGGTACCAGAGCACGAAGCCGATGGTGACCGGGAAGGCGAAGCTCCGGAACGAGCGCCGGAGGGTACGGAACTCCTCGCTGTCGTCGATGAGTTGGACGTCCGTGGCGGTAGTGGTGATCGGCGGCGAATCCACTCTCTCCTCACTCCTTCGGCGTAGCGGTCACACGAGGGGCGTGAACGAACGTGAGGGGCGTCACATGTCTCGTGCGCGCCGCGCAATGCTAGGAGCGTCGCGCCCGCCCCGAAAGGGGTTCACAGCGATCAGCCAGTCGTTCACCCCCTCGCACTATCCATTTGGCCGAAAGAAACCGCTCGGACAGTCTCTGTCGGATCCTCACAACCCGCTCGATGACAAAGGATTCGCGGTGGTAGCCTCCTGCCACTCATGTGATCTTCATGAGGTCATACTTTGCGAGCGCGCCCATCCAACACGCCGCCGAACCGTCATTTTTCGGACGTTTTCGAACGAGCGGGGCCTCGCCGTTTCAGGGGGACATCCATCACCGTGAGTCGCAGTTCCCGTCCGGCACGGCTGCTCGTGCTGCCGCTACTGGCATCCGCCCTCGCGCTCGCCGGCCCGCTTCCCGCTGCCTCCGCAGCCCCGGCCGCGCCCACCGCCGACCCGGCCTTCCTGCCCGAACTCGTCGTCCCGGGGCAGCCGTTGCCCCAGCCGCGGACCGAGGAACTGCTCGGCGCGGGCACCCAGGGCTTCCTGCACAGTACGCGCGACGACCGCTATGCCTGGACCAGGTACGACACCGGCGTCACCACGTACGTCAGCGAATTCTCCAGCGCGTACAACTTCAATACGGCCACCTGGCACGGCACGAGCAGCGACCTCATCATCAAGTCCGTTCCGAGGATGGACAGCCTGGACTGGGTCCTCCAGGACTCCGCCGCCGGCACCACTGCCACGGTGAACTCACCGCGCACGGACTCCCCCGCCGGCGTGTACGGGGACGCCCTGCTCACTCAGACCCTCGTGCCGGAGTCCCCCGGAAGCTCGTCGCTGAAGATCAGCGGCCTGACCTTCCGGCGAGCGGACGCCTCGGGCGCTACCGTCTCCGTCCCGGTCACCGGCTGGCCTGACGCCTCGGGCGCCCCCGGGCGGATCCGCTTCCTCGGCGGTGACGCCAAGGAGGCCGCCCTCGGCTTCAACGACGCTGCAGGCCAGTTCCGCATCGCGCTCGCCGACACCCACACCGGCGCCCTGCGGGTCTCCCCTCCGGAGCATGCCACGGACCCGGCCGTCTCCTCGTGCCCGGGCGCGAGCGCGGTCGGCACCGACCGGATCGCGTGGATCGCAAACGACTGCAACGCCCACGTTCTCTCGCGTGCCGATCTCTCGGCCACCGAGACGATGGTGCCCTTCGGCGCCACCAACAAGCCGGAGGCTCTCGGCCTCACTGGCGACTGGCTGCTGAGCGTCGCTCACCAGGATGGCGGGACCAACTCCCCGACCCCGGGCCAGAAGGAGCTCAAGGCAAGCCTGCTCACCTCAAGCGGGACCGCAGTGACGCTGCTGTCGCACGCCTCGACAACCATGGTCCAGGCCCCGGACGGCAGCGTCGTGATCGAGGGCGGCGAGAACTCCTCCGACTGGCGGGTCCGCCGAGTCACCGGCGTCGGCGGTGCCCCGGCCTCGGTCGCCACCACCGGCTACCGGGTCGAGCCGGACGCCTACACGATCGTCACCGAGTCCCTGTCGGAGAACGTGCTCACCACCGCCGAGAGCGGTAGCACCGTCGATCAGGGCTTCGCTCAGCGCCAGGTCACCCTTGGCGCCGCGCCCGCCGTCGGGGCGCGCACCTCCATCGGCACCGACCTGTACCCGGACCCGTCCCAGCTCTGCATGGCGGGCTCCAACCGGTGCAACACCATGGTGGGCACCGGCGACGGCCGGGTCATCCATCCCGGCACCCGCGGCACCGGCCTGATCGTTCGCCAGGGCCGGAACGCCAAGGCCGTCCCCCTGCCCCAGGGCCTGCCCGCGGCGAACCTCACGGAGGCCAGCGGCCGCTACGTCCTGGTCAACACGTCGACCTACCAGCACCCCGGCCAGGTCGTGCTCGACCTCGACGCGCCGACGCCCGGCACCCAGGTGGCCGCGACGAGCAGTTACGTGGCCACGGTCGACGCGGGAACGCTCTACTCCCCCGGTGCCAACCCGGGTGAGATCACCGCCCTCGACCTGGCGACCCAGCAGTCCCGGACCGTTCAGACCGGCAAGGCCTGCCCGGTCACCAACCTCGAGTCCTCCCGTGGCTGGCTGTACTGGAACTGCGGCACCCAGCGGCTCGCCGGCGTCCTCCGTCCGGCCACCGGCACCGCCATCGACGTGGCGTCGGGCGCCGCCGCCATGGGCGACGGGTTCCTGCTCTACACCGACACCAACAGCTACAGCCAGGTGGTGGACTTCCACACCGGCACCCCGGTCACGAGCAACATCAAGACCAACCTCCGTAGTGACGGTCTCTGGGGCCCGTGGAGCGTCGACCGCTTCGGCAGCGGCCTGGTGTACACCGACCAGCTCAGCAACATCCACCTGATCTCCGTCACCGCCCCCGCGCAGGGCACCACCTTCACCTCGGTGAGCCCGGACCGGCTGCTCGACACCCGCTACGCCATCGGCCAGCCCACCACCGACAAGGTCCCCGGCCGCGCCACCGTCAACCTCCAGGTCGCCGGACGCTCCGGCGTCCCACTGGGTGCCAAGGCCGTGGTCCTCAACGTGACCGCGACCGAGACCGACGGCGGCGGACACCTCACCGCCTGGGCCAGCGGCTCCCAGCAGCCCACCTCCAGCAACCTCAACTGGACCGCACCCGGCGTCACCACCCCCAACCTCGTCGTCGTCCCCCTCGGACCCGACGGCAAGGTCAACCTCTTCAACGGCTCCTGGAACACCACCCACCTCATCGCCGACGTCTTCGGCTACTACACCGACAGCCTCTCCGGCTCGACGTACACCGCCGTCAGCCCGGACCGGCTGCTCGACACCCGCTACGCCATCGGCCAGCCCACCACCGACAAGGTCCCCGGCCGCGCCACCGTCAACCTCCAGGTCACCGG
>NZ_JBIWPN010000048.1:0-20135 GCF_044768305.1 Kitasatospora sp. NPDC101155 | reverse complement strand
CTCGTCGTCGTCCCCCTCGGACCCGACGGCAAGGTCAACCTCTTCAACGGCTCCTGGAACACCACCCACCTCATCGCCGACGTCTTCGGCTACTACGTCTGACCCCGGTAACTCGAGCCCCAACGAACACTGGCCTGTGCCGCACCCCGTCAGGGGGCGGCACAGGCCAGTGTCGTGAGATCAGGACGTCAGTGCGTCAGTGCGTCAATGCGTCAGAACGCGATCCGGACCTTCAGCGCCGAGCGGTCGTCCATCGCCCGGTAGCCGTCCGGCACGCCGTCCAGGCCGACCGTGCGGTCGAACACGAGCCCGGGCTCGATGGCCCCGGAGAGCACGTCCGGCAGCAGCTCGGGGATGTACGCACGGGCCGGCGCGACGCCACCGTTCAGCGAAACGTTTCGGCCGAACATCTGGCCGATGTCGACGCCCGCACTGCCGCCGTGCGGCACACCCACATAGCCGACCGCGCCGCCGTCGCGGGCGATCGAGATCGCCGTCCGCATCGACTCCTCGGTGCCGACCGCCTCCAGCACGGCGTGCGCGCCCAGGCCGCCGGTCAGCTCCTTCACCGCCTCGACGGCGGCGTCACCGCGCTCGGCCACCACGTCGGTCGCCCCGAAGCGGCGGGCCAGCTCGGTCCGGGCGGGGTGGCGGCCCAGCGCGATGATCCGGCCCGCGCCCAGCCGGTGGGCCGCCAGCACGCCGCACAGGCCCACCGCGCCGTCACCGACCACCGCGACCGTCGCCCCCGGACGCACCCGCGCCGAGACCGCCGCGTGGTGCCCGGTGGACATCACGTCGGACAGCGCCAGCAGCCCCGGCAGCAGCTTCTCGTCGCCCACCGCCTCCTTCGGCAGCTTCACCAGCGTCCCGTCCGCGAACGGCACCCGCACCGCCTCGCCCTGGCCGCCGTCCGAACCGACCTGCCCCCAGAACCCGCCGTGCGGGCAGGAGGTCTGCAGCCCCTCCCGACAGAACTCACAGACCCCGTCCGACCAGACGAAGGGCGCCACCACGAGATCGCCCTTGCCGAAGCCGCGGACCTCGGTGCCGACCTCCTCGACCACGCCCAGGAACTCGTGCCCGATCCGCTGCCCGGGCACCCGCTCCGCCACCCCGCGGTAGGCCCACAGGTCGCTGCCGCAGATGCAGGCGTTCAGCACCCGGACCACGACGTCCGTCGGGTGCTGGATCACCGGGTCCGGTACCTCTTCGATCCGGATGTCGTTGGGTCCGTGGATCACGGTGGCGCGCATGCGTTCTTCCTCACACAAGCCCGGCCCGCGGGCCGGAAACGATCTCGACCAGGTGTACGACACCCCCGCCGACCACTCTATTCCGGCTCCCCGGTCACAACATTCCGACCGGCCCCGACCACCGCGCCCCTTATCCTGTTGGACCATGCAACCGATCCAGCCCGAGACGTACGGCGCGCCGCGGACCGCCCCGGTCCCCGCCCAGCGCTCCGCCGCCCCCGCCGAGGGCTTCGCGGTCGTCGACGTCGAGACCACCGGTCTCGGCCGCTCCGACCGCGTCATCTCGGCGGGCGTCTACCAGCTGGACCCGGACGGCGAGGTCACCGACCACTGGTACACCCTGGTCAACCCCGAGCGGGACCCGGGCCCGGTGTGGATCCACGGCCTCACCGCCGAGCTGCTCTCCGGCGCCCCGACCTTCCCCGAGATCGCCGACGAGTTCGCCACCCGCCTGGAGAACCGGGTCCTGGTCGCCCACAACGCGCTCTTCGACTGGAACATGATCTCCCGCGAGTTCTCCCGGGCCGGCCGCCGCGCCCCGGTCGAGCAGCGGCTGTGCACCATGGTCCTCTCCCGCGACCTGCGCCTGCCCCTGCCCAACGGCAAGCTCTCCTCGCTCGCCGCCCACTTCGGCGTCCAGCAGCGCCACGCCCACAACGCCCTGGACGACGCCCGGGTGCTCGCCGAGGCCTTCCGCCCCAGCCTGCACCTGGCCCGCAGCTCCGGCCTCACACTGCCGCTGCAGACCTGCGTCGCGGTCACCGACCTCGGCGAGGACGAGCCCGCCACCCCCGGTCGCGCCAACTGGACCGGCTCCCAGTACCGCCAGGCCAAGAAGCGCCCGCCCTGCCCGTACCCCAACCCGGGGCGCTGGGAGGACGGCAAGCCCCTGGTCCAGGGCATGCGGGTGGCCTTCACCGGCGACACCGCCACCGACCGCGAGGTGCTGGAGGACCGCACCGTCGAGGCCGGCCTGCACATCGCCACCTCGGTGAGCCGGCTCACCAGCCTGCTGGTCACCAACGAGCCGAGCAGCTGGAGCGGCAAGGCCCGCAAGGCCCGCGAGGTCGGCACCCCGGTGGTCACCGAGGACGCCTACCTCCAGCTGCTGCGCGAGGTCGCCCCGCACCCCGGTGCGTGAGCCCGTTGTGAGGTCGGCGTACGGTTCCCATGTGTACCGTTTTCTGCTGACCCGGCAGTGGCTGATCACCATGCTGATCGCGCTGCTGCTGATCCCCGCGACGATCAAGCTGGGCTTCTGGCAGCTGCACCGCCACGAGGCGCGGGTGGCCCGGAACGAGCTGATCGGCAAGGCCCTCACCGCCTCGCCCGAGCCCTTCGACACCCTGTCGCCGACCCCCGGCGCCGCGGTGCCCACGGACCTCACCTGGCGCGCGGTGACGGCCACCGGGCAGTACGACCCGGCGCACGAGTTCGTGGTCCGCAAGCGGACCGACTCCAACGGGACCATCGGCTACTTCGTCGTGACCCCGCTGAAGCTCTCCGACGGCAAGGGCACCGTCCTGGTCAACCGCGGCTGGGTCGCCTCCGGCGACGGCGCCACCGAGTACCCGCCCGTCCCGGCCGCCCCCACCGGCGAGGTCACCCTCACCGGCCGCCTGCGCTCCGACGAAACCGCCGGCAGCAGCGGCGGTTTCGTCAGGGACCGGGCCGGCCTGCCCGCCCGCCAGTTCAACCTGATCAACACCGAGCAGCAGTCCAAGGAGACCGGCACCACCCTGCTCGGTGGCTACCTCGAACTCACCGGCACCACCCCGGCCCCGGCCGACCAGCCCGAGCTGATCCCCGAGCCCAACCACTCCGACATCGGCCCGCACATGGCCTACGCCATCCAGTGGTGGCTGTTCACCGCGATGATCCCGGTCGGTGTCTGGATCCTCATCCGCCGCGAAGCCAAGGACCGCGCCAAGCAGGCGGCCGAACCCGAGGTCCCCCTCGACGCCCTCCCGGCCTAGAGCACGTCCTCCAGCTCCCGCAACAACCGCGCCTTCGCCCGCGCCCCCACCACCGACCGCACCGGCTGCCCGTCCCGGAACACCATCAGCGTCGGCATCGACAGCACCCCGTACGCCGCCTGCGTCCGGGGATTCCTGTCCACGTCGACACTCACCACCCGCAGCCGGTGCGCCTCCTCCCGCGCGACGTCCGCCAGCACCGGCGCCATCATCCGGCACGGCGGGCACCAGTCCGCCGTGAAGTCCACCAGCACCGGCCCCTCCGCTGCCAGCACCTCCGCGGCGAACGTCTCGTCCGTCACCGCCGGTACACCCGCGATCTCCACCATCGCCTACTCCTTCGTCAGTTCACACAGTGGCGGCTGCTCGGAAACCGCGAGCTCGTCCCGCGCCCGCACCGCCCGCTCGAACTGCCCGGCCACCTGCTGCCGGACCTCCCGCAACCGCGCGATGCAGTCGTCCAACTCGGCCAGCTTCCGCCGGTACACCTCCAGCGAAGCCGGACACGAGTCGCCCTCCGGGTGCCCCGCCCGCAGACACTCCACGAACGGCCGGGTCTCCTCCAACCCGAACCCGAAGTCCTGCAGCATCCGGATCTCCCGCAACAGCCGCAGATCCCCCTCGTCGTACGCCCGGTACCCGTTGCCCTCTCGCCGAGCCGGCAACAACCCCAACTGCTCGTAGTACCGCAACGCCCGCGTGGTCGTCCCCGCCCGCTCCGCCAACTCCCCGATCCGCACGCCGAACCGCTCCTCCCGTACAGCCGCAACGACCGTAATCCTTGCCCCTGACGTCAACGCCAGCCATCACCCGCACCCACCCAGCCCCCAGCATCCACCCCCATGGGCAGTCTGAAAATCATCCAGCCCCCGGAGCGGCCACCCCCGGAGCCGCCCCCGGCCACCCACCCTCCCGGAAGCCACCCCACACAAACACCCCCCACCGGGCAAGATGTCCCCCATGGATCTCGGACTCAAGGACAAGGCCTACATCGTCACCGGCGCTACCCGAGGCCTCGGCCTCGCCGCCGCCCGCGAACTCGCCGCCGACGGCGCCCGCGTCCTCATCAGCGGCCGCACCCAGCAGGCCGTCGACGCCGCCGTCACCGAACTGAACACCCTCGGCACCGCCCACGGCCTGGTCGCCGACAATGCCGCCCCCGACACCGCCGAGCGTCTGATCGCCGAGGCCCAGGACCGCTTCGGCCGTCTCGACGGCGTCCTGATCAGCGTCGGCGGCCCCCAGGCCGGCCCGGTCGAGACCACCCCCGAGTCCGCCTGGCGCGACGCCTTCGAATCCGTCTTCCTCGGCGCCCTCCGGATCGCCCGCACCACCGCCGCCGCCCTCCACGACGGCGGCGTGATCGGCTTCGTCCTCTCCAGCTCGGTCCGCCAGCCGATCCCCGGCCTGGGCATCTCCAACGGCCTGCGCCCCGGCCTGGCCATGGCCGCCAAGGCCCTCGCCGACGAACTCGGCCCCCGCGGCATCCGGGTGCTCGGCCTGCTCCCCGCCCGGATCGACACCGACCGGGTCCGCGAGCTCGACTCCCTCGCCCCCGACCCGGCCGCCGCCCGTACCCAGCACAGCGCCGGCATCCCGCTCGGCCGCTACGGCACCCCCGAGGAGTTCGGCAAGGTCGCGGCCTTCCTGCTCTCCCCCGCCGCCTCCTACCTGACCGGCATCATGGTCCCCGTCGACGGCGGCGCGCTCCGCTCCCTCTAGAACACCCCGCCCACACCACTCGCCTACACCACCCGCGGATGCCCCCGCCGACGCCGACGCCGACCCCACCAGTGCCGACGCTCGACGGGGGCCTGCTGCGACACCCGGATCCGCAGGTCCGCCGGCAGCTCCGCCAGCCCCAGGCTCCCCAGGGCGTCCACCCGGGGCCCGTCCTCGAAGTGCTCCACCAGCCCCACCGGATCCCCACCCGGCGTCAGCCGTACGGCCCCGCGCAGCCGCGGATGCCGCGGCGCCCGCACCAGCCGCACCCCCACCCGCTCGACCTCCGGCAGCACCACCGTCCCGTTCTCCACCGCCTCCTCCAGCGCCCGCGCGCTCACCCGCAGCCGCAGCCCGCCCACCCCCGGCGTCGACACCGCGATGCTGGACAGCCCGGTCCGCCGCAGCTGCGCCACCAGCCACCACGCCATCCCCGCCACCAGCACCGACAGTCCCCCGATCACCGTCGGCCACCACCAGGAGGACCCGACCCACCGCGCCCGCGAACGCGTGCTGACCACCGGCTGGTCCGGCGAGGTGAGCGGCCACCGGTTCGGCGGATCGACGCCCAACCGTCGGTACAGGTCCAGCCCTCCCGCCAGCACCAGCACCCCGACCCCCAGCAGCACGACCCCCACCGCCCCCAACAGCACCCGGTTGACGACCGTGCGAGTCACCCCGCCGCCCCCTCCCCCACCCCACCGGCGCCCCCGCCCGGCGCCCCGTCAGCGGCCCCGCCGGCCACCCGACCCCCCAGGGTCCGAACGTCCAGCCGCAACGGCCGCGCCAACCCCACCCGCCCCAGTTCCTCCCGCAGTTGCCGCTGCACCGCCGCCGGATCGGTCGGCCCGCTCACCGCCACCCGGATCCTCCGTCGTCCCACCCGGATCCGCAGGTGGTCGATGCCGTGCAGCCCCGCAGCCCGGTCGGCCAGCAGGTGCCCGATCCCGCCCTTGTCGATGGCCGCGCTCGTTCCCCCGTACGGCCGCAGCACCAGCCACCGCCGTAGCCCGGGCGCGACGGCCAGCCACAGCAGCCACCCGCCCAGCAGGGTCGCGACCCCGGCCCCCACCAGCACCCACAGGTCGTCCAGGTGACGTGTCGCCAGCTCGTCCGCGATCCGCGCCCGCCACCGCTTGGCCGGCTGCCCGGCCCGCACCGCGATCACGTCGTACAGCAGCGCCCCCGCCATCACCAGCACCCCCGCGGCGACCAGCGCCGCCGCCCCGGCCCGGGTCGCCCGCAGCCGGGACACCTTCTCCCCGGCACGCGAGGAGGCCACGGCCTGCGCAGGTTCCCCGGGCTCCGCCGGCTCGCCGGGCGCCACGGCCTCCGAGGGCTCGCCGGTCCCGGCGCCGCTCACCACGTTCCCCAGGTGACCAACTTCTCCACCACGACGACCACTTCGGACACCCTGGTCCCGGTCAGCCCGGCCACCTGTGCCCCCACCCGCTCCCGCAGTCCCCGGGCCAGCCCCGCGAGGTCCGCCGGAAACGGCAGCTCGACCGCCACCCGAACCCTCACCGTGCTGCCCGGCACCGCCACCGACACGTGGGGCGGCGCGGCCTTCACCGAGCGCCCGGCCCAGACCTCCGCGAGCACCTCCCGCACGGCCTGGTCGGCGATCCGGGCGTAGACGCGGTCCGCGACCCGCAGCCGCCCCCGCCGGGCCGGGACGGCCGCAGCGGCCCCGGGGGCCCGCATCAACGCCGCCGGTCGCGACCGCGGAGCAGGTCCCCGAGGTCGCCCAGCTCGATGTCGCCCTCCAGCAACCGCCCGGCCACGAAGCCGACCAGCCCGAGCGCCGCCACCAGCAGGAACGCCGCGAACCCGCCGAAGTACCCGGCGAAGCCGAGGGCCATGCCCACTACCAAGCCGACCATGGCCAGGTTCATCCGCTACTCCCTCGTCCTCCGCCGAACTCGTCCTCCGCCGAACACCCCCGGCCGACCCCGCGGCCGGGTGCTATTTGAGCTTGGGCCGCTGCCCCGGCGTCGTCACCGGCTCCTCTTCCTCCTCGAACTCCGGTTCGTCCGGGAGGTGGACATCGTTGACCGCGATGTTGACCTCGACGACCTCCAGGCCGGTCATCCGTTCCACCGCGACGATGATGTTCTCCCGCACCTGGCGGGCCAGTTCGGGGATCACCACGCCGTACTCGACCACCAGGGCGATGTCGATAGCGGTCTGCTTCTCGCCGACCTCGGCCTTGATCCCGCGTCCGATGCTGGACTTGCCGCCGGGCACCCGGTCCCGCATCGCGCCGAAGGTGCGGGCCAGCCCGGAGCCCAGGGCGTGGATGCCGGGGACCTCCCGGGCAGCCATCCCGGCGATCTTCTCGACCACCCCGACGGCCAGCGACGTCCGGCCGCGCTCGCCGACCAGACGGCCGCCGTCCCCGCCGCCGCCCGTGCCGGGGCCAGGACCAGGGCCCGGCTTGGCACCGGGCGGGCCGGGGGTGGGGGCGTTGCCGGGGGTCTTGTGCAGGGTCGCGGGCGTCGGAGTGTCAGGCATGGGGGCGCATCTCCCGTCGTACGGCTCCAGCTATAGCGCAGACCTCCACAACTCTGGCATTTCACCACGCTCCCCGCCCGCCGGGAGCGCCTCCAGGAGCAGTCCGGGAGCCGCCCGGGGAACGCCGAAGACCCGCCCCCGGCGTTTCCCGGGGGCGGGCCTTCGCACGAACGGCCTACGGGCTCAGTCGCCGATCCCGGCCAGCTCCCGCAGCCGCCGCGCCTGCGCCACCCGTTCGGCGGACCGCTGCTCCTCGAAGGAGCGCCCGGCGGCCCCCTGCAGCAGTGCCTTGGTCTCGATCACGGCACCGCGCGGCGCGGCCAGCAGGGCGGCGGCGAGGTCGCGGGCGGTGGCGTCCAGCTCGGCACCGGGGACGGCCAGGTTGGCCAGCCCGATCGCGGCGGCCTCCTCCGCTCCGACCCAGCGGCCGGTCGCGCAGATCTCCAGCGCCCGCGCGTAGCCGACGAGTTCGACCAGCGGCTTGGTCCCGGCGAGGTCGGGGACGAGGCCGAGCGAGGTCTCCTTCATCGCGAACTGCACGTCCTCGGCGACCACCCGCAGGTCACAGCCGAGGGCCAGCTGGAAGCCCGCGCCGACGGCGTGGCCCTGGACGACGGCGATGGAGACCAGGTCGGCGCGGCGCCACCAGGTGAAGGCCTCCTGGTACGAGGCGATGGTGTCGTCCAGCTCCTTGTCGGTGGAGCCCGCGAGCTGGAGGAAGGTGGGCTCGCCGGGGATGCCCTCGGCGGTGAACATGGCCCGGTCCAGCCCGGCGGAGAAGGAGACGCCCTCCGCACGCAGCAGTACCACCCGGACACTGCCGGGCAGTTCGCGCCCGGCGGCGGCGAGGGCGCGCCAGAGCGCGGGCGACTGGGCGTTGCGCCGCTTGGGCTGACAGAGGGTGACGACGGCGAGTTCTCCGTCGATCTCCAGGCGGACGCCGTCCCGCTCCCAGCTCGGGGCCTGCGGTTCGGTGGCGGGGGCGGTCATGCGGGGACCTCCGGTGGCGAGGGACTTGGCTACCGGAGAGTAACAAACCTGGGCGCGGACGGGCAGGGCCCCGGCCCGGAAAGATCGGAACGGACGGGAGGACTCCGGATCCGGACATGACGATCGGCGGCCGGCCCACTCGACCCGAGGGCGGACACCCGGCTGCGGTCAGCCGTCGTCTCCTCGGTCGGCGCCGTGCCGCCGCGTCATCCAGCCATGAGCTGATGGACCGTCAGGAACCGGCCCCAGCAGTCACCTTGCTCTTGCCCCGCGTGGCACCACCGCGGCCCCGGAGGATCACTCCGGACTCGCTCAGCATCCGGTGCACGAAGCCGTACGAACGACCGGTCTCCTCCGCGAGAGCGCGAATGCTCGCCCCGGAGTCGTACTTCTTCTTGAGATCGGCCGCGAGCTTCTCACGCGCGGCACCGGTCACCCGGCTGCCCTTTTTCAGAGTCTCGGCCACCCGTGCCTCCTCGTAGCGTTGCTCGGTCAGATTCCCATGATCACCCATCCACCGCGTCCTGGCCACCCATTCGACAAGGTCGATGTCGCAAATGCGTGGTCCCGCGGTGGTGATCCGAGCGCATCAGGGCGCTCACGCAGAGTGCACGCCCCCGAGTGGGTGCCGCCGTTCGCCGCGAAAGGGCTGATCAGCAGTGTCGGCCCGACCACGATCGAGTGGCGGGCCGACAGGAAGTCCTTAAACGGAATCCGGGTCTACTTCATTCCCGGACACGCCGAGAGGACTAGATTTTCTGGTCCGAAAAGCGGATGCGGCGTCTACTTCCGGTCAGGCCAGGTTGACGAGATCGGCGTAGGCCGGACTCCAGAGGTCCTCCACCCCGTCCGGCAGCAGGATGATCCGCTCCGGCTGGAGCGCGTCGACCGCGCCCTCGTCGTGGGTGACCAGCACAACCGCGCCGCTGAACTCGCGCAGCGCACTCAGGATCTCCTCGCGGCTGGCCGGGTCGAGGTTGTTGGTGGGCTCGTCCAGCAGCAGCACGTTGGCGGAGGAGACCACCAGGGCGGCCAGCGCCAGACGGGTCTTCTCACCACCGGAGAGCACCCCGGCCGGCTTGTCGACGTCGTCGCCGGAGAACAGGAACGAGCCGAGGATCTTGCGGATCTGCACCAGGTCGGTGTCCGGCGCGGACGAGCGCATGTTCTCCAGGACGGTGCGGTCCGGGTCGAGCGTCTCGTGCTCCTGCGCGTAGTAGCCGATCTTCAGGCCGTGGCCCGGGATCACCTCGCCGGTGTCCGGCTTCTCCACCCCGGCCAGCATCCGCAGCAGGGTGGTCTTGCCGGCGCCGTTGAGGCCCAGCACGACGACCCGGGAGCCGCGGTCGATCGCCAGGTCCACGCCGGTGAAGATCTCCAGCGAGCCGTAGGACTTGGACAGGTCGGCCGCGGTGAGCGGGGTCTTGCCGCAGGGGGCCGGGTCCGGGAAGCGCAGCTTGGCGACCTTGTCGCTCTGGCGTACCTGCTCCAGCCCGGAGAGGAGCTTCTCGGCACGGCGGGCCATGTTCTGCGCGGCCACCGTCTTGGTCGCCTTGGCGCGCATCTTGTCGGCCTGCGCGTTCAGCGTCGCGGCCTTCTTCTCCGCGTTGGCGCGCTCGCGCTTGCGGCGCTTCTCGTCGTCCTCGCGCTGCTGCTGGTACTGCTTCCAGCCCATGTTGTAGACGTCGATGGCGGACCGGTTGGCGTCCAGGTAGAAGACCTTGTTGACGACCGTCTCGACCAGGTCGACGTCGTGCGAGATGACGATGAAGCCGCCCTTGTAGGTCTTCAGGAAGTCCCGCAGCCAGACGATCGAGTCGGCGTCCAGGTGGTTGGTGGGCTCGTCGAGCAGCAGCACGTCGGAGTCCGAGAACAGGATCCGGGCCAGCTCGACGCGGCGGCGCTGACCACCGGAGAGGGTGTGCAGCGGCTGGCCGAGGATGCGGTCCGGCAGGCCCAGCGCGGCGGCGATGGTGGCGGCCTCGGCCTCGGCGGCGTACCCGCCCTTGGTGAGGAACTCGGTCTCCAGCCGGGCGTACTTCTTCATCGCGTTGTCCCGGGTGGCGCCCTTGCCGTTGGCCATCCGGTCCTCGTTCTCGCGCATCTTCTTCAGCACGGTGTCGAGGCCGCGGGCGGAGAGGATGCGGTCCTTGGCGAGGACGTCCAGGTCGCCGGTGCGCGGGTCCTGCGGGAGGTAGCCGACCTCGCCCGAACGGGTGACGGTACCGGCGGCCGGCAGGCCCTCGCCGGCCAGCACCTTGGTGAGCGTGGTCTTCCCGGCGCCGTTGCGACCGACCAGGCCGATCCGGTCACCGGCGGCGACCTTGAAGCTCGCGGACTCGATCAGGACCCGGGCACCGGCGCGCAGCTCAAGGGCGTTGGCGGAAATCATGGCTGGGAACTACTCCTGGGACGTGGGCGGGCGGCCGGGTCCGGGCCCGGGCAGCGGGAAGGGGGCTTCATCGGCGGTCGGCGCGGTCGAAGGGGCGCCGCCGCCCGCTATTGCCCGGAGAAGATAGCCATGGCGGCCAGTCTACCGGGCCGCGCCGAACGCCCCAGGGGGTTACCTCCCTGGGGTACCCGAAGCGCCTCGGCTACTGCTGCGCCGCAGCCGGCTGGTCGGTCGCGGAGGCTGCCGGGGCCGTCGGCTGGTCGGTCGCCGGGGCCGCCGGGGTGGCCGCGACGGCGGGGGCGTCCGCGGTCGGGCTCGCCGACGGGTCGGCGCAGCCGCCCTGCGGGCGGACCGCGGCGAACGGGGCGTCGAGGGCGCCGCAGGCCGTCTCGGGCGCGGCCGCCTTGGTGTCGAACACCCTGGCCGGGACGATCGGGCCGTCGGTGATCTCCACCCGGCTGCTGTCCAGCACCTTGATCGCCGCCGCCGGGCCGGTGCTCATCGCCCAGCCGTTGCTGTCCAGCCGGTAGCCGGTGATGCCGCCGGAGACGGCCAGCCCGCTGCTGTTGGTGCAGCTGCGCGGGATGAGCACCGCGTAGTCCGTGTGGACGGTGCGCAGCGGGTCGTAGAGGCAGCCGTTGGAGGGCCGGTCGTTGTAGCGCAGGTCGCCGTCGGCGTCGCGCAGGCCCATGGTCAGGTTCGGCGTCACCACGGCCAGCCAGGGCGAGCCGCCCCGCTGGACGGTGTGCAGCGCGGCGGCCGCCCGCTGCACGGCGGTCTGCTTACGCTGGGCCTCGGTGCGCTTGTCGGCGCCGGGCTCGCCGTCGGCGCGCAGGTAGTCCGCGAGGCCCGGCACTGCGCGGTGCCAGCGCACCTCGTGGTCGCCCGGGCGCACCGAGGTGACCAGGCCGTCGTCCCAGACCACGATCGCGTTGTCCCCGGCCATCGCCACGTAGAGCGCCTCGGCGCCCTCGCGGCGATACGACCAGGCCCGGTCGCCGGTCGTCTTGTGGTAGGCCTCCAGTGCGGGGCCGACCACCTTGAGGTCCAGGTCGGCCGAGTTGACCGACTGCGAGTTCACCGGGGTCGCCTCGGCGTCGCCCGGCCCCGCCACCCGGTCGCCGAACGGCACCGGCTTGTTCGCGTGTGCCGCCGCACCGGCCGCAAGGACCAGCATCACCGCCAGGGCAGGCAGGATCGACCGGGGGGTGAGTACACGCGGCGGCTTCCAGGACACGGCCGGAGCGTACCTTTCACCGGGCGGGCGAGTCAGCCCGGATTCGCCGCTCGCGCATGGTGTCGGCCGCACTGCCCGCCGCGCGCGCCCGTCCCGTACGCCCACCCGCCCACCTGCGTCGTCGGGCCCTCGGCCGGGTGGCCGGGCGCTCGGCGGTAGGCCGCGCGGGCCCGGTCGGAACGTTACAGAGCTGATACACGGACGCCTCCGGTCGGGTGTTGCGGCAGACGGCGTTCGAATACCGCCCACTTTAGGGTGACATTCGGCTTTTCTTCGCTCCGGCGGCCCTACTGTCGGCGGGCGTGACGCCACGGTCCGTCCCCGGTCGTCACCGTCCGCCCCGCTCGCGACGCCCGGAGGAGAGACCATGCGAATCGGCCGTCTGACGCTGGCCGCCGCCGCTCTGCTGCTGATGGCCACGGCCAGCGTCCCGGCCGGGACGCCGGTCGGCCGGGACGACCGGCACGCCCTCTCCTCGGACGCCTTCGAGCCGCGCGGCGCCGCCCCCCGCCCCCCGGTCCAGCGGCCGAGGCACGAGCCGCCGTTCGGCGCCTTCGTCGGCTCCTGGGACGAGTACATCCCGCAGATCGGCAGGTACGCGCGCTGGCTCGGCGACGCCAACATTCAGGTCGGCCACACCTATCTGGCGGGCAACGGCTGGGCCGACATCGAGGGCGAGCCGATCGTGCTCGGCATGTGGTCGCAGTGGCGACTGGCCGACCCGGCCCGGATGCTGGTGCTCGGCGTGCCGATGCTGGTGCCCAACGAGGCGAACGTGCCGGACGGCGAGGTCGCCAAGCTGCTCGCCCAGGGCAGCCGCGGGGACTTCGACAGCCACTTCCTCCGGCTCGCCCGCCGGCTGGTCGCGCTCGGCGGCTCGGACACCGTCATCACCCTCGGCTGGGAGATGAACGGCATCACCTACACCCACCGCTGCAAGCCCGACCCCACCGCGTGGAAGGCTTACTGGCGGCGGATCGTCGGGGTGATGCGCTCGGTGCCCGGGCAGCGGTTCCGCTTCGACTTCAACCCGACCCGGGGCCTGGACGCGATCCCGTGGACCAAGTGCTACCCCGGCGACGACGTGGTCGACATCATCGGCATGGACAGCTACGACCAGCCGGCCGGGAGCACCTTCGACGACTACGTGCGCGAGCCGTACGGCCTGCAGGACCAGGTGGAGTTCGCCGCCAAGCACGGCAAGCCGGTCTCGTACCCGGAGTGGGGGCTGTTCCGCAACGGCGACAACCCCGAGTTCGTCCGGCGGATGGTCGAGTGGATGCGCACCCACGACACCGCCTACCAGACCGTCACCGACTACTGCCCGCACGGCTTCTTTCAGTGCAAGAGCAATCCGCGCTCGACCGCCGCGTTCAAGCAGCTGATGTCCGGTTCGCGGGGGGCGCCGGCGGTGGTGCCGCCGGCGGGCCCGTCCTCGGCCGGGACGCCCTCGCGGCGGTGAGCGGCGGTCAGGGTGGGCGCTCAGCCGCGGCGGCGGGCCAGCAGGGCCTCCCGCAGCTTGGGGAAGCGGGTCCGCAGCAGGTGCGCCGCCGAGTGCCGGGCGTGCACCGCCCCGGCCCGGGCGGCGGCCGCCGGGGCCGCCCCGGCCGGCCCCAACAGCAGCCACTGGTTGTGGAGTTGGTCCGGCCGCCAGCGCTGCTTGTACGGCTCCTGGCCGCGCATCAGGCCGAGCAGCGGGATGCCCGCGCCGACCGTCTCGTCCAGCGCGGCGTTGAACAGCAGCCCGGCGATGTCCAGCCGCTCGCGCAGCGCCGGATGGGCGCCGTACAGGTACAGCCCACCGAAGGAGGGGCAGAGCAGCAGCAGGTTCACCGCGACCAGTTCGTCGTCCAGGTGGAACTGGTGGACGGCCGCCCGACCGGTGGCGACCAGCCCGGTGGTGGACTCGGTCAGGTGCCGGGCGAAGCGCTCGGTCCGGTGCTCGGGGGTGACACCGCGGTCCTGCCACTGCAGGAAGTGCAGCCGCAGCAGCCCCTCCAGCGCGGCGGGCACCTCGGCCGCCGGCGTGGGGCGCACCTGCACCCCGGCCTCGGCGATCTTGCGCATCTTCACCCGGCTGCGCTGGGCGGTCTTGCCGGGCACCCGCTTGAGCAGCCGCTCCATCGGGACGGCCGGGAGGTACTGGCAGAGCGAGTCCCGGTAGCGCCGGCGGGACCCGCGCCAGTGCTCGTACACCCGATGCACCGCCGCCTCGGGGTGGATCTCGCGCAGCTCCAGCCAGTGCCAGGGCCGGGTGAGCGGGAGGGCGGCGGCGAACTCGGCGGCGGCCCGGTCGGCGCACTCGTCGTCGAGCAGGATGTCGCCGTAGTCGACCAGCCCGGCGCCCAGGCCGGTCAGGCCGCCGAACGGGCCGGGGCGCCGCATGAAGGCGCCCGCGCCGACCAGCCGGCCGTCCCGACGGACCAGCACCACCAGCAGCGCGCCGGGGCGGCCGTAGTGACGCCACCAGGAACGCTGCCAGGCGGCGGCCTGGAAGAAGGTGGCGGTCCGGCAGCGGGCCGCCAGGTCGTCCCACTCCTCGGCGAGGGTGTCCAGGGCGTCGTCCTCGCGGCGCAGCTCGGTGGTCCAGGCCGGCGCCGCCGACTGGGCCGGCAGGCCGGCGGCGCGGGCCTCGGTGCTCATCGCTTGCTCCCGGCGGCGGCCTTCTCCTTGGCCGAGGGCTTGGCGGCGGCCTCGGGCGCGGCCTTCGACTCGGGCTCGGCCACGGCTTCGGCGCCGCTCTTCGGCTCGGCCTTCGACTCGCGCTTCGACCGGGGCCGGGGCTCGGCCTCGGCGTCCTGCTCCCCGCTGCGCGGGCGGGGGGTGGCCGGGGCCTCGGCCGGCTCGGCGGCCTGCGGAGCCGCGGCGCTCTCGGCGGTCTCGACGCTCTCGACGGCCTCGGGCTCGGCGGCGGCCCCGCCGCGGCGGCGGGTCATCATCACCAGTGACCCGAGCAGCACCCCGGCCGCGGCGCCGACCGCGACATCCAGCTTGCCGGAGGGCGAGGCCGGCTTGTCCGGCTCGGCGGCCGGGGCCAGCGTCACCAGCCGGACGTTGGTGTCCTTGCTGCTGGTGTTGGCGAAGGAGACCAGCGAACCGGCCACCGCGTCGGCGGTCTGGGCGGCCTCCTGGGCGCGCTTCCCGGTGCCGGTGATCTCGATCATCGGCGCGTCCGGGGAGGTCGTCCCCGACACCAGGGACTCCAGCTCGCCCCGGGTGTGGCCGGTCTCGGCGGCCGCGACCGCGAGCACCTGCGGCTGGCCCGCCAACCGCCCGTAAGCCTGGGCGAAGTTGGTCGCGGTCGCCGCCTCCCCCGGGTTCTGCGGCACCACGAGGACGTAGGCGGTGGCGGAGTACGAGGGGTGCGAGACGACGGCGTACCCGGCGCCGGCCGCGGCGCCCAGCGGCACCGCGAGCGCCACCGGCCACCAGCGGCGGATCAGGTGACGGGCGCTTCGGCGCGGTGTGGTCATGGGCGTGGCTCCTTGGGCTTGGGACGGCGGTACCGGCGGCGGGCGGTCAAACGCGGGCCAGCCGGTCGTAGAGGGCGCCCAGGTCGGCGGCGACCCGGGCGATGTCGTAGTGGCCGACGGCCGGCGGGTGCGGCAGCGGGTCGGCGGTGTGGCCGCTCAGCTGCCGCAGGTCGCGCAGCGCGGCGGCGTACGCGGCCGGTTCGGAGGGGATGCGGCGGGCCTGCGGGGCGGCGCTGGGCGGCAGTTCGTCCAGCGCCGGGCAGGCGCTGTGCCGCACCGGCAGCCCGGCCGCGAGGCCCTCCAGAACGCCGAGGCCGAAGGTCTCCGCGGTGGAGGGGGCGACCAGCACGTCCATCGCGGCCAGCAGGTCGGGCACGTCGTCGCGCTCGCCGGTGAGCACCAGCCGCTCCCGGACACCGAGCTCGGCGGCCCGCCGCTCCAGCGCGGCGCGCTCGGATCCCTCGCCGACCAGCACCAGCCGAGTGGCCGGGTCGAGCTCGACCAGCGCCTCCAGCAGCACCTCGAAGCGCTTGCCGGGGACCAGCCGGCCGACCGCGCCGACCACCCAGCCGCCCTCCGGCAGGCCGAGTTCGGCCCGCACCCGGCGGCGGGCGGCGGTCCGCTCGGCGGGCGGGCGGCGGTAGCCGGCGGTGTCGATGCCGTTGGGGATCAGCTCGATCCGGCCCGGCGGGACGCCCCAGGAGCGCAGGGTCTGGGCGACCTGGCGGGAGACCGCGACGGTGGTGCAGCCGAGCCGCTCGGCCGCCAGGTAGAGGCCCTTGACGCCCCGGGTGACCGGCCGGCCCTCGATCACCCCGGCGTGCAGCGAGTGCTCGGTGGAGACCACCGCGCGCACCCCGGCCAGCCGTGCGGCCAGCCGGCCGTACAGCTGCGCCCGGTAGAGGTGGGTGTGCACCACGTCGTAGCGGCCGGCCCGGACCAGCCGGACCAGCCGGGGCAGCGCGCCGAGGTCCCGGTTGCCGCGCATGCCGAGGTGGTGGACAGTCACGCCGTCGGCGCGCAGCGCGTCGGCGACCGCGCCGGGGTTGGTCAGGGCGAGCACCTCACACCGCTGGTGCGGCGGCAAGTGCCTCAGCAGCAGGTGAAGTTGGCGCTCGGCACCGCCGGAGGCGAGCCCGGTGACGATGTGCAGGACCTTCACGTCCGACGCCCCTTGCAAACACTCCGCAGCTCGGCGACGGCGTCGCGCAGCTGGTGCCGACCCTTCTTGGCACGCAGCCGCCAGGCGCCGTCGCGGTCGCCGACGTAGCAGCGCGGCAGGGCGAAGCGGCCGGTGAGCGGGGAGTGGGCGATCGCGCAGGCGTAGTCGTACCCGGCGTCGCGCACGGCCAGGGCGGCGGGCAGGTCGACGGCGCCGTACGGGTAGCAGAATCCGGTGACGGGGCCGTCGACCACCTCCTCCAGCAGGTGCCGGCTCTCCCGGGTCTGCATCGCGAGGACGTCGGCGGGCAGGCCGGGCAGCGCCTGGTGACCGAGGCCGTGCGAGCCGATCTCCCAGCCGGCGGCGGCGAGTTCGGTGACCTCCTCGACGGTGAGCAGCTCCTTGCGCGGGCCCTCGGTGTCCCAGCCGTTGTCCTGCCCGAGCAGGTCGGCGACCACGTACGCGGTGGCGGTGAAGCCGTACGCCTGCAGAATCGGTACGGCGTAGCGGGCGAAGTCGGCGTAGCCGTCGTCGAAGGTCAGGCCGACCAGTCTGTCGCCCCGGCCCTGGGCCCGGGCCCGCATCAGCTCGCGGACCGAGACCCCGCGCCGCCCGTGCCGGTGCAGCCAGGCGATCTGCTCGGCGAACCGCTCGGGGCTGACGGTGAGTTGGTAGGGGTCCGCCTCCTCGACCGCCACCGAGTGGTACATCAGGATCCACGGCGAGGAGGAGCCGGGGGCGGTCGGTTCGCCGACCGGACGGCGGCTCCTGGGCAGTCGCGCCCGGTCGGGCGGGGCGTTGGTGACGCCCGCCTGGGCCGAACGGACGGTTCCCCGTTCATTGTCCATGGGGAAGCTTCCCTTCATCGGCGACGGTTGGCGGGTCCAGAGGCCCGGTTTGCCGGTTCAGAGGCCCGGTCGAGGGGTTCAGGGCCCGGGCGGCGGCCAGGACCGGGCCGCGCACCTCGCGGGCACCGAGGCCGGTGCCGAGGACGGCGAAGGCCAGCGCCACGGTGAGGCCCCCGAGGAGGGTCGAGAGCAGCGGATCGTCGGCCAGGTCCGCCACGGCGGTGCCGAGCACGGTGGCCCCGGCGGCGGCGGCGACCAGCCGTGCGTGGCCGCCGAGCACTCGGGGCAGCCGCAGCGGGATGCCGCGCAGCACCAGGCCGCGCAGCAGCAGCACCGCGGTGGTGGTGATCCCGGCTGCGTTTCCGGCGGCGAGGCCGAGGGCGCCGAAGCGGCTCGTGGCGAGCAGGCCGACCGCCACGGTGACGCCGAGGCCGAGCACCATCGCGGCGGCCGGGTACCAGTCCAGCAGTCGGCGGCCGCCGTCCTCGGTACGCGGGTCGTCGGCCCGGCGGACCACCGGGCGCAGCGAGAAGTACGGGCGGATCATCACGCCGGTCAGCGCCTGGGCGGGCAGCCCGAAGCTGTACACGCGGATGACGTCGGCGGTGGCGGCGGTGTCGCCGGGGCCGAAGGCACCGCGCTCGAACAGCAGCGAGACCACCGAGGGGGCGCAGGCCATCAGGAAGGCGGTGCCGAGCAGGACCACCGCCGCGGCCTGGCCGAGGTCCTTCTCGACCCGGTCGCGGGCGGCGGTGAGGTCCCCGGCCGCGAGCGCCCGGGCGACCAGCGGGAAGGTGACGGTGCAGATCAGGATGCCCGCCGTCATGGCGAGTTGGGAGACCTTGGCGGCGTAGTTGAGGTGCGAGATGGTGCCGGGCGGCAGGGCCGAGCCGAGGTAGCGCTCGACGAAGACCTGGGCCTGCCGGGTCAGGGTGAAGGCCGCCACCGGCAGCAGGGCCAGCGGCATCGGCACCAGGCTGCGACGGGAGCGCCGGTTGCGGCCGGTGGCGGCCTGGCCCCGGCGCAGGAACGGGCCGGTCAGCAGGCCGGCCATCAGCAGGCTGCCGAGCGCCACGCCGAAGGCGGCGGAGCGGACGCCGAGGTGGCCGTGGAAGCCTTGCAGCAGGGCCAGGATGCCGAGGTTGTAGGCGACGTAGATGCCGGCCGGGGCGGTGAAGCAGTGGTGGGCGCGCAGCGCGGCGGCCAGGTAGCCGACCAGTCCGAACGGCAGCACGGTGATCGCGGTGATCCGGGTGCAGTCGACGGCCAGGCCCGGATCGCGCAGGCCGGGGGCGAGCAGTTCGACCAGCTGGGGGGCGCCGAGCGCGGCGGCCAGGGCGAGGCCGCTGAGGGCGAGCAGCAGCCACGGCAGGGTGGCGCGGACCAGCTGGCGGACCGGGTCGGGGGCGTCCGGGTCCTCCTCGCGCAGCACCAGGGCGAGGGCGAAGGCGGGCACCATGAGGAAGGACATGGCGTCCTCGATCAGCAGCGGCGCGGCTGTCTCGGGAACGGTCCAGGCGACCAGGAAGGCATCGGTGCCCTGGTTGGCGCCGAAGTAGCGGGCCAGCAGGAGGTCGCGCAGCAGTCCGAGGCCGGAGCCGGCCGCGCTGAGCACGGCGGTGATGCCGAAGGCCTTGGCGAGGAAGCCGCGCCGGGGCGCCGGGGCGCGCCCGGGGGGCGAAGGCGGGAAGGGGGCGCTGCGCGGGGCCGGGAGGGTAGAGGCGAGCACGGCCGGCCGGTCGGTGGTCACTGGTCCGCCCCCTGGACGGCGGCGCGGGCGGCGAGGCCGAGGACGACGGAGGTCAGCACGGTGGTAGTGCCGCCGATGTCGGCGTACAGGAAGTCGACCAGCACCCAGGTGAGCAGGGCGAGCGCGGCCAGCGCCGGGCCGCGGCGGTGCCGCAGGCAGCCGAGCAGCAGGCCGAGGAAGAGCGCGGCGTAGGCGGTGATGCCGATCAGGCCCTGCTCGCTGAGCACCAGGAAGTACATGTTGTGCGGGGAGAGCAGCGGCTCGCGCTGGAAGCCGATGGTGGAGTCGGCGGCGTCGCTGCCGGAGGACAGCCGCAACGGGGCGTGGCTGTCGCGCAGCTTCGGGAAGGCCTTCGGTCCGGCGCCGTGCACGGGGTGGTCCTGCCAGATCCGCCCGGCGGTGGCCCACAGGTCGTAGCGGTCGGAGACGGACTGGTCGGGGGCGGCGGAGACGGAGCCGATCGAGCTGAGGCGTTCGGTGACGCCGGAGGCGCCGAGGCCGAGGCCACCGACCAGGACGACCGCGGCGGCGAGGCCGAGGACGGCACCGCGCACCAGCAGTCGGGCGTCGACGCGCAGCAGCAGGACGGTGGCGGCGACGGCGGTGGCGATCCAGCTGCCACGACTGAAGGAGACGGCGAGCGGGAAGGTGAGGAAGGCGGCGGCGGCGAACATCGCCCGCCGCAGCCGGACGTTTCCGGTGGGGCCTGGGGGGGGGGGGGGCCCCCCCCCCGGGGGGGGGGGGCCCCCCCCCCCGCCCCCCGCCCCCCCCCCCCCGGGGGGGGCCGGGCGGGCCCGGCGCGACCACCCGCCCCG